>JAZNST010000052.1:0-18296 GCA_045591405.1 Ruminiclostridium sp.
GAAATGATGGCGCTCTGCCCAGTGGTTATACATACGGTAAAGCATTTCTACCCAGTCCTGAGCCTCTGTTCCGCCTGCTCCTGCGTGGAAGGTAACGATTGCGTTCTTGCTGTCGTATTCGCCTGAAAGAAGAATAATAAGCTTCTGGTCTTCGAGCATCTGCTTTGCGCTCTGTGCAAGCTCCTTTATTTCGGGGAGCATTGACTCATCGTTTTCTTCGTTTGCGATTTCTACCATCGTAAGCACGTCGTCAATGCTTTCTTCAAGCTTTTTGAAGGAATTAATCTTATTTTTGAGCGAGCCTACGCGCTGAAGGATTTTCTGAGATTCCTGAGCGTCGTCCCAGAAATCCGGGCGCATCTGCTCTTGCTCAAGTCTTTCAACCTCGGCTGTCATTTCGTCCATATCAAGAGCCTCTCCAAGCTCCTTTACCTGTGGCTTGAGCGCCTCGAATTCAAGTCGGAGTTCATCATATTCTATCATAGTCAATTTTCCTTTCAGTTATTATTTTCAATTCAGATACGTTTGCTTTTGTCAGACAAATTCAAACCTCAGAATGTTGTGTCTGTTCATTTTGCCGTCCTTTCAGCTTCAGCTCATAAAGCTGAAAAATCTCTCAAGAATCGTATATTCATAATTTCTCGTTAGCACAACCGTAATTTTCCCGTCTGAAAAATCAGCCGTTACCGTATGCTGAGGGGAGTCGGGCTTTGTCACAAGAGTAAATACAGCAGGAGGAGTCTGACTCTCGTTTAGATTTGAAAAGTCCTTTTTCTCGGAATAAGCCGCCGTAAGCTTTTCGCAAAGCTCGTCGTAAAAAGCCTTGTCGCCGCCTTCAATCACCGCCGTAACGGTTTTGAGCGAATAGCTTCCGCCAACGGTAAATTCATACGAAACCTCGGCGTGTTTCTCGCCTATAATCTCGTCAAAGGTAAATATCGTGGTGTTTTCCTGAGGGTCGGACGAGGTTTTGTAGTTTTCACCCTTTTTCATAAAAAGCTCGAACTGATTCATTCCAAAATAAACGCCGTCATCCTGAAGCCCTACCTTATCCGATTGAAGCGAGAAGAAATTCCACACGACAAGAAGCCCGATAAAAAGCACGACGCTCGCTATTATAATAAACTTTTTCAAAAAAATTCTCCTTTTTGGGCGGCAACAGCCGACTTATTACACCTTTACGCCCCTTAAAGCAATCAGAGCGCCAAAAACGCTCAGCGCAAAGCGCACCTATTCAATCCATTATATCACAACAGCTTATGAAAATCAACTGTTTTTGCACAGGCAAAGCCCAAAGAAAAAGCGTGAGAAATTATTTTTATAAACCCCTTGAAATCGTTTTCATAATGTGTTATAATCAAGTCAGAAACTTTTTCAGCCAAGGCTGAACACAATACAACAGACAACAGGAGGAAATATGAGCACAGAAATCAAAAAAATCCACATGGGAAGCGCAAAATGTGCAGTTGACCTGAGCGACGGAAGTGAAAGAGGCGAATACGTCAATCAGGACTACATTCTCAATAAGCTCGGAAGACCGCACCGTGCAGTAAATATTATGTACTGCTACTACCCCAACGACAAGGGCTGGCCCGGAAGAGCAAGCGTAGTTCACGCAAGTCCCGACGTAAGCTTTGCGTGGGATTACCCTTACGACGACTATTTCACCTATAAGGGCGGAATCGGCGGTACTCACGACGACGAGCCCTTTACCTGTATGAGAGACATAAGACGTCACGGACAGGACGTAATTCTTACTCTCACAGTTGACCCTAAGCTCGATGACGAAAAGCTGATTGCTGTTGCAAAGGACCTCAGAACTTTCGGAAGAATGCAGATGAGAATCAACCACGAGGCAACAGGTAACTGGTTCTCCTTCAATAAGCGTGCAAGCTATCAGGAGGTTGCTGATTTTTACGTTCGCTTCCATAAAATCATAAAGGAATACGCTCCCAACGTTTCGACTATTCTTTGTATCGGCGGTATAGAAAATCCCAATGCAACGGAAATCGAAAAGGAAAAGGAATTCGCCGAAGCAGTAAGAGCAACTGATATCTGGTCCGTTGATAAATATATCTCGCTTCACTGGGGCTGGCCTTATGATGTTGCCGAAAGAGGCGGCACAAGCCACAGACGAGAAAACCCCGATAACGTGTTCGAGCTTACAAAGCGTTCACAGGAGCGCTTCAAGGAAATCTGCGGCGGTCAGGTAAAGCCTATGGTAATGAGCGAGCTTAACGCCGACGGCGACGTTACAGGTCCTTATGACCAGGCTTCTATCGTAAAGCACTTTTACGACCGTGTAAAGAACGAGAACGCAACCTGGCTCACGGGAATCACGTTCTATCAGTTCCGTGACAGAGGACGACTCGGCCTTGAAATCGAAGACCCCAATAACCCCGATTGCGGAATTGAGCAGCCTGAGCTTCAGGTTTATAAGGAAATAATCCACGACGACTACTTCTCCCCCGAAATCAAGGAGGAGGAAAGCGTGCAGCTGCCCGTAAAGCTCCGCTGGGGCGGCTCTGAGGACTCAACAGGTCTTGCAATCCCCCTTCACTTTGATTGCAGTCCTACGTTCTGCGAGGTGACGTTTGAAGAGGAGCTGAACCTTATGCTCGAAATTAACGGCAAGTGGTTCTACAAGGCTCCCAACGTAAAAACAATCGACCTTATGAGTGCATTCTTTGAAAAGCCTCTCAAGGGCGAAGCTGACCTCACGCTCAAAATCTTCGCTCCTCCCGCATCAGGCGAGAACGACGAAACACAGGGCGACGATTGGCAGACAAACTACTACACAACCATCACAAAAATGCCTGACATCAGAATCCGCTTCGAACCAACTGAACTTGCATAATAAATCCCCCGTTGTCCGTGAGGATGACGGGGGTGTTTTTGAAGGAAAAAGCCGTTTCTCAAAAGAGAGCGAAATTCGTTTTTTAACTCCGGACACACAAAAAGGCACCCATCGCTGTTGTGCGGTGAGTGCCTGTTTTATTGATGAAATCGCCCGACAGGGCGGCAATCAGCCGTTGTCCTTCTGTCTGATTTCTACTCGTCTGATTTTGCCGCTTATGGTCTTGGGCAGCTCATCGACGAATTCCACAATTCTCGGATATTTATAAGGAGCTGTGTGAGTTTTTACGTAGTTCTGGATTTCCTTTTTAAGCTCGTCGCTTTCCTGTGTTCCCTTTGTAAGAACAATCGTAGCCTTTACTACCTGACCTCTTACGGGGTCGGGTGCGCCTGTGATTGCACACTCAAGAACGTAAGGAAGCTCCATAATAACGCTTTCGATTTCAAAAGGTCCGATACGGTAGCCGCTTGACTTGATAACGTCGTCGATTCTTCCGACGTACCACAGATAGCCTTCCTCGTCTCGTGTTGCCTGGTCGCCTGTGTGGTAGAAGCCGTCGTGCCACGCTTCGTTTGTCTTTTCCTCGTCCTGATAATAGCCAAGGAACAGACCGCAAGGCACCTTCTTACTCGTTCTTATGCAGATTTCGCCCGTTTCACCGTCCTTGCATTCGTCGCCGTTTGCATTGATAAGAACGACGTCATAAAGCGGAGTGGGCTTACCCATTGAGCCGATTTTGGGAGTTGTTCCCACAAGGTTAGCGATAGACAGCGTCGTTTCCGTCTGACCGAAGCCTTCCATAATTTTAAGACCGGTTGCCTTATAGAACTGATGATATACCTCAGGGTTGAGCGCTTCGCCTGCTGTTGTGGCGTATTCAATGGAAGAAAGGTCATACTTGCTCAGGTCTTCCTTAATAAAGAAGCGGTACATTGTCGGAGGAGCGCAGAAGGTTGTAATGTGATATTTAGCGAACATCGGGAGAATATCATCAGACACGAAACGGTCAAAGTCGTAGGTGAATACTGCCGCTTCGCACAGCCACTGACCGTAAAGCTTACCCCAGAGCGCTTTTCCCCAGCCTGTGTCGGAGATTGTAAAGTGAAGTCCGTCGGGGTTGACGTTGTGCCAGTACTTAGCTGTAATATAGTGACCAAGAGCGTATTTGAACGAATGAGTTGCAATTTTTGGGTAGCCTGTTGTTCCCGAAGTAAAGAACATAAGCATAGGATCGTCGCCGCAGGCAGTATCCTCTTTTCTTTCAAATACGTCGCTGCAAAGAGCCATCTCGCTGTTGAAATCAGACCAGCCGACTCTCTTTTCGCCCACTGAGATTTTTTTCAGCTCAGGGAACTCTCTTGCCGCAAGCTCAACCTGATTTGCAACGTCGCCGTCGGAGGTACAGATGATTGCGCTAACGCCTGCCGCCTTGAAGCGATAGGTCAAATCGTGCTCTACAAGCTGATTTGTAGCGGGAATAATAATTGCGCCTATTTTATGAAGCGCAAGAACGCTGAACCAGAACTGATAGTGTCTCTTGAGAATGAGCATTACTCTGTCGCCCTTTTTGATACCGAGCGACTCGAAATAATTGGCGGTCATATTGCTGTATTTCTTCATATCGCCAAACGTGAAGCGGTGCTCGCTCTTGTCGTTTCCTACCCACATCATAGCAAGCTTTTCGGGCGTTTTTGAAGCAATTTTATCAACGCAGTCAAAGGCGAAGTTGAATTTATTTTCGTTCTTGAAGGAGATTTCCTTGAGAACGCCGTTTTCGTCTACCTTTGTCTTAATAAACTTGTTTGCAACAGTAGTCTCAGACGGACGGACGATAGTCGGCTCAAATTCACTCTCCTTCATTGCTATGCCTTCGTCGGTTGTCTTGATTACAAAAGCGTAAATCTTTGCGTCCTTGCCGCCGAGCGCAGTAATAGCGTGGGGGTACGAGCTGTTGTAATAGATTGTGTCGCCCTCGTGGAGAATTTCCTTGGTTCCGTTTATTTCAATAAGCACCTTGCCTCTGATAACTATGTCGATTTCCTGTCCCTCGTGGGAGCTAAAAGCAGGCTCGTCGTCGGGCTTATAGGGAATTGTAACGTAAAAAGGCTCTACGACCTTGCCCTTGAATCTTGGGGCGAGGTTGTCGTAAACGAAGCCCGTATTTTTCACAATTCTCATTCCATCGCCTTTTCTTGTGACTGTATAAAGAGAAAGGTTAGGGCTGCTTCCTTCGAGAAGGTCCTTCATATCAACTCCGAAAATATCGGCGCATTTATAAATGAAAGAGAATCCGAAATCAGTTTTTCCTTCTTCAAGCATAACGTACTCATCAAGCGTAACCTCAGCCTTCTGAGCCATTTCCTCAGGGGAAAAGCCTGCGATTTCACGAAGCGTCCTTATTCTGTCTGCAACTTCCTTTAACTGATAACCCATAGTAATCCTCCCTTTTGAAATAAAAAAACGTCCCAAACAATTTCTTGTTTGAGACGAATAATATACTTATCCGCGGTACCACTCAAATTGCGCTTTTGCGCCACTTCAGACTCTATCAAGCCCTTCGCCTTAACGCGGCATACGGGGAGCGCCTACGTAAGCATTTCGGACTCCCGGCTCAGAAGTGATGGGCATTGAAACAGTCAAGCGCCGCCTCTCAGCAACCGGCGGTTCTCTGTGGCTCTCGTTGTATCTGCCGTCTTCGTCATAGCTTTTACAACAACAATATTACCACCGCAGATTTCATTTGTCAACCCTTTTTTGAAAAAATTTCAAAAATTTTCGTCAGGACAAGCGATTGCGCCCCCTGTGCGCTGAGGAGGGAAATCAGATAGCAGGCATAACTCGTCCGCCGCTTACAGGGATATATGCGCCTGTTGTAAAAGAAGCGAGGTCAGAGGCGAGAAACGCCGTCATATTGGCAATATCTTCATCTGTTCCCCTTCTTCCAAGAGGCACTGTGCTGACGTATTCGGGGGCAGGATTAACGCCGTATTCACGTTCCTTATCCGTAATCGTCCAGCCCGGTGCAACCTGATTTATCGTGATATTATCGGCACCGACTTCCTTTGCAAGAACTCGAACGATTCCGTCAAGGCCACGCTTTGCCGCTGTGTAGGCTGAAAAACAAGGCTCGGCAAGGTTCGCACACTCAGTATTCATTACTACGATTCTTCCGTACTTTTGCTCCTTCATATAAGGAACAAACGCCTGAGACATATAAACCATCTGCATCACACAGCTTTCAAACTGACTGTAATATGCGCTGATTTCCTGGTCAAGAAGATGCTTTCTTTCATACTGAATAACGGCGTTTACGATAAGAATATCGGGCATTCCGAAGTTCTTTTCTACGCTTCCTCTGAGTGCAATTACGCTCTTTTCGTCTGTTATGTCCGCCTTAAAAGCCATTGCTTTTCTTCCCATTGCCGTAATTTCTTCGACGACCTTCTGTGCGCTTTTTTCGTCGCTGTTATAGTGCACGGCAACGTCAGCCCCGCACGCCGCAAGCGTTTTTGATATAGTTCTTCCGAGTCCTCCGCTTGCACCTGTAACAAGAGCCTTTTTTCCTTTAAGTGAAATTTCCAAAACCATTACCTCCTCGTTTTCTTTTTATTTTTTGCGCCTTTTGCATAAGAAGGCGTTTTTTTCTTATCGGGCTTGACGGGCTTTATTTCCTTGGGAGCGTTCACAAGACAGCCCTTGGCGCTTCCGATTAAATCCTGGCGTCTTGCGATTTTAAGCGCCTTAATAACAAGTGGCTTATTCTCTGCTTTATAATACTGAAGGAGCGCTCTTTGAAGCTCTTTTTCTTCGGGGGATTTCGGAATGTAAATCTCCTCCATGGTGCTAGGATCAAGCCCTGTGTAAAACATTGCCGTCGAAATTGTCCCCGGAGTAGGATAAAAATCCTGTACCTGTTCGGGACGGATGTTATGTTCCTTCAGGAAAACGGCGAGGTTTACTGCGTCTGAAACGGTACAGCCCGGATGAGACGACATAAGGTAAGGGATAAGATACTGCTCCTTGCCCTTTTTTCTTGTAATCTCGTAAAACTTCTTTTCAAAGCGCTCATACGCTTCAATGTGCGGCTTTCCCATATAATCGAGAACCTTGTTGCTTGCGTGTTCGGGGGCAACCTTGAGCTGTCCGCTTACGTGGTGCTCGATAAGCTCCTCCATAAACGTCTCGTCTTTATCCTCAATAAGATAGTCGTAGCGTATTCCCGAACGGATAAACACGCGCTTTACCTTATCAAGGGAGCGAAGCTTTCTTAGAAGATGGAGATATTCGTCGTGGTTTATTTCAAGATTTTTACACGGCGTGGGCGCAAGGCACTTCTTGCCCTTGCAAAGACCGTGAGTGAGCTGCTTTTCACAGGACGGCGCACGGAAATTCGCCGTAGGGCCTCCAACGTCGTGAATATAGCCTTTGAAGCCTTCCTTTTGGGTAAGCTCCTTAGCTTCTCTTATTACCGAATCCTCGCTTCTTGTCTGAATCCTTCTTCCTTGATGAAGGGCAATGGAGCAGAAGTTACAAAAACCGAAGCAGCCTCGGTTGTGAGTTATCGAAAACTCAACCTCCTCAATCGACGGAACGCCGCCAAACTGCTCGTAATAAGGGTGATACGCTCTCATATAGGGAAGCTCGTAGGCTCTGTCAAATTCCTCCTGAGTAAGACTTCGCTGAGGGGGATTTTGAACAAGCATTCTGTCTCCGTGTCTTTGAACGATTGTTCTGCCGTAAATTTCGTCCTGCTCGTCGTACTGCTTCTTGCAAGACTTTGCGTACGCGCGCTTATTTTCGCTTACAAGCTCGAAGCTATCGCACTGAACGCTTCCAAGCGGAGTTTCACGGGGAGAAGTCAGATAACAGGTTCCTCTTACGTCGTGCATCTGCGAGAGCTTTTCTCCGCTGCTGAGTCTCTGTGCAATCTCGGTGACGGTAACCTCGCCCATTCCGTACATAAGAAGCTCTGCCTTACAATCGACAAGAACCGACGGCATAACCTTATCAGCCCAATAATCATAGTGAGCAAAGCGTCTGAGCGAGGCTTCAAGTCCGCCGACGGCGATTTCTGTTTCGGGGAAAAGTCGCTTTAGACTGTTGCAATAAACGGTCAAGGCTCTATCGGGGCGTCTTCCGCCCTTTCCGCCTGCGCTGTAAGCGTCGTCCCAGCGTTTTTTCTTGAACACGGTGTAGTTTGAAACCATACTGTCAATATTTCCGCCCGTTACCATAAAGGCGTATTTAGGCGCGCCGAAAATTCTGAAATCTGCGTCAGAAACGGGCTGTGCAATCATTCCAACGCTAAAGCCAAGGCTTTCAAGCGTTCTTGAGATTATGGCAATTCCAAACGAAGGGTGGTCAACGTAAGCGTCGCCTGTTACACATATAAAATCAAACTGCTTGATATTATTTTCAAGCATCTCGTCTCTTGTAAGCGGTAAAAAAGGCATAATTCCTCCGATAATTTTTATTCTTCTTTGATTATACCATAGCTTGCTCGCTTATTCAACCTTGAAATTATCCGATTCAACAGCTTTGGGACTTGAAAAAAATATATGCCTATGCTATAATAAAAAAGGTCGAAAGGAGTTGCTATGTCTAATATTTACGAATCAGGTGAAAATTACCTCGAAACCATACTTATCCTCAAAAAAAGAGGAAAGGACGTACGTTCCATTGACGTTGTGCGTGAAATGGAGCTTTCAAGACCGAGCGTGAGTCGTGCGATGAGCATACTCAAATCAAGCGGCTTTATCGAAGTTGACGAAAATGGCTATATAACGCTTACTGAGCTTGGAAACGAGGTTGCAGAAAAGATATACGAGCGTCACACCGTGCTTACAAGCTGGCTTATCGGTATCGGGGTTGATAAAGAAACTGCCGCCGCCGACGCATGTAAGCTTGAACACGACATAAGCGAAAAATCCTTCAATATGCTCAAAAAACACATTGAAAAAGAGCATACAAAAAAATAAGCTATTAATGAAACGGACGGTGTAATTTGCGCCGTCCTTTTTTGCACCCCAAAAAAGAAAGCCCCGACAAGCTGTCGGGGAATCAAGCGAGCGAAAGCTCTGATATAAAACGGTCAAGCAATTCGAGCGACGCCTCCGAGGGCTTTTCGTCGTCGTATCTCACTGAATTATAAGCGCAAACGAGCTTATTCGCTAAGTCTGCGTCCGCCCTTTTTTTGATAGCTTCAAGATGAACGGCTGTCGTTGACCAAGCGCAGACGTTCTCGCCCTTTTTCTGAAGATCAAGAAGAATAAGCCTGTATCCGAGGCGGAACTTTTCTATCGGTCTTTTTTCTCTCCTGTATAAACGCAGGAGCTTTTTTATATTTGCCCGGGCTTTTTTTGGCGGAGCTTTTTCTTCAAAGGTATCAATATAAGCAAAGCGAGAGTCGTCCTTTTTGTGCTCGGAGTTGTTTACAAAGCCTCGCACCTTATTCACAATAAAACGAACGGTCAAAAAGACAACCAGCCCAAGAAGCCCGATAAATATCAGACTGAAAATTGCAACAAGAATACTGTCATCGGCTGTGGATAAATTCGCATAAGACATAAAATCGTCGGGAAACTCACGGGGAATTTCTGAATTTACTCCCTGAAGCTGTACCTTAAAAAATCCGACGATTGCCTTAATAAGATTTTTAAGTCCGCCCGAAGCAAGTGACGACAGCGTTCCCACAGATAAGAGCGACGTCAGAAAGATAACGCAGAAAATAAGCGAAAGAGCCACGTTTGAACGACGAACACGCGAAGACAGCTCGCTGTTTTCGCCTCGACGCCTTGAAAGCTCGGTGGTGATGCTGCTTTGATTTCTGAGAAAAACCGAAAGGACAAGCACCAGAACAAACGAGCCTAAGGAAATTATTCTCCCTGTTTTGAGAACCTCTCCGTGAGCGCTGAGAGAAAAAATTACGAATGCGGCAACAGAAAAGCCGCAGAAAATTCCGATCCAAAGCCCTGACACACATTCGTTGACAGGCTTTTTTGCGAGAGTTCGCCCAAGAACGGCGAAAAAAGCGGCGCAAGCGGTGAAAAAAAGTCCCGAAAGGCTATTGGGATAAACGCTGAAGCTTATAATCATAACCGCAAGAAGCGACGCAATGAAAAACACAAGTTCAACGCCTCTTATTGCTTTCGAAGCCTTTTTTGAAGCAAGCGCAAGCTTTTCAAGCCCGAAAATCAAAAGCATTATACACAGTCCTATCCCGTAGTAAAGGGCAAAATACTGCGCAGAGAAGCTTCCTCTTGCAAAAAAATCAGCGCACACAAGCGACGCAAGCGGCATCAGGAGCATCGTCAGCAAAGACGCAATTTTTATTATTTTCATACTGCTCCTCCTTGTGATTTATTGCAGGAATTTCTGTGGGATTTTAAGCTTTACCGAAGGAAAATCAACGACGGAGCGTATGGATAAAACGGAAAAGCTCAGGGGGATATTGGCTTTAAGGCTACTGAGCGTCTGAGCGTCAAGGTCGGCTGTAATAACAATCACGTCGCTGAAAAGCGAATAGTCGAGCTTTTGAAGGTAGGCGTCAAGAGGAAGCCTACACACACAATCAAGCTCAGAAAGAAGGCAAAGACTCTCATAATAATGCTCGTGAGAGTTTGAAGCTAAAAGAACAGGCACTGCTTTTTCTGTAAAGTTGCACCCAAACGAATAGGACAAATTATTCTCATAAAGTCCTTCAAAAACGAACGCCGCACCCTTTATCAACGTTTCAGCGTCAGCGGTTCTTAGAGGAGTAAGCGCATTTCCCGATTTTTGAACGTCTAAAAGCACAAGCGTTGACGAGTCGGTAGTAAATTCGTTTGAATAAACCATCGGCTCGTTTTTTCTTGCCGTGTTCTGCCAATGGAAGCTATGAAGCGGCTCTTTTCCCGTATATTCACGGCTCCCCGCAATAAAGAACGGATCAGGACAGATAAACCGCCTTACAATCGTGTCGCCGCTGAGACTATCGGGGAAAGCCTCTACGCAATCAGCGTCAAGAGGCATTGGAAGAACGGTTATTCTTACTCCCGAATCGGCGTTTACGGAAAAGTGAATAAGCCCGAAAAGGTCAGTTCCCGTAAGCGTTGTGTTATTAAGCTCAAAAACGCCTCTTTTGTTACATTTGACGCGCCATTTTCTCGTGCATTTCTGAAAAGCGCCCAGAGAAAAAACGCTCGGAACGAAACGAAGCTCTGATTTTGTCTGAGCCTGAGTTCCCACAAATTCAAGCCAGCTTGAAGTTGAAAGCTCGGATTTTATCCACGAAAGCGCAAGTCGCTTTGCATTATAAATTTCCTCCGTAAGCTCAATTTCCTCGCCTTCAAAAACCTCGTTTTTAGAAAGAATTATCCTATATTCAAGGTTCTTTGCGCCAAGGCGGTTGTAAAGCACAGTCTCAAGCAATACAAGCCCTGCGATTATTGCCAGAATTACGATTATTTCCATCAGCCGCCAAGTTCCTCGGTAGGAACAGGAACGCTTTCAAGAATAGCTTCCGTAAGCTCCTGAGCAATCCTTGTACTTGTTCCTCTTGCGCCTGAAGCGATAAGTCGGTGAGGCACGACATATCTCGCCGCCTTTTTAACGTGGTCGGGGGTAACGAACGAACAGCCCTCCATTGCCGCCAACGCCTGAGCCATTCGCTTTAAGGCAATAAGCCCTCTCGTGCTAAGCCCAAGCTTTATCTGAGGATTTGAGCGTGAAGCTGAACCGATTGAAGCGATATAGTCGATAACTACCTTATTTACGCTGAGATTTGCCGATTCCTTTATTGCGCTTAAAAGCTCGTCGGCAGAAGAAACAGCTTCAAGGAAGGAAACGGGATGGGAATCCGCTACTGCGCTTAGAATTTCCGCCTCAGCTTCGCTATTTGCATAGCCCATTGAAAGCCTTATCATAAAACGGTCAAGCTGAGCTTCGGGCAAAGGAAAAGTACCCGACGTTTCAACGGGGTTCTGAGTTGCAATAACAGTAAAAGGAACAGGTAGCGGCATACTCTCGCCGTCGATTGTCACCTGCTTTTCTTCCATCGCTTCAAGAAGCGCCGACTGAGTTCTCGGAGTCGCTCTGTTGATTTCGTCGGCAAGAAGCACGTTTGTGAAAACTGCGCCCTTTCTGAGAACGAACTCCTGAGTTTTCATATTGAAGAAATTTATCCCCGTAATATCTGAGGGTAAAAGGTCGGGGGTAAACTGAATACGCTTGAAATCACAGCCGAGGCTTGTCGCTATTGCCTTTGAAAGAACGGTTTTACCCGTCCCCGGAACGTCGTCGAGAAGGATATTTCCCCCTGCAATAATCGCACCGACAGCAACGGTAAGCTCTTCGGTTTTTCCCTTTATTACCCTCTGAACGTTTTCAATAAGCTTATCTGAAAATTCCTTTACCATTTTGTTCTCCTTGTTTTCACACGGAATATGTAAATCTTACTCCTCGTAGTTCACAAGCTCGTAAAGAAGCTTAGGAAGCTTTTCGGGCGCTTCCTCGTCGCTGAACTGACAGGTTCCGACTGCACGGTGACCGCCGCCGCCGTATTTGAGCATAAGCTTTCCTACGTTTACGTTACTTGTGCGGTTGAGAATTGAGTAGCCTACTGCAACAGAGCAGCCCTTTCCGCCCTTTCCGTTTACAATCCACGCAGAAATATTCTGTTCGGGATAAAGCGAATAGATAAGAAAGCGGTTACCCGTATAAATAGGATCTACGCCTCTGAGGTCGCTTATGATTACGTCCTTTTCAACGTAAGTGTTTGCAAAGACCATTTCTCTGAACTTTTCGGTCTGCTCGTTATAAAGCTCGATTCTTTCCTTTATATCGGGCATTGCGAGAATCTCCTCCGTCGTCATTGTGCGACAGCACACAAGAAGCTTCTCCATAAGCTGATAGTTACTGATTGTGAAATTACGGAAGCGTCCGAGACCTGTTCTTGGGTCCATAAGGAAGCCGACAAGAATCCAGCCCTGAGGGTTCTGAACCTCGTCAATGGTGAGGTTTCCGCTATCGACCTTATCTACTGCAACCATAAGGTCGTCAAACTGAGGGAAGCGCTCTTTTCCGCCGTAATATTCATAGATAATTCTTGCACAGCTCGGTGCCTTACGGCTTTCGCCCTTGTACTTTCCTTCAAGGTCAAGTCGCTCCTGCTCGCTTGAGTGATGGTCAAACCAAAGACCGCAGCCCGGAGCGTAAGGAACGTTTGCAAGGACGTCGTTTTCCGTCACCTGAACAAGTCCGTCCTGTATGTCCTTTGGGTGAGCGAAGGTAAAGCTATCAACCACGCCCGCTTCAAGAAGAAGCGCTCCGCAAGCAAGTCCGTCAAAGTCTGAACGAGTAATGAGTTTCATATTTTTTTCCTTCCTTTATTTGATTTTTCTGAACATTACGTAACTTCTTATAAATCGCACGACGGGATTTTTCACGTCGTGAACCACAATTTTTGAAAGAGCTTTCGTGAAGTCAAAGGCAATCTTTCGCTCGTCGTCGGTTATAACGAGATTGTCCGCTTTTGAAAACTCAGCCTTTTCAAAGACAACCATCGCCTCAACGCAATCAACGCCCGATTCGTTCGGATAAAGCTCATCTATTCTCTGTGCAAACTGAACGGGAGTTTCTCCGACGCTTTTCTTCACTCTTTCAAGGCTCAGAAGCCTGAGCGTTATCCTCAGCAATTTTCTGACTGAGGCTTCTTTGTTGCTATCTGAAATAAGCCTTGAGAAAAGCTTTTTCTCATTTGATCTGAGCCGTTTTTTAAGCGCCGTTAACGAAGTAACCGCAATCGCTATAACCGCAAGGCTCAAAACAATAATTCCTATCACAAGAAGGATCCGGAGCGACTGAGAGTTATCCTGCGGCTTGTCGGTTCCGTCCGGCGCCGTCAGCGACGAATCGGTATTTTTCGTTGTCGTCTCGGTATCGGACGACTTAGTAGTGGTAGCCTCAGTTGTGCGCTCGGTAGTTTCGCTCGTATCTTCGGGCGGCTTCGTCTCAGAAGCCGAGGTAGCCGTAGCTATCGGGGAGTCCGTGTGAACAACCGAGGGAGGCGTTGCATCAAAGGGAAGCCAGCCAACTCCCTCGAAATAAACCTCCGTCCAGGCGTGAAGATTACTTTCATAAACAGGGAAAACGTAGCCGTCAGCCGCTTTTTCAAATTTATCTCCCGCTCCTCCCACAACAAAGCCCGTAACGTATCGTGCGGGGATTCCCTGTTCTCTGAGAATAAGCGTAAGAGCCGTTGCATAAAGGGCGCAGTGTCCCGACTTTGTGTCAAAGAGGAAATTTCCCAGCATAGTGTTGTCGCCCGATTCGTTATCGGCTGTGAGCGAATATCTGAAGCTGTTGTGAAATTTGTCTATAAATACTTCGGCAAAAAACGCGGCATCCTCCACGCTCATCATCGGGAAAATCTCGTAAACCGACTCCACAGGATAGTAGTTCTTTTCAATAACATCGTGGATAAATTTTCTTATATTTTCCTTTTCTTCCTCAGGCACGCCGAGATAATAATTGCTTATAAACACACGGTAGGCTTCCTGAGCCTCCTGATATTCATAATAGCTCATTGCGTTTGGGTAATAAAGCGTGCTGTCGTCTGATTCGTGATAATACGTCTGAGCAAGGCTTGCGAGATAGTACGCCGTAAAACGGCTCAGCCTCGGGATGAGCGCCGCCGTCTGATAGCTTCCTATCCTGCGCTTTCCCGACGTGTTAGCCACATAGTCGCCAAGAACGTTGAAGGCTTCGTTGTCTCTGAACGAGGCGTCAATAGGACTTATGGGAGTAAAGAGCGTATTCGTGTCGCAAAGGTATTCGACCTTCAGCGTAATTCCGCTTATAAACTGCTCCGCATCATAGCCAAGAGAAAATACACGCTGACGGAAAAGCTGATAGTCAAGGTCCGTTGCGTAGCTTTTGAAAAGCTCGTCGAAGCGACAATCGTCATACATAAGGTTCGCATAGTCTATTTCTGAAATAGAGCGCCAGCCCTTACCCGTAAATTCATAGCCGATGTCGCCTCTGAGATAAACCTTTTCGTCGGGGCGGCTGAGAGTTACACTGAGCACTTGCTTTTCAGAGCTTCCGGGGCTTACGGTTATATCATTCGAGATTTTCATCTCGTCTGAGCCGTCAGCGGTGAAAAATCCGTTAAATTGAGCCTTTGCCCCAAAACCGAAAAAGTCGGAGACGCTTTCCGAAAACTCCGTGATTGCATCAATAACACTTTTATAGTCAAGCCTTGCGCTCGTTGGAACGCACGAGCTTATTATCGAAAAAACAAGTAAAACACAAACAAGCGTCACAAACGCCTCGGAAGAAAACCGCCCGTGAACGCTTGCGTTATTTTTGAGCAGCCTTGAGCCGTTGAAAAAGCGGAGCTTTTTGTCCTTGGCAAGAGCGTAGCGAGTCTCGCCGACAAAGCTTCTTTCCACTCCGTAGCAAAGCGAAAACTGAATACACGCCCAGGTGGAAGCTATCATAAGGACAAGCGGAGCGCTTACGCTAAGGCTTCCGCCGATAATCGCAGGGATAAGAAGTATCGTTGCAAGCATTGCCGCAAGAACGGGCATAGGCAAGCTCGATATTACATAAAACGAGCAGAAAAACGCAAACAAGCCCGATAGTATGTAGATAAACGCCGTGCAGTCGCTATAATTAGTCATATCGTCGGCAACCGACAAGAAAGCCTCGCCCGCCTCCTCAAGAACGGCAAAAAGCTCCGCCCTCATAAAATAGCAGGTAGCCGCCGCCAGTATCATAATGATAAGCGGAGACGTTTTTGAAACGATATTCAGCGCACCGAACACCAAACACAGCGCTATTGTAAAGCCCGAAAGCTGAAAACCAAGCTCTGTGCCGAGCGAAAACCCGACTGTAAGCGTACAGCTCACGCTCACAAGGCAAGCCAGCACCAAGCGCATTATATATACACGGGCGCAACACCCTGCACTTATTTCCGTGCCGAAATACGGGAACAAAAAAAGCGTTTTGTCCTCGTTTGCGACAGGCTTCAGTTTTTTTCTCATTCTTTTCTCCAATCAGCGCTTATAAGCCCAGAAAGCTCGTGCGCCGAATCCCGTCCGTAAAGCTCGCAGAATTTTATTCCCGATGAGAGTCTGAGCTGACCTTTTACGTCCTCGCCCGTCAGCCCTCCGACTTCAACTACCGCCGTTCTGGGAACAACGGCAGAAATTCCCTCAAGCAAGGTAAGAAGCTCTTGCGTTACGACAGGGGTTATAAAAATAACAGTAGCTCGTCCGCAAAGCTGCTCAGCGAACACTGACGCAACCTTCTCGAACGAATCGCCGTCTTTATAGATATTTGTTCTTGCATAATCGTAAAAAAGTCGTGAAAAGTCAATCTCGTTGCTTACAAGCGTGCATTTTTCCGACTTTTCCGTTTCATCGTACCAGATATTGAGTGCCTCCTCGCCGTTGAGGATAGCGTTATACGAAAGGGCAATTGCCGCCTCGCAGACTACGTCGGCACATTCTGCGTCAAAAAGGATATTTCCGCTTTTTGCGTGAAAATCACAAACCACAGCCGTACCTGTGCTTATTCCCGTCGCCATCTGACGAACCAGATAGTTGTCGTGCTTGGCGGAAAGCTTCCAGTGAATATTCTTGAGAGAATCGCTCTCGCAGTAATCTCTGACAAAATTCTGTTCAGAGCCGTTAGCGTCGTTGACAAGAGAAAGCGGAGACTCGTTTTCGGTTATTATTCCCGCATGAGTATCGTCAAGGCGTATGTGCCTTGGGAAAACGGATATTTCTTCTGAAAAATTGAGTTTTTTTCTTATCCTGAACATTTTTGTCAGATCGTAAAGCTCTATTTCCTTACATTCAAAGCTATAAAGACCTCTGAACCTCAAGCTGTGCGTAAGAGGGAGCTTTTTTGTTCTCAGCGGAGTGAGCGAAAAAATAAGCTCGCAGTTTTTCACCTTAGGATCAATCGACGGAAGGCAAGCACGGATCACGGCGTTGCACACAGGGAAGGGCGAACGGTTTTTAACGCTTATTATCGCTTTGAAATCGTCGTTTTTCCGATAGCTTTTTTCCCTCACGCTTGAGCTTACGGATATCGAAAAGAACGTCACAAGCAAAAAAAGGAAGCTTATCAGCGGAAATACCGCCAGCGTTATAAGAACCGAAAGCGAAAGATGTCCCGAATAGCCAAACGCAAACGCCAGCGCACAGGCAAGCGCGATTGCATAAAGAATACGGTATTTTGCCATTTTATATCCTTTCGCCTCGTTTTATAGGAGCCACTACGTTACGTGAAATATCTTCAATCACGTCGCTTACGGTTATTCCCTTTATTTTTGCCTCCTGTTTCAGATGTATCCTGTGAGAAAGGACGTAGGGAACCATTTTTATAACGTCCTCAGGGGTAACGTAGTTTCTTCCCGAAATAAGCGCAAACGCCTGAGAACAGCGGATAAGCGCAAGCGAAGCACGAGGGCTTGCGCCAAGGGAAACCCAGGGGTGATATCTCGTCTGGGCAACAAATTTTACGATATAACGCCCTACCGCTATATCTACGTTTATCTGCCTTGCGGCTTCGGTCAGGGCAATCAGCTCGTCTCTTGTGCAAACAGAGGTCACTGACTTTATAGGATCGTCAAAGCGACGCCCTGTAATTATATCCAGCTCTTCGTCAACGGTAGGATAGCCCATCGAAAGCTTTATCGTAAAACGGTCAAGCTGAGCTTCGGGAAGCGGAAAGGTTCCGACGTGTCCTACCTCGTTTTGTGTAGCGATAACCACAAACGGCTCAGGGAGCTTATAGGTCGTTCCGTCAACGGTAACGTTCCGTTCTTCCATTGCCTCAAGAAGCGCCGACTGAGTTTTCGGAGAGGTTCTGTTTATTTCATCGGCAAGAAGAAGATTTGTAAGCACAAGCCCCTGTCTGTATTCAAACTTCTGAGTTTCCTTGTTATACATTGTAAAGCCCGTAATATCAGAAGCCATAACGTCGGGCGTAAACTGTGCGCGGCGAAACTGAAGACCTGCCGCCTTTCCGAGAGCTGTTGCAAGCGTTGTTTTACCTACGCCCGGAACGTCCTCAATAAGAACGTGACCTCCTGCAAGAAGGGCAACCATAAGCATTGTAACGCTTGTGCGCTTTCCGACAATTACCTTTTCAATCTCATTTATAACAGCCGCAGCCTTACTGCTTGCGGCGGAAACGTCTGTATAATTCATCAGTCTTGATTTCCTTTCAAAAAACTACTTTAATTATAGCACTTTTTGGTTGATAAATCAACATTCTAAATAAAAAAAGGCGGCTTTTTGTCCACAAGAAACAAATTTTTGCCGTCCCGGCTTTTTTCAGGGGAAATATTTCGCCTGACAGCTTAAAGCAGAGGGAGATTCAAACGCTTTTAGTGGCAAGCTGTGGCGTGAAGGGCATTTCAGAAGCGACATCTCGTCACAGGCAC
>JAZNST010000053.1:0-19937 GCA_045591405.1 Ruminiclostridium sp.
GTGATAGAGAATATAAATTTTCTGTTCAAATGTGGAAAAGTAACAAAAAATTCTATAAAAACATCAAAAAAACAGTAAAGCCAAAGGCAGAAAAAAAGGCTCCGCAACAGGCTGTCGTTTATAAGCCCAAGCCAAAGCAGCCGCTTCAGGAGCGCAAAACCACTCCCCTGCGTATTATTGCGCTTGGAGGACTTAACGAAATCGGAAAAAACATCTACGTCTACGAATGTGCAAATGATATTATCATTGTAGACTGCGGTCTTGCATTTCCTGACGAAGACATGCCGGGCGTTGACCTCGTAATCCCCGATTTCTCCTATCTCGAAAAAAACAGAGAAAAGATAAGAGGCATCGTCCTCACACACGGTCACGAGGACCATATCGGAGGCCTTGCATACCTCCTCAAAAAAGTAAACGTCCCCGTTTACGGTACAAGACTTACACTCGGACTCGTTGAAAATAAGCTCAAGGAGCATAACCTTCTGAGAACCTCCACGCTTAACGTCGTAAAGCCTCGCGACACTGTAAAGCTTGGCTGTATGAGCGCAGAATTCATAAGAGTAAACCACTCGATTCCCGACGCTTGTGCAATAGCTCTTCACACACCTGCAGGCGTTGTAATTCACACAGGCGACTTTAAGGTTGACTACACGCCTATCGAGGGAGGAATCATTGACCTTGCCCGTTTTGGTGAGCTTGGAAATAAGGGTGTTCTTGCGCTTCTTTCAGAAAGCACAAACGCTGAACGTCCGGGATATACAATGTCAGAAAGCACGGTTGGCAACAGCTTCAAAAATATTTTCAATCAGGCTGACGGAAGAAGAATCATTGTTGCCACGTTCTCAAGTAACATTCACAGAATTCAGCAGATTGTTGACAATGCCGCAAGACAAGGCAGAAAGGTCGCAGTAAGCGGAAGAAGTATGCTGAACGTCATTTCTACCGCAATTGAGCTGAATTATATAAAGATTCCCGAAGGCTTACTGATTGATATTGAGCAGATAAGGAAATATCCTCCCGAAAAGGTTGTTATTGTAACAACAGGAAGCCAGGGAGAACCCCTTTCCGCACTGGCGAGAATGTCAACAAACGATCACAGACAGGTTCAAATTACACCAAACGATCTTATCATCATCTCCGCTACGCCTATCCCCGGAAACGAAAAGCTCGTCGGAAACGTGGTAAACGACCTTATGCGTCTTGGAGCAGAGGTTGTATACGAAAAAATGTACGACGTTCACGTTTCGGGCCACGCTTGTCAGGAAGAACTGAAAATGATGATTTCGCTTACAAAGCCCAAGTTCTTTATTCCGATTCACGGCGAATACAAGCACATGAAAAAGCACGCAGGTCTTGCAATGAAGATGGGTATCCCCGAAGAAAACATCTTTATGGCTGAGCTTGGTCAGGTGCTTGAAACAAACAGCATAACAATGAAGGTAAGCAACCAGGTAACAGCGGGCAGAGTTCTCGTTGACGGTCTTGGAATCGGCGACGTCGGAAACGTCGTTCTCAAGGACAGAAAGCTGCTTGCAGAAGACGGATTGATAATTATTGCAGCTTCTATTGATAAAAAGACAGGAAACATCATCGCAGGACCCGACATCGTTTCAAGAGGCTTCGTCTACGTAAAAGAATCAGAAACTCTTATGCACGAGGCAAAGGAAGTTGTCACTAAGGTTCTTAACGAATGCTCGGTAAGAAGCGTCAGAGAATGGGGCTTTATCAAGCCTCAGCTCAAGGACGCACTCGGAAGCTTCATCTTCCAGAAGACAAAGCGTTCACCGATGATTTTACCAATCATTATGGAAATCTAACACAAAAGAGGATTCAAAATGAAAAACTATTTCCGTGACGGCGGTTTGCTGGTTTCGATAATTGCGCTGATAGCCGCAACTGTGGCGACTTCAGCCTTTGTGTTCACCCACTCCGCCGACATATTCTGGATTTTAGCGCCGATAATCGTGCTTGCTTCGGGATTTGTAATATTGAAATATATTCACATTTCCCGAAAAAACACTCAGTACTTCTCTTTTATCGAAGAACAGATCAATCAGCAAAGCAAGCTCTCTTTCCAGAACCTTCCGCTGGGCGTGGTGGTTGTTGATACGCTAAGAAAAATCGTGTGGTATAATGCGAATTTTTCCGAATATTTCCCTGAGGATTCCGTTTACGGAAACTCAATTGACACAATCACAGCCGAGTCGTTCAATTCCCTGTCGTCTCCGGGCGGAAAGGAAATATGCTATAAGGGGCATTATTATCAAGTAAACGCTATGCTTCCCGTGGACGACAAGGCAAGCGACGTTTTCCTCATTTGCTTTAAGGATATTACTGATTACAGAATACTCCTCAAGGAGAAAAAGCTCTCTCACCCTGTTGTAATGGTTGTAAAAATCGACAACTACGACGAGCTTTTCAGCGGCAATCTCGAAAGCGAAACCGCAAAAATCACAGTACAGATCGACAGTCTGCTTGAAGGCTTTATCGCTGAAACAACAGGTCTTCTCAGAAAAGCGGGACGTGATATGTTCTGGATTGTCGTTGAAGAAAGACACATCTCAAAGCTCCTTGAAAGCAAGGTTGACCTCATTGATAAGGCGCACGAAATACAGGTTTCCGACCGTCTGAACGTTACGCTTTCCATAGGCATCGGACGAACGGGAAAAAACATAACCGAAAGTGAAGCCTTCGCTAAGCAAGCGCTTGATATGGCGCAAGGCAGAGGCGGCGACCAGGCCGCTGTCAAAACAATTTCGGGCTTTGAATTTTACGGCGGCGTCTCAAAAAGCGTTGAGCGACACAATAAGGTCAAAACAAGAATTATCGCAAACTCGCTCATTCAGGTTCTTGACAGCTCGGACTGCGTTTACATAATGGGACACAGATTCAGCGACCTCGACAGTATCGGCTCTGCTATCGGTCTTGCAAGTGCAATCAGAAATCTCGGAAAAGAAGCGTACGTTGTGGTTGATACACAGACAACCCTCAGCACTCAGCTCATCGAACGCACAAAAGCTCAGGAAACTGAAAAAACGCTGTTTATACTGCCCTCAAAGGCGTGTGAAACGGTAACCGATAATTCGCTTCTGATAATCGTCGATACTCACAATACAGGGCTTCTCGAAAGCGACGAGCTTTATTCGCTGTGTAAAAACGTCGTTATAATCGACCATCACAGAAAAATGGTTGACCACATTGATAATTCGATTATTTTCCACCACGACCCTTCAGCCTCTTCAGCCGCAGAAATGGTAACGGAAATGCTCACCTACTTCGGCGACGCAGGAAAGCTCAAGCCATATCAGGCGGAAGCGCTTCTTTCGGGAATTACGCTTGATACCAAAAACTTTACGATTAAAACGGGCGTGAGAACCTTTGAAGCGGCGGCTGTGCTCAGAAAGCTCGGCGCAGATACAATAAACGTCAAGGGACTTTTTGCAAACTCGATTGAAAGCTATAAGCTCAGGGCTGAGCTTGTTTCGGGATTTGAAATTTATAAGCGTTGCGCTTTTGCTTCTACGGACACTAAATCACAGGATATACGCCTTGTCGTTCCACAGGCGGCAGATGAGCTTCTTGGAATCACAAACGTTGACGCTTCGTTCGTATTCTACGTCATTCCCAACACCTCAACCGTTTCAATAAGCGCCCGTTCGCTCGGTGCGCTCAATGTTCAGCTCATTATGGAACAGCTCGGAGGAGGCGGCCATCACACTATGGCAGGAACTCAGATAGACGGAATAACGCTCAGACAAGCAGAAGAAATGCTCAAGAACGCTATTGATAATTATTACGAAAACATTGGCAGATAAGGAGAAAAAATATGAAGGTAATTTTACTTCAGGATGTAAAAGGCACAGGCCTCAAGGGTGAAATCAAGGAAGTCAAGGACGGATTTGCAAGAAACTGTCTTATCGGAAAAGGTCTTGCGGTTGAAGCAACTCCGAAAAATATGAATCTTCTTGAAGGTCAGAAGGCTTCAGCTCAGCACAAGATTGACGTTGATATCGCTAACGCTAAGGAAATCGCAGCAAAGATAGACGGTAAAACCATCAATATCGCCGCTAAGGGCGGAGCCAACGGAAAGCTTTTCGGAGCAATCACCTCAAAGGATATTTCAATGCAGATAAAAAAGCAGTTCGGATGTGACGTTGATAAGAAAAAAATCGTGGCAAACGACATTAAGGCATTCGGAAACTTCAACGCCGAAGCAAAGCTTTATACAAATGTAACGGCTAAATTTACGGTTATTGTTACTGAACTGAAATAAACAGGAGAAAAAATGGCAAACATTGATATTTCTGACTTAAATCTTCCCTATAACCTTGACGCTGAGCAAGCGGTTATCGGCTCGGTGATTGTTGCTCCCGAATCCTATGATATAATCGCAAAGCTCCTTTCGCCCAACCATTTCAGAGAAAAGCTCCATAAGGAGCTGTTTTCTGTGATTATGCAGATGCAGATGCTTGGTAAGGACGTAAATATCGTTACGATTATCGAGCAGGCGTTGCGTCAGGGAATATTCGACAATCAGGAAGACGCAAAAACATACGTTATGAGGCTGGTTGATCTTGCAATCAGTCCGTCAAGTATAGAGAGCTATGCAAAAATCATAGAAGAAAAATATATGATGCGTCAGCTTATGATGGCATCAAAGGAAATCTATGACAAGTCAAGCTCAGGAACGGAAGAACCCGAAGCGCTTCTTGATTTTGCCGAAACTCAGATTTACGGTATAAGAAGCGACAGAACAAGCGACGGGCTTATTCACATCAAGAACATAATCACAAACGAAGTACAGAATCTTATGACGCTCTGTGAGAACCCTAAAAGCACTCACGGACTTTCCACCTCGTTTCCAAGCCTTGACAAGTGTATCTTCGGTCTGAACCCCTCTGACCTTATTATTCTTGCGGCTCGTCCCGGCGTCGGTAAAACGTCCTTTGCAACAAACATCGGCGTCAACGTCGCAAAAAAATACAGAGATAAGAGCGTCTGCATTTTTTCTCTTGAAATGTCAAGAGAGCAGATTGTAAACCGTATTCTTTCGTCAGAAGCAAGAATCACCTCAGACGAAATGAAGACAGGACGAATCAACGCAACCAAGTGGCGTCAGATAGGAGAAACGGTAGATATTCTCCGTCAGCTCAATATCTATATCGACGACACGTCAAGCATTACAATCAACGAGATGAAATCTCAGCTCAGACGAATGAGCAATGTCGGACTTGTAATTATCGACTATCTTCAGCTTATGTCAACAGGAAGACGCTCAGACGGAAACAGAGTAAATGAAATTTCAGAAATCACGAGAAATCTCAAGATTATGGCTAAGGATCTAAACGTTCCTGTAATTACCCTTTCTCAGCTTTCCCGTGCAAGCGAACAGCGCCCGGATAAGCACCCGATGCTCTCTGACCTTCGTGATTCGGGTTCAATCGAGCAGGACGCAGATATAGTTATGTTCCTTTACCGTGAAGCTTATCACAACAATACCTCTGAAAACCCCAATTCCTGTGAATGTATGGTAGCAAAAAACAGACACGGTGAAACAAAGAACATTCCCCTTTACTGGAATGGCGAATACACAAGATTCTCTGAGGTTGACAACAACCATGAAGAATAAAATCAGACAGACGATAAATGCCTTTGATATGATAAGCAAGGGGGATACGGTTATCTGTGCGCTCAGCGGAGGCGCTGACAGTGTTTGCCTGCTTCATAATCTGAAGGAAATTTCAGACGAGCTTGGCTTCAGGCTTTGCGCTTGCCATATCAATCATAACCTCAGAGGAAGCGAAAGCGACGCAGACGAAAAATACGTGCGTTCCTTGTGCGAAAGACTTGAAATTGAGCTTTTCGTCTATTCGGTTGACGTAACGGGAACTCTTGCTAAGCACCAGAGCGTCGAAGAAAGAGCAAGAGAGCTTCGCTACGAGGTATTTGAAGAGCTTTCACGAAAGCTTGGCGCAAAGATTGCAACCGCCCACAACCTGGGCGACACAGCCGAAACCGTTATCCTCAATATGATAAGAGGAACAGGACTCAAGGGGCTTTGCGGAATACCGCCTGTGAGAGATTATCTCATAAGACCGCTTTTATCCTGTGAAAGAAAAGAAATCGAAGCGTATTGTAAGGAAAATTCCCTTGAATACGTGACAGACAAAACAAACTTTTCAACCGACTACTCACGAAACAAGGTGCGCCTTGAGCTTATCCCGAAGCTTGTTGAAATGAACCCGTCGTTTCTTGGCGGAATTTCACGAATGACGCAAAATCTTATTGAAGACAGTAGCTATCTTGAAGCTATTGCCGAAAAGGAAAAGAAAAACGCCGCCTATGAGGACGCTTATCGCTGTGATAGCCTGATCTCGCTTGACGATTGTATTTTGCACCGTGTAATTTCTCTTATCCTGTGGGAAAACAAGGTCGAGCCGACTTCTCTCAGAATAAAAGGGATTTCTCAGATAATCGCTCAAGGAAAGGGAAAAATCAACATTGAAAAAAACAAATTTGCTGTTGTAAAAAAAGGGTTATTCAAAATAGAAACTATTTTTCAGAATTATCGTACAAATAACACCTAATTTTCACTTTATCATTTGATTTTTAAGTGCTATTATGCTATAATGGTTTTCAGCAGTGTTTACTGAAAGGAAAAAATGAAATGGACGAAATTATTAGCGAGATTCTTTATTCGCAGGAGGATATTGCTCAGGCGGTAAAAGAAATCGGAAGACAGATTACAGAAGATTACAGAGGAAAAAAACCGCTTTTAGTCGGTATTCTCAAAGGTTCCATTACCTTTATGGCTGACCTTATGAGAGCAATAGACATCGACTGTGAAATTGACTTTATGGTAGCACAGTCATACGGAAACAGCGCAACCTCATCAGGCGTTGTCCAGATAAAAAAAGACCTCGAAACTGATATTGAGGGAAGAGACGTAATACTTATTGAAGATATTCTTGATACAGCAAGAACCCTTCGCGCTGTGAAGGAAACTCTCAAATCAAGAAATCCCTCGTCAATAAAAATCTGCACTCTCCTTGACAAAAAGGTTGAAAGAAGCATTGAAATTAAAGCAGACTATAAATGCTTTGACATAGAAAACCAGTTCGTAGTCGGCTACGGTCTTGATTATGCACAGTCTTACCGTTGCTTACCGTACATTGGTATCCTTAAAAAAGAAATTTACGAAAAATAAGAAAGGTGAAACTAAATGCAGTCTAAAAAATTCAAAGGTACGCTGATTTATATCGTCGTGCTTCTTCTGCTTGTGTTCGGCTTGATTGCGATTTTGCAGTCAGTTGCACCAAAGGCGCCGACTCCCGCTTATTCTCAGGTTATGGAGGAATTTGACAATTATAACGTCAGCAGCTTCAAGCTTGATTTAGGCTCAGGTCAGCTCACCTATACGCTTCGTACCGAGCCTTCAAAGCAGTATTCATATTATGTTCCCAACGTGAACATATTCCTCAACGATACTCTTGATTACAGAAAGAATTATAACGAAAAGCACGGAACAGAAACTGTCACCGAAGACTACGTTGCAATTTCTGAAAACCCGTTCCTCTCCTTCTTGCCTTATATCATAATGATTGTGATAATGCTTGGCTTTAGCTTCTTTATTATGCGTCAGGCGGGCGGCGGCGGAAAAATGAGCCAGTTCTCAAAGGCAAACACCAGAAACCAACCGTCATCAGGTAAAAAGGTTACCTTTAACGACGTTGCAGGCGCAGACGAAGAAAAAGATGAGCTTGCAGAAATCGTTGACTTTATGAAAAATCCGAAAAAATACCAGGAAATCGGTGCAAGAGTGCCAAAGGGCGTACTTCTTATGGGCCCTCCGGGTACAGGTAAAACGCTTCTTGCAAAGGCAGTCGCAGGAGAAGCGGGAGTTCCCTTCTTCTCAATAAGCGGCTCAGACTTCGTAGAAATGTTCGTCGGCGTTGGTGCTTCCCGTGTCCGAGACCTTTTTGACCAGGCAAAGAAGCATACTCCCTCCATTATCTTCATCGACGAAATCGACGCTGTCGGTCGTCAGAGAGGCACAGGTCTCGGCGGCGGTCACGACGAGCGTGAACAGACACTTAACCAGCTGCTTGTCGAAATGGACGGCTTCTCGGAAAATCAAGGCATTATCATCATTGCCGCAACAAACCGTCGTGACATTCTCGACCCTGCTCTGCTTCGTCCGGGACGCTTTGACAGACAGATCGTCGTAAATTATCCCGACATCAAGGGACGTGAAGAAATCCTCAAGGTTCACACAAGAAATAAGCGTCTTGCTCCTGACGTTGTGCTTTCTACAATCGCAAAATCAACGGCAGGCTTCACAGGCGCTGACCTTGAAAACCTTGTAAATGAAGCTGCTCTGCTTGCCGCAAGAGCAAACAGAAAAGCTATTATCCAGCAGGATATTGAAGAAGCAACGATCAAGGTTGTTGCAGGTCCTGAGAAAAAATCAAAGGTTGTTACAGAAAAGGAACGTCGTCTTACCGCTTTCCACGAAGCAGGTCACGCAGTTTCTACCTACTACTGCCCCACTCAGGATAAGGTACACGAGGTTTCCGTTATTCCAAGAGGAATGGCAGGCGGCTATACGCTCTCGCTTCCTGAAAACGACCCAAGCTTTATCACGAAAACCCGTATGGAAGAAAATATCGTTACTCTCCTTGGCGGACGAGTTGCTGAAAAAATCGTTCTTGACGATATTTCAACAGGTGCCTCCAACGATATTGAGCGTGCAACGAATATCGCTCGTCAGATGGTAACAAGATACGGCTTCAGCGAAAAAATCGGTCCTATCGTTTACGGTCACGACAACGCCGAGGTATTCTTAGGACGTGACTATTCACAGGGAAGAAACTACTCTGAAAACGTAGCGGCAGAAATTGACGTTGAAATCAGAGAGCTTATCGAAAGAAGCTACGAAAAGTGTAAAGAAATCCTTGAAACCCACCTTGACCAGCTCCATACGCTTGCAAATTATCTCATCAAGAACGAAAAAATCAGCGGTGAGAACTTTGAAAAGCTTATGAAGGGTGAGCTTATCGAAAACGAAGAGACTGTTGAAGAAACAGACGCTCCTGTTGAGGAGACTGAACCCACAGAAAACACAGAAGAATAACAGCTCAATAATAATCACCGCCGTGCAACAAAAGCACGGCGGTTTTTTTGCAACCCGAAATATTGAAATATATGCCCCCTTGTGCTATACTATATGAAGAAAATTTATATCACAAATTGCTTTTGCAGGAGAAAAATTTATTCAAACCGTAAAAGGTCAGAAAGGAAACATCAATGAAAATTTTCAGAAGAATCGCCTCTGCACTTCTAGGTATAACAATCGCACTTAGTTCGGTTGTTTTGCCTGCTTGGGCACAAGATACTAAAGGGCTGGTTATCATTCACATTAACGACGCTCATTGCGGAATCAACCCCAACGACAGCACCTACGGCTACGCAGATATTGCGGCTTATGAGGCTAAGCTCAAAAGCGAGGGCTACGATACGCTTCTCGTTGACGCAGGAGACTACGTTCAGGGCGAAGTAATCGGCGCACTTTCTAAGGGTGAATATATTATTGATATTATGAACGAGCTTGATTTTGATGCGGCAACGCTCGGAAACCACGAGTTCGATTACGGAATGGAACAGCTCAAGCGCCTTACCGATAAGGCGGAGTTTGATATACTCTCGACAAACTTCGTTGAGCTGGATACTCAGAAAAAAGTGTACGACGGTTGGAAAATCTACGAGGCGGGCGGCGTGAAGGTTGCTATTGTCGGAATTACTACTCCTTATACAACCTCAAGCTCCTCCCCTTCAACCTTCAAGAATGACAAGGGAGAATTTATTTACGGCTTCTGTCGAACCGAAGGCGGAACAGAGCTTTACGCCAACGTCCAGGAATCAGTTGACCAGGCAAGAGCCGCCGGCGCTGATTATGTAATTGCTCTTGCTCATCTTGGCTTTTTTGAAAGCGAGGACGCTTGGAGCTCGACCTCTGTTATCAAGAACACAAACGGAATCGACGCGCTTATCGACGGTCATTCTCACAGCGTTGCAGAGGGCGAGATTTTCCTCAATAAAGACGGCGAGGAGGTTATGGTTTCTTCAACAGGAACAAAGCTCGCTAATATCGGTACAATCACTATAAGCGACGGAAAGCTCTCTGCAAGTCTCGTCGCAAAAGGCGAATATCAGGTAACTGACGACAAGAATTCAGACGAATACAAGGCGTACGCTTCGGTAAAAGACTATATTTCTGCAATCGAAGCTGAATATACCGACCTTACAAACACGGTTGTAGCCAAGTCTGAGGTTGACCTCATCACTAACGACCCCGACAACTCTGAGATAAGATACAGCAGAATTCACGAAACAAATCTCGGAAACCTTGTTGCTGACGCTTACAGAGCTATACTTGAAGCTGATGTTGCAATCGCTAACGGCGGCGGAATCCGTGATAATATCTTTAAGGGCGACGTTACCTATGGAAATATAATCGCCGTTCAGCCCTTTGGTAACTCTCTTTGCCTCGTCGAAGCAAGCGGTCAGGAAATTTTAGACGCACTCGAAGTAAGCTCTATGCACTCTCCTTCTGAAAGCGGCGGCTTCTTACAGGTCTCCGGAATGACCTACGAAATTCATAATTACATCGAAAGCTCAGTTGAGCTTGACGAAAACGGTCAGTTTGTTTCCGTTAACGGCGAATATCGCGTCAAGAACGTAAAAATCAACGGAGAACCCATTGACCTCGAAAAAACATATACACTCAGCTCGCACAACTATATTATAAAGTCGGGCGGAGACGGATATACTATGTTTATGGATAATAACCTTCTTGTTGACGAAGCTGTTCTTGATTATCAAGGCTTCCTTACATATATTACAGAAAATCTCGGCGGCGTAATCGGAGCTGAATACGAAAACCTCAATGGCGAAGACAGAATTACTATTTTCACGGAAGCTCCCGATAGCACGGACACTGAAGACAAAACTCCCCCCGACACTTCGGTTGAGGGCATTAGCGTGGTTTTAGGTCTTGCGGTTATCGCTTCGGCGGTCATCGCAGTTAACCTTCGTAAAAGATAATAAATAAAGCTCAAGGCAGACTTCAAGTCTGCCTTTTCTTTATATAAAGTTATGCGATTGCAAAAGTTTTTTCACTTTAATAAAACTTTAACATTTCTCTAAAACTTCAAAAACAAAGCCCCACTATAATGAAGACACAACACAAACGAAAGGGGTAAATATTATGAATAAAAACGATCAGGAATTTCTCGTTCAAAAAATCAGAACACAGTACACAGAAAAGGAAATCACCGAGCTTGACTCTCTGAGAGAGCTTGACAGAAAGGTAAAAAAACCAATAAACGTCTTTTCCTACGTTTTCGGTATTATCAGCGCAATCATTATGGGAGCAGGAATGAGCCTTGTAATGACTGACATTGGTGCGACAATCGGCATTGGCGAGCCTATGGTGCCGGGGATCGTTATAGGCGTAATCGGTATGGTTCTGGCAATTGCCAACTATCCGCTTCACAAAAATCTTATGAGCAACCGCCGCAAGAAATATGCAGATGAAATCATCACCTTGAGCAACAGAATCCTCAACAAATAAAACAGCCTGAGATGAAGCAAAACAAATTGCGTTGCTTCATCTTTCCTGTTTTATGATAAAAATCCTCCTGAACAGAAAAACGTAAACAAAACTTTAACATTTCTGTGTTATAATAGAAGAAAGAACTTGATACGGAGGTTGCGCCATGTTTAAGATATTGGTTTTGGAAGATGACAAAGATCTTAACAAGACCGTATGCGCTTTTTTGAATAATAACGGATATGAGGCAATCGGCTGTCTTAACGCAAACGACGCATACGATACTCTCTATGAAAAAACTATTGACCTGATAGTATCAGATATTATGATGCCCGACGTGGACGGCTTTGAATTTGCAAAAAACGTACGAGAAGTAAACAATGATATTCCCATATTATTTATGACTGCTCGTGACGATATTGCTTCAAAGCAACGGGGATTCCGTATCGGGGTTGACGACTATATGGTAAAGCCGATTGATTTAGACGAGCTGTTTTTGCGTATCGGGGCGCTCTTGCGACGGGCAAAAATTGCGTCAAGCCGAAGACTTGAAATCGGAAGCTTCGTTATGGACGCCGACGAGCGCACAACCTACCTTGACGACGAGGAAATATCGCTAACAAGCCGTGAGTTCAATATACTCTATAAGCTTCTTTCCTACCCTAAAAAGACGTTTACAAGAACTCAACTAATGGACGAATTCTGGGACGCAGACACAGGAACCGCGCCAAGAGCCGTAGACGTATATATGACAAAGCTCCGTCAGAAATTGTCCGCTTGTGAGGATTTTGAAATAAAAACCGTTCACGGCTTAGGATATAAGGCGGTGATTAAGTGAAAAAACCAACCATAGAAACTGTACTTCGTATGATAAGCAGATTTTTGCTGTTTTTTCTGATAATCGGCTTTACAGTATCGTGCTGTATGATACTTTTTTTACACGTAATGGCTGACTCTATGAGCTTGGTGTTTACTTCTGAAAATATCACTGCGGCTGCAAAAATCACCTTGCTTAATATACTTGTAATCACGGTTCTTTTTACGATAATTGACTATATCCGCAAAAGAAACACAGTAGACCGTCCCGTAAAAAATATCACAGACGCTACTGCTAAAATAATGAAGGGAGATTTTTCAGTCTGTGTTGAAGACTTGAAAAAATCAAATTCAGACGGATTCAACCAAATCATTAAAGCTGTAAATCTTATGGCGAAGGAGCTGTCGGGGATTGAAACCCTACGGACAGATTTTATTCTAAACGTATCTCACGAGATGAAAACTCCGCTTTCAGCAATGCAAAACTACGGCACGCTTTTACAAGCCCCTGAGATTTCAGACGAAAAAAGAATCGAATACGCCAAGGGAATCACCGACGCTTCACGTCGTATGGCGGATATGATGACGAATATTCTGAAGCTCAATCGCCTTGAAAATCAGCAGATATTCCCTCAGGCAGAGGCGTACAACCTCGGAGAACAGCTTTGCGAGTGCTTACTTGAATACGAAAGCGTATGGGAAAAGGCAGAAATTGAGATTGAAACCGATATTGAGGAAGAAGTTTATATCAAAGCGGACGCAGAGCTGATGTCGCTTGTTTGGAAAAACTTATTTTCAAATGCCTTTAAGTTCACCGATAAGGGAGGCATTGTCTCGGTTTCTCTGACCACAGACGAAAAATGCGCCGTTGTAAAGGTGAAAGACACGGGTTGCGGAATGTCACAGGAAATCGGCGCTCATATTTTTGAAAAATTCTATCAGGGCGACACCTCCCGTGCCACGCAAGGAAACGGTCTTGGGCTTGCGCTCGTTAAACGTGTTGTAGACATAATGCAAGGCGAAATCAACGTAGAAAGCACCGTAGGAAAAGGCACAACCTTTACGATAAGGATTGAGAAGGTGTGAGATGAACCGGAAAAAACTCGTCAAAGCAATCCTTTATCCACACGTTGTTGTTATGTTAATTTTAGCGCCCGTTGCAACAGCCTTTCTCATATTTTCAATGGTATGCATCGGAACGCAGAGTGTTGCGGCGTACGTTTCTTACGTGCTTTCTGCGTACACGCTTACAATCTGGTGTCTCAAAATACCAAAAATAATCCGCTTTTTCAAAACGACAAAAAACGAAAACAAATATATACAAAAATGGCTCGGAGACGTTCACCTGCGCTCAAGCGTAACTCTCTACGGCTCATCGCTATGGAACGCCCTATACGCTATTCTTCAGCTTTGTCTTGGCTTTTATCATCAGACCTTCTGGTATTGCTCAATCGGCGGCTACTACCTTTGTCTTGCAATTATGCGCTTTTATCTCGTCTGGTATCTGAGGAAAAATAAGCCGGGCGAAAAAGTCAACGCTGAAATGAAGCGCTACCGTGTTTGCGGATGGATATTTCTTGCAATGAACCTGACCTTATCACTGATGATTTTCTTTATGGTTTATTGGAACCGAACCTTTGAACACCACATGATTACCGCTATTGCAATGGCGGCATATACCTTCACAGCCTTTACTATGGCAATAATCAACCTTATAAAATACCGTAGATACAACAGCCCTATTCTGTCGGCAAGCAAAGCAATCAGTATGTCCGCCGCCTGCGTGTCAATGCTGACGCTAGAATCAACAATGCTCACAACCTTTGACGACGGGACGGTTTCGCTTACTCTGCGAAGAGTTCTTCTTGGTGCAACAGGAGTCGCTGTTTGTGCCTTTGTGATAACTGCGGCTGTGATTATGATTGTAAAAAGCTCAAAACGAATCAAGCAAACAAAAAAGGAGAAAGCAAATGCAAAACACAGATAAAGAAACCTTCAGCTACACGTATTCCGCAAAGGAAAAAACGGAAATAGAAAGCATACGAAAAAAATACGAAACCGTCACGCCAAAGGAAGACAAAATGGCTCAGCTTCGCCGTCTTGACGCTAGCGTTAATTCTAAAGCTACCGTTGTTTCGCTTGTCGTGGGCATTGTGGGAGCATTAATTATGGGGCTTGGAATGAGTCTTGTGATGAGCGATCTGGGTAAAATTCTTGGGCTTAGTCAAGATATGACGATGATTTTAGGCGTTATTATCGGCATTATCGGTATTGCGCTTGTCTGCGTCGCCTACCCGATTTATAACCGAACTCTCAAAAAAGAGCGTGAGAAAATCGCTCCCGAAATTCTGGCGCTTTCAGACGAGCTTATGAACCAATAAGAAAACCCTGCGGATTACCGCAGGGCTTTATTTTTTATTTTCTTTTTCTTGAGACAGTAAGCACAGCCGCAGAAGCAATCACGCCTACCAAGCTCAGAGCCACGCCTGTTTCGGCATTATCGCCCTTGGAGTTTTCGTTGCCGCCATCGTTTTCGTCGTCAGACGGCTCGGAGCTATTTTCGGGAGCAGAAGTATCTTCCGGAGCTGAAGTGTCTTCGGGAACTTCTGTGTTCTCGCCTGATTCGCTGTGGTTTTCGTCGTCAATCACAACCACGTACTCAGAAGCGTGGCTGAACGCTAAGTCAGCCTTGCCGTCGGAGCTTATTTCGTCGGAGCTTATAAGCTCTGTGCCGCCGTTCGTGTACCAATAAAGATTAGCGAAAAGTCCCTTGTTTTCGGCGCCAAGGTCGATCGTAAGAACCGCCTCGAAGCCAAATCCGCCCTCGTGCGCGAGAGTGAGCGTGAGAGATTCTTTTTCGCCTGCCACGGCGTTTATCACCTCAGCAGGAATCGTCGAACCCTCGTTTACAGCGAGGTTCACAGCCTTAGAATCGTCGGTCACGCTTGCGCCGTTGATTGTCCAAGTGAAGTCGTTGCCTAGCTCGATTACGAGTTCGTTGTCATTGCCCTTAATCAAAGCGAGGATTTCAGCAGGAACCTCCGTCTCGCCGTTCATCTGAACTATTACCTTTTCGTCAGCCGTCAAAAGCTCGGCGGCAATAGCGTCCCAGCCTGTTTTTCCGTCGTCGTTTTTGATCTGAGGCTCGTTGCTGTCTTCAACTACGTCATCAGAAACAACAGGAGGCGTATATCCGCCGCTAGATTTGTTCTTTACCGTAAGCTTGCCGTTATTTACGACGTAGATATACTTACTGTCCTCGGACACGGGGTAAGTAAGTACAATATCATAAGTGCCTGTTGTGCTTGTGTCATTCGCAGAGCAAGTGATAACAGGAGCTTCAGCAAGTTCTTCGCCGTTTACAAGACCTGTCACGGTGTAAGTAAGCTCAGGCATTGCGTCGCCCTTTGTTACGGTGCTGCTCTTTGCAGTAAGCGTTACTGTCGCCTTGTCTACTGTTATTGTGATTAAACCAACGGCTTTTGCGTAGGTATCTGTTTCAGCCGCTGTGACTGTAACTGTCGCTGTGCCAGCCTTGAGGGCTGTGATTGTGCCGTCAGCCGCTACGCTGATAACATCAGATGTGGTTGAATAGGAGATAGCACCGTTGCCGTTAGTTGTAGCACCGATGTTCTTTGTTTCGCCATAGGTAAGAGTAACATCGTCTGCTGCGATTTCTTGAATCTCCTTTTCGGTGATAGTCAGTTCGCCGTTTACATAAATAGGTGCATAAAGACTTGCAAGAGCGTCCGATGCTACACCCGATATAGCAATGGGGTAAGCTCCTTCTGTGTTGCTGTCTGTCGCAGAACAGGAGAGAGAAACATCAAAAGGAAGAGTATCGTTGTTTACAAGACCTGTTACTGTATACTCGTATGTGGGGAGTGCAGAGCCAACCTTGATTGTGTAGCTATTTGCGGTAATTGTAAGAGTTGCCTTGTTAATTATTACAGTAATATCTCTTACAACTCTGTGATTAACATCGTCATAACCATCAACACCTGTATAATCGTAATTGCTGTCGTCAACCTCAATATATGCGTTGTAGTGAGTAACTTCGTTGGGAACTATCGTTCCGTCAACCCACGCCCAACCGTCGCTCAATCTAGAGGCGGAGAGCTTTTCACCGTAGGTGATAGGTGTCGCTGTGGGAATTGTAAGTGCAGGAGGAGTTGCCTTTGTAATCTCAAATGTACCAACTTCAATATCAGTACCAGCGTCACAGTTATCTCCCTCTGCCACATCAATCTTTACGGTATATGTGCCAGCATTTATAGGAGTAACCTCTATATCGTTTTGATAATACTTAACGGTAATCTCACCCAAACCTGTTATGCCATCATTTGCCACAACACTTGCGGATTTTTCAGTTCCGTCATAGACAGCACTTTCTGTATATGCGAACATTTCCGCTGTGGGCGTTGCCTTTTCAATGGTGAACTCAACACTTGCTGTTGCACCCTCGTGGGTAAAACTTGCGGTATATGTACCTACATTGACAGGCTTGCCATTTGTAAGAGAACCGCCATCTTCGGCAGTATAGACTATATTACTGTTATAATCTTCGCTGTTGATTTTGTTATCAAGTGATGCTATTACCGCTGTGCCGTCATAGGTCTTATCACTTGCGGAGATTACGATTGTATTTGTTCCTGTTGCAGAACAATCGTCAGCAACGCAAACCGCTGTAATTGTATCACCACTTGCAGAGTATTCCCATTCGTGTATATGCACGATAACTGCATAAGCCAAATTATTATCTGACTTTTCCAGCCAAATCTTGCACTGGCTTAAATCAAGGGTTGACAGGTTGATAGTGGCTCCATTCGCATTCTTCGCACCAGCCATAATGGAGCTTGGCTCCACCAAACCGTCTTCACTTATCTTTTGAGAATATACCCAGTCGTTTGTTCCGTCATTTCCCTGTACATAGAGATATACCGTTTCTTCCTCTGCCACATCAACATACACACCATCCGTGATATAAGATGCTTCACTTTTTATCTTATCCTCTCCATCCACACGGAAGGTCATAGTATCTGTCAGACTTGCGGCAGATGTTGCTGCCGGCGCAGCAGATGCGAAGAGGACAGATGCCAGATTTAATCGAAAAGCGGGCACAACTGCATATGGGGTTGATAGCTTCACGCTGGCGCATCCCACATTGTCATTGAGCGGGCTCACATTATGCACACTATGTTGATTATCTAAGTACGGCGTCCGCAGATAGAATTTAGTTGCGTCGTCATTCGTGTAAGGACCTGATGTCAGGCTTACTTTTAATCCGCTATTTAAGCTGTCTGCACTGTTTTCTCCTACGGTAATTATTGCTTTTTCATATACTCCATACGCTGCATACAGCTTATCTGTTGTATAATAAGTATATTCCGAATTATGTTCATCTCTTAGCATAGCATCGTCTGTATAAACCTTGGTTGCCAGCATCATATCCTGTTCACTTGTGGAAAATGCACTGCTTTCCAAACTTGGTAAGGTAATCAGACGCAGATCACTTGCTCCATAGTGGTTCACATATACCCGACTTGGAGCTGTTCCATAGGTACAGTTCCAATTATTGTCATAAGTCTTACAATCAGTGTCAACCAGATCACTCTTATCATCAAAATAACCAGTTGTCATCGGAAGCATCGGGTCACACAACAGCACGATACTGTTATCTGCATCCGAACCTGCGATATACCAAGTCTGCTGACTATTTCCGTTGGTACCGAAGTATACCTTCTGTGCCGTACCACTTCCTGTATCGGTATGCAGAGCAAAGTTATCACTACTCATCAACTGCTCCGGTGTAGCAAAGGCTGTCACACTTAACGGTGTGCTTGTGCTCTCCTCCGCACTTACGGTAATACCCAAGCCTGAATTGCCGAACGGTATGCCCGTCATAAGCGAGAGAGCCATTGCCATAGCCGTAAAGACGGATAAGGCTTTCTTAAAGAGTTTGTTTTTCATCAGTTCCTCCAAAAAACAAGTATCGCAAAAAGTATATTCTTAAATACTTAAACTGATTAATCTTACCATATTTTCCGCCCTTTTTCAAGAAAGAAATTACATTTTTTCAAGAAAATAGTCACAAATATGAAACTCAGAACTTAGTGATATTTCACAAAGTCGGACGAGACTTCGTGATTATGTCGATTATTTCGGGATATTTCTCGTTGCACAGCTCTCTGTCGAATAAAGCCATAGCTCCCGTGTCCCACCAGAAGCACTTGATTCCGCTTTTATGAGCGCAGTCAAAAAAATGCTCGCCTCGACTACTTCGATGCTTCTGAAACCGCCGCTAAGCTCCATCGCTGATTGAAGCTGTTGCGTCTGATGAAAGAGATAAAATCAAATTACTGTTGGTCATTTGTTCCAAAGATATAAAGCCTACCGTTATACTCAACGGCTGTGGGATCGGCGCAGAAAATCTCAGGGCTTATCGGGTTTGCGTACTCAGTGTGTTTAAGATAATCCGTATCCACGTAATCAATCGAGCTTTTTTTATCAAGAGAGCTTATGTATCCGTCAGCTTCAAGCCTATCAATTTTACTCTGACACCCTATAAGCGTAATCGACACAACCAGGATAAAAGCTAAGTCTACAATTTTTCTTTTTAGTCTCATATCTTCACTCCTTACATATAAAGCTCGCATCTTCTTGCGGAGTCAAAGACAGGTGAATATTCACTATTGCTACGTCCTTCAGAATCAGTATTTTTCCGTTTAATTTTAACACAACTTTGCCCTAAATTCAATAACAGAAAAAACGCTGTGCATAAAAGCACAGCGGATTGTTTATTATATGCCTTTGATTGTTTCTCCGATGGCACTGACCACCTGCTCATTGGAAAAAAGCCTTTTATCAAGCCACAATGCCGCCTCCTCAGCCGCTTTTACCTGCTGTTCGGGGTACGCCACGTTCCAACATTGAAAGTACGGTCCCGTCCACATTCTTGTCAGAATTGTATCTGAAAACGTATTGCGGTATTCTTCAGGCAAGGCTTTATTATTTTCTGAAACATCTACCGTAAGATTATCACTAAAAAGCGCTTCATCGTTTGGTTCTACCTTATGTAAACAGCAGACCGGCACTCCATTTTTAACAACACGTCCTGAGGGCTTGAAGCACACGAAGTAATCCTCGCTGTTGTCACGGCTTGTCTCAATATCAATATATATTTCGGTATCGTTTACCGTTCCTTTGATTTGTTTTTTACTTTTTAAGTATCTGAAGCCATAACGACTATACTTTGCACACAAAATCTCACAAGCTGAGTTAAAGGCGTCTTTTGAAGTCACTGAAAACTCCTCCTCTTTATTTACGTTTTGCCGTATCTTATCCTATATTCAATCAGATGACGGTAAAGGCTGAAGCCTATTCCATAAATGCTCTGAAATCAATATCTCTTGTCAGAAAATATTCTGTTTCGTCAAGAGCTTTCTTGATTGCCTCCCTGTCATCGCCCAGCTTTTTAAGCTCGTCTCCCATATAATAAAGCGGCTTCACA
>JAZNST010000054.1:0-11653 GCA_045591405.1 Ruminiclostridium sp.
GAAAAATTTCATTTGAAAAGAAGTTTTCCGAAATCCTCGGCAACAATATGGCAACATAAAATCTGATAGTCCATAATCTATGGATAATTCAAGTAATACAAATACTATAAGCTAAATCTCCTATACAGATTTGTTTAAGACAAGCTTGTCGGGAGCGAGTGGGAATAATAAACGCAAGTCGAAAAAGCCTTATATATCAAGGGTTTTCGGCACTCAAAGCGTGTTTTTGATACCAAACAGAATAATAAACAACGGCAGGAATGTTAAAAAGTTCTTGCCGTTGTTTTTATATGCCGGTGCCGCTTCGGTGGCACCTATTTTTTATATCAGTTCACACGTCTTTCGAAAAAATATGATATAATTTTTTATAACGATGCAATGTGAAGCTATGTTTTTCTGTATAGTAGGGTGAAAGGCTTTCAAATAAATACGAAGGGCGGATCATTATGACGGACGAAAAAATTGTGGAATTGTATTGGGAACGTTCCGAAGAAGCAATTAAAGAAACCGATAAACAATACGGTCGATATTTTCACTATATCGCAAAGGAGATTCTTCAAGACGAAGAAGATGCAAAAGAAATTGTCAATGACACATATTTGAAAGCGTGGAATTTAATCCCGCCCGAGAGACCTAACCCCTTAAAAGCGTTTCTTGGACGAATAACAAGACAACTGTCTCTCAATCGTCTTGAACAAAACAAGGCTCAGAAACGCGGTGGCGGACAGTATTTTCTTGCGCTTGATGAGCTTGCAGAGTGCATTCCCGATGGAAGTGGAAGTGAAGATTTTGCATCTAACATTAATTTATCAGATGCGATCAATCGGTTCTTGCGAAACTTACCTATTGAACAAAGGCGAGTATTTATCAAGAGATATTGGTACATGAGTTCTATTGCTGATACCGCAATTTCTTTTGGTATGAGTGAGAGCAAGGTGACATCGATTCTCTTTCGTGTCAGAAACAAACTGAAAGAACATCTTACAAAAGAGGGCTTTGATCTATGAAAAAGAAAAACATATCTGATGCGCTTAATAACATTGATTTCGATATGGTCGAAGATGTATATGAAAGCACAAAACAAAAAAAAGAAAACCCAAAGAACATATGGCGCAAATGGGGAACAATGGCAGCTTGTTTTGTTCTACTGATCGCTGCTTGTTTTGGCACATTCACAGTTGTTGCCGAGGCAGCAGAATACAAAGCGGCGGTTCAGTTCTTCAACGATTATGGCATGTCCACTGATGGGCTAACCCGTGGAGAAATCAAGGCAGTATATCGAGATATTACAACAAAATCATTCACTTATTCTAAGACTGCCGAAGTAATCCGCAATAGCATTTCTGCTGACAATGTGGGTGGTTATGAGATTACGCAAGATAATCCTACGCCGGAAGATGTTAAGAACCTCTGGAATTATAAAAATTATACTGGCGGTTTCATTGGTTCCACGCAAATAGGGGTACACTATAAATATCGTTCTGAATACAAAGAGGATAAAACACTTGGTTTTGAAATTCACGATAAGAGCTATCTCGAAAAGTATAATGGCGATGAACTGCTCTGGAGTGTATCTGTATCCGACTTTTGGATTGAAAATTACAGCATCGTGTCTGATGGTGTAATCGCTTATGGCAGAACTGACACATGGTCCAGCAGCCAAACGTCTCATGCGTGGATGGCTAAAATCGACTTAGAGGGTAACCTCGTTTGGAAAAAAATGCTCAGCAACGGATTCAACAGGGAATATATTTCAGCTGTTGTAGAGAACGATGATGGTAGTTACGCTGTATTTAGTCGCGGAGATTTGAAGTATTTCTGCCTTAGTCAATATGCTGTAGATGGAAAAGAAACTCACTTCCATAAAACTGAGGTAGGCAATTACGGTATATGGAATGCCGCACGGTTTGAGGATGGTTACATCGTACAGCTTGGAAGAAATGAACTTACACAAATTGTAAAAGTTGACCGTGAGGGAAATATCACAGATTCTTTCACCTATAACGATGAAAGCTTCTATTATTCCATCACTGATATGATCGAGTTTAATGGAAATATCTATTTGTCTGCTTATGCCGTACCACGGCTCAGTAACGAAGAACCAAACACAGGTAGCAGATACGAGCTTGCAAATGTGGTGAAGTATCTGTTTGATAATAATATATGGGAAATTGCCAGTGAAGAGTTGACACCTATGGTAAGAGACAATTATACAGCTTTGCTGCTCGTGTGTGAACCCAAAACAGGAAAACCGCAAGAATTTTACTCTGTTAAAGGCTCCCTTGGAGGTAAACTCTCTGTGAGTGATACAGGAAATCTATTATGGAATGTGGAAAGTATTACCTCGACATTCTTCTCTCCTGCAACAAGCTCGTTTACGATTGGCGGTACAAGTTATGTGTTCAGATACGCATTTGACACTACCGGATTATTGATGAGCCAAGAAAAAACTGAGGAAGTTGTAAATTTCCGAAAATAATATTGTTATGTCAAAATAGATATATTGCTATATTTCACAATGTGCTACAATTCAACAAGTAACTCAAATTCACTTATTGCCGTTGAAAGCATAAAGGATTATGGGTTTTGAACGTGCAAGCACAGTATTTTGAAAATTCTCCGCAAACCTATTGTATTTATTCCGGTTTTATGGTATAACGAATAACGAAAAAAAGCCGTGTTTTCCGGGGGTATCGTTGATACCAATTTGATACCGTTTTTTCGCAGACTCCATAGACGAAGCGGAAAATGGCGGTCAATTTTCTCGTAAAACGCCCTCGAAAGACCTAAATTCACGGGGTATAAAGCTAATTTAAGCGAGTGGGAATAAAAAGGGCTCAAAGCCGCATAAATAAAGGGTTATCAAGCCGCTATCACACAAAAAATAACAGGACAGCAATTATTACGGTTGCTGTCCTGTTTTTGTATATTTGATTAGAAAGGGGGCGGTGTAATTTACTTCAGCCTTTCACACTCAGAAATGATTTTTTCAAAACGCTTATCGCCTTTAAGCCACTGCCTTAAATTCTGCCGTTCTATAAATTCAAGTAAATTTTCATATAAGGTACTTTGTGAATGTTTCATTCTGTTTTCTGAATTGTTCTCGCAAAAACATAACCAAGGAACGTCATATTTTGTCTTATCAGGACGTTTCTCGCAGTTGTCAGCATATTGTAATGCTTTTTCAAGATATTCAACAGTTCTTTCTTTGTCCTCTGTTTTGATATATAGTTTAAGAATTTGTAGTATGTTTGAAAACAGTTGATGGAATCCTGAATTTTCTCCGCCGATCAAGAGAAGTAATTTGTCTACCATAAGAGATATTTCGATTTTTTGTTCATCGGAGTATTCGCCACTGCTTCTTAATTCAGAAATATTATGATATAGTCCTATCATAAAATATAGAATGTTTTTCTGATATTCTTCCGTTGCCTCCTGTCCTTGCAATGTCTGCGCAAGGAGCATTTCACGGCAGGTGGGCATAAACGGAGCCTTTAGTGCCGCTTCCTTTGCTTTTTCGTATTCTCCTATCGCTAAATAATTAAACACTAGCATCTGTCGGCAGCAACCGCCTTCGTCGAATTTTTCATCTGCATAGCGAAGCGCCTTTTTAAGCAATTCAATAGCTTCCGTAGCGGCGTTTTTTCTGCTCTTATTCGGGAATATTTCACCGCTTTGAAAAAATAAACTGTATAGCGACTGTGCCAAGCAATATAGCAACCGTGATTCATTCGGAAATTCTGTAAGGCTTTGCCGCAAAAGCTCAATGGATTTTCTTGTTTCGCCATTACTGTGGAAAATCCTGTTTTCTTTAAGAATAGCCTTTATTTGTTCTTCTTTTCGTGTAGTATCAAATCCTATTATTTCATCAATACTTACGTCAAAATAGCTCGCAATAGTCGGCAGCAGTGTTATATCAGGGTAAGTAGTACCATTCTCCCAGCGGCTCACAGCCTGTGCCGATACACCGAGAACGTCCGCAAGCTGTTCCTGTGTCAGCTCACGGTTTGTTCTGTATTTTTTTAGGTTTTCGCCAAGTTTAAGCATAGTATTATCCTCCGTGCGTTTATTGGAGCTCCTGTTATAATAATACCTGTTTGTGCTTGATATGTCTACGGCGTATTTGTTGAGAAAAGCTCAACCAAAGTGAGAACGTCGCCTCGCTCCTCTCTTTATTTCCACGGGCGGTTCTTTTTTGTCCAGCCCTTGCTTTTCCAGTACTCAGCGTCGGCGGGGTTGAAGCCGTTTTTCTGCACGAGTGACATTATCTTGAAAAAGCCTTTTGTTTTGATTCCGGGCTTTATTTTTCCGACCTTTTTCGTTATCCTTCGGGCAAGAGCAGTCGTCTTTTTGTCGATTTTCGCTTTTTTCTTCTGCTTTACCCCTTCCCATCTTGTTTCCTGTACGGCAACGCCGAGCTTGTGTGTTTTTGCAATTCCCCAAAAGAAGGTACTGTCCGCCATATCCTTTATGGTGCTTTTCATTCCTGCGCCTGCGGCGGTTGAGATACACACGGCTTGCTTTTTGAACATTTTTTCTTCGGGGCGATGGACGATGTACCTGTAACCGTAATGGTCAAGTAAAGCTTTCATAGCGCCTGTTGAGTGCATAACGTAAACAGGACTTGCAAGAATGATAACGTCTGCCTCGTCCATAGCGTCGGTTATAGGTCTGAGCTTTTCGTAATCGGGGCATTTCGTCTCGCTTGTTAAAAAGCACGACGTACATCCCTTACAAAAGCAGTCGAAATCTTTTGGGAGAAAAATTCCGTGACCTCCCCGCCGAGCTTTTCATAAAGCTCCCTTGCAATATTATAAGTCGAGCCTTTATGACTCTGACCGTGAATAACCGTGATTTTCATCGGCATTTCTCCTTTTTAGTTTTCTCTCACAAATTCAGCGACAATATTGAGAGCTTGCTCGCTCCAGAATTCTCTGCCGCCGTGATGAGCGCCCTCTACTGCGTAAAAGGCGGACTTTTTACCGCAGACTCTGAGCTTATCTGAAAGAAGACAGCTCTGACCAAAGGGCACGACCTCGTCGTTTGTTCCGTGAAAAATGAGAACGGGCGGAACGTGTCTGTCCTTGCTTATATAGTTTATCGGGTTTGTCGGGGCGGTTATTTCGGGGCAATCAATAACGCTTCTTCCTCCGATAAGGAGCGCTTCGGGACAGTGGTCGCTCGTATGCTCGCAAAGAGACGGCTCCTTGTGCATAGCAGAAACGTCAGTCGGACCGTAAAAGTCAACGATTCCCCTCACCGAAGAATCAACCTCAGTATAAATATCCTCCTCAAATTCAGCGATGCCCGCCGTAAGCCCTGCCATAAGCGCAGTATAGCCGCCCGACGAATCGCCCATAAGAAAGAGGTTATCCTTTGAAAGCCCATAGTCGCTTGCGTGAATTTTAAGAAAACGCACAGCCGCCTTCACGTCTGAAATCTGCATTGGAAACGGCGCAATCTCAACGCCTCTGTACTCAACGGAAGCAACCGCAAAGCCCTTATTCACAAGAAGACAAAGCCTCGGAAGAGTCTGGGGGATATTCTGCCAATAAAACGCCGAGCCTGTGACGTAAACGATAAGAGGCGTTTTTTCGCTCACCCCGTCGGGCAGAAGAAGCTGAATAAAAAGCTCCCTGTCCCCTCTTTTAATATAGGAAATATCTCTTATATAATTCATCTCATAGTTGTCAACAACAGGAATCAGCTCAATCATACCCTCGGCTGTTTTCTCGCTTTTGGGGAAATTTTCTCTCGTAATATTCTGAAGCTCTTTCATAGCGCACTCCTTTCATTTTTCTAATTATATCATTGCCCGACGATTTGTGTCAATAAAAAAAGAGCAACGCCGCGCCCCTTTTTGAAGCGCTGTCCGTTGCTCTTGTGAATTTTTCCGCTTATTCTTTTTCGTCGCTCTCAGGCTTTTTATCCGTTTTTCTTGAAAGCATAACGTTCGTAAGAATACCGAGGATAAGCGCACAAGCGATAGACGTGAGAGTTACTGCGCCAAAGCTGAGCGTAAGTCCGCCGATACCTGCAATGAGGATTACCGACGCTACGAAAAGGTTCTTGTTTTCGTTGAGGTCAACCTTCTGGAGCATTTTAAGACCGCTTACCGCAATAAAGCCGTAGAGCGCAATGCACACGCCGCCCATTACGCATCTTGGGATAGAATCAATAAATGCAATGAGAGGAGTTACAAACGAGAAGAGAATGCAACCAAGCGCCGCTGTGATGATTGTGATTACAGAAGCGTTTCCTGTGATTGCAACGCAGCCGACGGATTCGCCGTAGGTTGTGTTGGGGCAACCGCCGAAAATAGCGCCTGCAATCGAACCTACGCCGTCGCCGAGGAGAGTTCTTGAAAGTCCGGGGTCCTTGAGAAGGTCGTGGTTGATGACTGTCGAGAGATTTTTATGGTCAGCGATATGTTCTGCGAATACAACGAATGCAACAGGAACGTAAGCGACAAGGATTGTAACGAGATAGCTCGGATCAAATTCTTCAAAGCCCTTTATTGCTTCAAGGAAGATAAAATCGGGAACGCTTACGAAGGATTCAGCCGTAAGCTGTCCCTGAGGAGCCATATACGCGCTGAACACGCCGAAATCAATAATTTTAAGCTCAGGAATGCTTGCCGCTTCGCCGATAATTGTGCAGACGGCGGCTACCGCATAACCGCTTAAAATGCCGATAATGAACGGAATGAGCTTAACGCCCTTTTTGCCGAAGGTTGAGCAAAGCATAGTCACCGCAAGCGTTACAAGTCCGCAGATAAGCGCAACGAAAACCTGAGTCTGACTACCCTCTACGACTATATCGCTTGATACGATGTCGCCAACGGCGTTTCCTGCAAGGGAAAGACCGATAATCGCAACAGTAGGGCCGATAACAACCGCAGGCATAAGCTTATTGATCCAATTTACGCCTACTGCCTTTACAACAGCGGCAATAATCACGTAAACAAGTCCCGCAAAGATTGCGCCGATTATAAGACCAAGGAAGCCAAGCTGCATTGAAACTCCGCCTGCGAACGCCGCAAACATAGAGTTAATGAACGCAAAGGACGAGCCGAGGAACACAGGGCTTTTCTTCTTTGTGAAAAGAACGTAGACAAGCGTTCCCACACCTGCGCCGAACATTGCGCTTGCAGGAGTAAGACCGTTTCCGACAATTGCAGGAACAGCAATAGTCGCCGCCAGAATCGCAAGCATCTGCTGGAAAGCAAAGATGATAACCTGTGCGAATTTTGGCTTTGCACTGACATCATAAACAAGTTTCATAATTTTCTCCTATCATTTTTAATAAAAATCCGTCCGATAGAAAAAAGCCGTAGCTTAAACCTGTCGGCGTGATTTTCTCCATTGACTATTATATATATGGGGGCGGAATTTGTCAATACAAATAACGACAAGAAGCGACAACTGCTGATTGACTTTTTCCCTGCTCCGTGATAAAATCTGATAAGTAAAGGGGATATATACTTATGAAAAAATTACTTGCAATTATTTTATTGGGAGGCGTCGTTCTTATGAGCTCGTGTTCCGGACAGACCGCTGTTAACGAAAACACAACTGAAGCTACTACCGAAGCTGTAACTGAAGCTACTACCGAAGCTGTGACAGAAGCTACAACCGAGGCTGTAACTGAGACAACCGCCACACAACAGGAAAACGTGGAAAAGAAATACGTCGCTCTGACCTTTGACGACGGGCCGAACACAACCACAACCCAGCAGGTGCTCGACAAGCTCGAAAAGTATAACGTGAAGGCTTCGTTCTTCCTTATCGGAAATAATATCACGCCCGCAAGCGAGGCGTCTGTAAAAAGAGCCTACGATATGGGCTGTGAAATCAACAACCACTCTAAAACCCATTCATATATGAACGAGATGACGGCTGAAGAAATAAAGGCTGAAATCGACTTTGTGAACGAAAAGGTCAAGGAAATCACAGGTGAAGAGCCTCACTTCTTCCGTCCTCCTTATATTTCAGTCGGCGGAGATATGTTTGATACCATTGATATGCCGTTTATAAGCGGCTACGGCTGTAACGACTGGGACGACAAGGTGTCAGTTGAGGTTCGCTATCTAAAGCTTATGAAGCAGGTCAAGGACGGAGCAATACTCCTTCTTCACGACGCCGAGGGAAACGATAAGACGGTTGAGCTTCTCGACAGGCTTATTCCCGACCTTATTGCACAGGGTTACGAGTTCGTGACCGTCTCTGAGCTTTTTAATATCAAGGGCGTTGAAATCCGCCCCGATACCGAGATAATTCACAATTACGCACAGCAGACAACAATGTGGGGCTGAAAACAGGACGCAACCGTGAAAGCGGGGGCGTCTTTTGCTCTTGACAATGAACAAAAATAGTTATATATTGTTTAATGTCATTTTGAGAAAAAGGAGAGGAAAGTTGAAAAAGAGATTATTAGCGCTGACGCTGACTCTGATAACGCTTCTGTGCGCTTGCACAAGTCAGTCGGAGCCTGACGTAACAACTGAATCCGAGCCTGTCGTTACCGCTTCGCCCGAAATAACTTCAACCCAAGCTCAAGCCTCGCAGACAACCGTTGCCTCAACCGAGCCTTTAACGGAAGCAACCGAGCCTGTTACCTATCCTGAGCCGTCGGCTGAGCTTCCTGTGATTGACGATTCGGAAAAAAAGCTCCCCGTTGTAAATATCGTGTCAGATACCGCCTATAACAGCATAAGCAGAAACGATTATTCGCCCTGCACGGTTTCAATAGACTGCTCTGCTGCACAGGGCTATGAAAGCCTCCCCGAAGTCTCCGCCCAAATAAGAGGCAGAGGTAACTCCACTTGGCGTTGGCAAAAGAAGCCCTTTAAGATAAAGCTTGACGAAAAGGCTGAGGTTCTTGGGCTTGACGCGGCGAAGGAGTGGGTTCTTCTCTCAAATTACGCCGACAAATCCCTTATGAGAAATACCGTTGCGTTTGCAATGTCAGACTATCTCGGAACGCTTTGCTTTACTCCCGCTTCAATTCCCGTAGAGCTTTATTTTAACGGCGAATATCTCGGCGTTTACGCCCTCGGAGAACAGCTTGAGGTTAAAAGCGGAAGGGTTGAGCTTGAAAAAGAAGCCGACGGAAATAAAACGAGCTTCTTTATAGAAATCGGCGGAGTTGAAAACGGCGTTGATAAAAAGGACAAGGACTATTTCCATACGCCGACGGAGCTTGCGGAGTTTCTTCTTATAAAAAGTCCCGATACCCAAACTCTCCCCAAGGAGCAGTTTGATTATATCAAAAATACCGTTATTGAGATTGAAAACTCGATTATCGACGGAAGCTATGACGAATATATAAACGTTGATACCTTTATCGACTGGTGGCTTATTACCGAGCTTTCCTTTAACCTCGACTCGTGCTTTAACAGAAGCTGTTATCTCGTCAAGGACAGGGACGAAAAGCTTGAGATGGGGCCTGTCTGGGATTTTGACCACGCATTCGGAAATTTCGTGATGGACTGGGGCTATGAATACAGGTGGTGTATTCTCGGTGAAGACCCCGAAGACGCATATATACGCACAAACTGGTACAACTATCTGCTCAAGGACACAGCATTCCGTGAGCGCGCCGCTAAGCGTTGGAACGAGGTCAAGGACGGTCTTGTTTATACTGCACTAAGCACGATAGACGAATGTTACACGCTTATAAAGCCTTCTGCTGACGATAACTTCAGCCGTTGGGCTATTCTTGACAAGGTTGCGGGCTATGAGCGTGAGGACGTTGTGAATTATAACACATACGAGCTTCAGGTTGAATATCTCAAGAATTTTATAATCACAAGAAGCGAATGGATAACAAACAACATAGAACTGGAGCAATAAAATGAAGTTTAAGAAAATTATTCCGCTTTTTCTCTCTCTGGCAATTTCTGCCTGCTCTTTTTGCGGCTGTGGCACGAAAGCCGAGGGTGCAAACAGCGAAAAAATCAAGGTTGTCGCTACCGTTTTTCCCGCTTACGACTTTGCAAGGCAAGTAGGCGGCGACAATATTGAGCTTTCGCTTTTACTTAAACCCGGAACAGAAAGTCACACCTACGAGCCATCACCTCAGGATATTCTTGAAATAAAGAGCGCTGACCTGTTCATCTATACGGGAGGCGAGAGCGACGTGTGGATTGACGGCGTGCTTTCTTCTCTTGAAAGTGATATAAAAACGGTTGAGATGGCTGATTGCGTTGAGCTTCTTTGCCCCGACCACGAAGAAGAACACGACCACGACGCTCACGACCACGACGCTCACGAATACGACGAGCACGTCTGGACTTCTCCGAAAAACGCAATGCTTATTTCTGAAAAAATAGCTGAGGCTCTTATCGAAATTGACGCTCAGAATAAGGACGAGTACAAATCCGCACAGGAAAGCTTCTCTGATGAGCTGAAGGCGCTCGACGCCGATTTTTCCGAGGTCGTTTCTACTGCAAAAAGAAAAACTCTCGTTTTTGGCGACCGTTTCCCTCTGCTTTACTTTGCCCACGAGTACGGACTTGAGTATTTTGCGGCGTTCCCCGGATGTTCAAGCGAAAGCGAGCCGAGCGCAAAAACGATGGCGGAGCTTACCTCGAAGGTAACCGAGCTTTCGATTCCTGTTGTTTTTTATATTGAGTTTTCAACTCAGAAAATCGCTCAGGCAATTTCTGAGCAGACGGGCTGTGAAACAGCGCTTTTTCACTCGTGCCACAACGTGTCGCTCGAAGATATAGACAAGGGCGCAACTTATATTTCTCTTATGAGAAATAACCTTGAGCTTCTGCAAAAAGCGCTGAACTGAAATATTCCAACATTTTTTGCACATCTTATTGACAGTTGGAAAAGTTTGTAGTAAAATTGTACTGATATGGCAATGAAAGGAGGAGACTTATAATGATAATGAAAAATAAGGTGACGCTCAAAGACGCGTTTACTGTGCCAAATATCCTCTCTTATATAAGAATCCTTCTGATACCTCTTTTCGTGTGGCTTTTCCTTACTGCTCTTTACGGGCCTGACGAGCTTTCGTATTACTACTATATCTCGGCGGGAATCGTTATTGTTTCGGGGCTTACCGATATGCTCGACGGAAAAATCGCCAGACGCTTCAATCAGATTACTGAGCTTGGAAAGCTGATTGACCCTGTTGCCGATAAGCTTACTCAGGGGGCGGTAATTCTTTGTCTTGCGCTTAAATTTCCGCTTATGTGGATTACGTTCGGGCTTCTTGCGGCGAAAGAGCTTTTTATGGGCATTATCGGACTTATAAATCTCAAGCGCTTTGGAAAAAAGCTTGACGGTGCTCTTTGGTTCGGAAAGGTCTGTACGACGGTTTTCTATCTTATAGTCAGCGCTCTGCTCCTTATCCCCGATATATGGCCTGAGCTTGCAAACGGACTTATAATCTTCTGCGGAGTCGTTATTCTTATTACCTTCGTTCTTTACGCAAGGGTTCTTTTCCGTCCTAACTCCGAAGCCAACAGCAACAGAATCGCAGACGTGAAAAATAAGGACAAATAAAACAAACGAATAGTTTATTCAGAGCTGGTTTTTACAGCTCTGTTTTTGTTTTTATAGGGCGTTCTCCTTTTTATAGGCACATCTCGCCACAGGCGCACGGGCGCAGCCCGCTTCATCGCTCCCCTGGAGCGATG
>JAZNST010000055.1:0-16000 GCA_045591405.1 Ruminiclostridium sp.
GAAAGTTCTCGTTGGGTGGCTTTTGGTTTTCGCCTGGTTTTAAGAGAAAACTCCCCTCACGCATCACTAACGAAGCCGCCTTTAACCTCATGCGTTCCGCTTATCCGTTGGGGAACGAAAGCGCAAAACCTCGTGGCACCCACTCAGCCTCACGCTCGCCGCCAAAGCTCCGCTTTGCCGCCTCGCTTTCGGCTTCGGGGTACGCTGAGGTTTTGCGTCTGTTCTCTTTTTTATAGGCGCCGCTTTCGCACAGGCTCGCTCAAAGCACGGAAAAGAAAAAACCCCGCTTTCGCAGGGCCTTTTCAAAGATAAGAAAAGAGAGATGTGTCGGAAAAATGGAGGAATAGTCTGTCGTCAGCGGATTTCAAGCTTGAGGTTTTTCTTCTCCTCAATTACCTTTTTGGGAAGAGTCAGCGAGAGGATTCCGTTCTCGTAAGTTGCGTCGGCTTTTTCCACGTTGATTTCAGAAATATCAAAGCTTCTTGAATATTCGCCGTACGAGCGTTCTCGTCTGAGATATTTTCCGCTGTTTTCTTCTTTGGTTTCGCTTCTTTTTGCAGTAAGAGTAAGAATATCGCCGTCAATGTCGAGGCTTATATCCTCCTTTTTGAAGCCGGGAAGCTCCGCTTCGAGCAAAAAGCTGTCGCCGTTGTCCTTTATGTCGGTTTTGAAGGACGAGGGCGAGCTTTTTACGGGTGCAAAAAAGCTTCTCTCAAGGTCGAAGAAGGGGTCGTTGAAAAATCTGTCAATTGTTGTAAGCATATTAAATCACTCCTGTTCTGAATTGTGTTGCGGTAAGGTCTTTCTTTGCCTTCTCTCGTTCAACAACCTTATAATACCCCCATTGTTTGTTGATATAATGAGGGTATTGTGACAGGAAAATGAAAATTAGCACTCTCAAGCAGAGAGTGCTAATTCTGATATTTATTACTATTTATCTTTTGCAATATGCAAACAGAGCGTCAACAAGCTGTCCCATCTGAGGCTTTGAGAACTGCTCGTTTGCACCTACGCTTTCGCCTTTTTTTCTCATCATATCGTCAATCAGCGACGAGAACAGGAAAACGGGGATTTTAGAAAGCACCTTATCTTCCTTAATGAGCTTAGTGAGACGGTGACCGTCCATCTGAGGCATCTCGATATCCGTAATCAGCAACGAAACCTCGTCAAGAACGTTGTCGCCAAGCTGACGGAAGTTCTGGATATAAGACCAGGCGTCAGCACCGTTTGTAAAGGACATAATGTTCTTGAAGCCTGTCGTGTGGAGTGCGTCCATAATCATTTTATTGAGCAACGGGCTATCTTCGGCAATAACGATATGCTTGGTGAAATCAACGTCGCTGTGCTTTGAGGCGTCTTCGATTCCCTCGGTGTCAAGGCCTGCCGACTGATTAAGGTCAGCGACAATCTTTTCAAAGTCAAGCACGAGAATCATCTTATCGTTGAGCTTTGCAATACCTGTGACAAGACCTGCGTGCTCGTCCTGAGCAACCGTAGGGGGCTTTTCAATATTCGTCCAGCTTATTCGTCTCATTCCGCTTACGCTCGAAACGTGGAAAGCAACGTGAATAGTATTGAACTCACAAACGATGAACATACCCTCGTTTCCTTCTTCAAGGGGAATATTCAGGATTTTATGAAGGTCAACAACGGTTATGATTTTATCTCTTGGCATAAAAATGCCTTCGATTGCCTCATTAGTCTGTGGCATTGGCGTCACAGGACAGTAGCTCATCATTTCGCTGACCTTTGCTATATTTATACCAAAGCTTTTCTTTCCCACGAAGAACTCAAGAAGCTGAAGCTCGTTAGTTCCGCTTTCAAGAAGAATATTTGTATCCATAAGCCTTCTCCTCTCAGATAAGTGTTGTAAATATTATACAACAATCAAAGAGAAATTGCAAGTAAAATCAGAAATTAGCAATAAAATTGTGGATATTGCCACTAAGGGTAACGCTTTCATTATTAATGTTGCTGTCTTTTGATTTCCGGAAAATGACTTTAAGACTTGAGTCGGGGGCTTCTATCAATAACGAAGCACCGTCAAAGCTATCGGGGAGATTTGGGTTAAAGCAGACGGAGCCGTTTTTGAACTCAGCGCCCAGAAGCCCCTCTAAAATCGCCTTATAATACCAAGCCGCTGCACCCGTGTAAAGCGACCAGCCGCCCATTCCAACGCATTTTTCGTTCGAATAGATATCGGCGGTCATAAAGTAAGGCTCGTTTTTGAAGCTTTCGTTTCTCTTTGAGGGGTTGAGCATATCAAGGAGCATAAAGCCCTCGTCCTTCAACCCAAGCTCAAAGCACGCAAGACACAGCCAGACAGCCGCGTGGGTATATTGACCGCCGTTTTCTCTTACTCCCTTGGGGTAGCGCGAAACGTAGCCGGGGTCAGGCGACGAGTCGGGGGCAAAGGGCGGACTGAAAAGCTTTATAAGCTTGTTTTCTTTATCAACGAGTCGGGATATTGCACTTTTGACCGCCGTTTCAGCCCGTTTTTTGTCGGTAACGCCGCAAAGCGCCGCAAACGCCTGAGGCAAAAGGTCGATTTCACAACAGCTGTTGCCCCTTGCGCCCATTTTCTGACCGTCAGAAAAGATAGCTCTTATATAGTATTCGCCGTCCCAAGCGTTTTCCTCCACGCTCTTTATAAGGTCGGCGGTTCTTTTTTCAAGCTCGTCGGCGTAATCGCTGTCGCTTCTTTCCCTTGAAACACAGGCAAGCTTTCTCGCACACATTATATAAAACAGCGAAAGCCACACGCTCACTCCCTCGCCGTTAGCGCCGCCGATTTCGTTATAGCCGTCGTTCCAGTCGCCGCTACCGATTTTAAGAAGCCCAAGCATACCTTTATTATAGGCTTTTTCCATCGCCGCCTTACAGTGCTCGTAAAGGGTGTGGGGGCAAGTCCCTCTTTCGACGGTGAAATAGCGGTCGCTTTCGTCCTCTTTAAGCGGCTCGCCACAGGCGTAGACGGCGGTTTTGTCCCAGATTGCGACGTTTCCTGTCGCCTCGCTGTAACAGCACGCCGTATAGATAAGCCACAGCATATCGTCACTGCACCGTGTACGCACGCCACTGAGCTGACCGTTTTTCTCGTGCCACCAGTGAAGAACGTCGCCCTCGCTGAACTGAGCCTCGCAACAGCGCATAATGTGTTTTTCGACCTCGGAGGGCATAAAGTGCATAATCGCAAGGCAATCCTGAAGCTGGTCACGGAAGCCGTAAGCGCCGCCGTTCTGATAAAAGCCCGTCCTTGCCCACAAACGACAGCCAAGCGACTGCCAAGGCAGCCAGAGGTTAAAAAGAGCGTTGAGGCTTTCGTCGGGAGAGAAAAGGGTGAGCTTTCTTTCGGGGGTAAAACCCGTTTTTCTCGATTGGTCGGTTAAAAGCACAGGGTGACTTTTATCCGTCCAGCCAAGGATATATCTGATTATTTCCTTTGACCTTGGCGGAAGCTTTAAGGGAACCGTCACGGCGGCAAAGCCCCCCTTAACCCTTTCTGAGCGCTCGCCCCTTAAAAAAGCCGAACGGTCGTTAGATAAGGAGAAGGGGTGACTGCACGAGATAAAGGCTTCGCCGTTATAATCAGCCTTTGAGGGATAGGTGATTTTTATATGGTTCGGGTGGGCTTTTACAGCGCACGAACGCTCAATCGAAGCGGCAAAGCTCAGCTTCACTGCCTCTTGCTTTTCAGAGAGATTTTCTAAAAACACGGTCAGCTCCTTTCCAAGCTCGGTTTCAAATACCCTCGCACAGACTCTTGTCCGTATATTATTGCAAAGTCCGCTGTAATCGGCGCTCTGAGGCGTAAAGATTACGGACGAGCCGCTAATAATATCGAAAAGCTTTCCGCCCGATTCCAAAAACATAAGCTCGCCGCTGTTGTCAATGCACAGGTCGTTGCTCCAGGGGGTAAGCTTATTTTCGTGGCTGTTATAAGCCCAAGAAAAGCCAAGAGACGAGCTTGAAACAAGCGTTCCGAACTGAGAGCCTGTAAGGACGTTGCAGTAAGGGCGCAAGGGCTTAAAGGAGCCGATTCCCTCAGCCCGAAACAGCTCGTTTTCGTATTGAGGCTTACACCGTAAAAGCGGCAAGAAGGGCTTTTGGCTCGAAGTCTCCCTTTTTTCGCCCACTTTCATCACAGCTACGCTCTCAAGCAAGCTCAGAATCGGCGCAGGGAGGTTTTCAAATATAAAGAGGTGATTACTTGGGAGAAGGTCAAGCTCGTGGGCAAGGGAAGAAAGCTGAGCCTTTGCGCCGTCGGGAGAGATTATAATAAGCTCGGACACAACGCCGTATAAGCAAAGAAGCGAGTGAGCCGTAAGCGTAGCGGCAAGGTCGTTTCGGTTTTGCCTTGCGTCAAAGAGGATAAGCTCGTTTTCGCCCGAAACCCCAAGCCCCCAGAGAGTGTCCTTTTTAAGCTCGGCGCTTTTTACCTCGCGGTCGGGGAAAAGTATCGCCGCCGCCATTTTCGCCGCAAGCACGCCGTGAAGCGTTGAACGGGAAAGAGGGTTTATAAAGGGAGTGGGGTGAACAGACGAGATTTTTTCGGCACAGGCTTTAACTTCCTTTTGCGTTTTTCCAAGAGCGCAGAAAACAGAAAATTCCCGCCGTTCGCCCTTTTTAAGAGGAAGCTCGGCGTAAAGAAAGACGCAAGGCGAGGGAATCTCGTTTTCGCTGTTGTCGGGAAGGGCGGTAAGAAAGGAAAGGGGGTTGTTGCCCGTAACGACGCTTTCACGGGAAAGAGAAAAGGAGGGATTATGAAGCCCAATTGTCCCCACGCCCATAAATTCTTCGGCACGGCTGTTTCGGTCGATTCGCCTTATCATAAAAAGGTCGTCCTTTTTCTTTACCCTTAAAAAGAGGTCGCAAAAGGCAGGATGAGCCTCAAGCTCTCTCACGTGGGCAAGAGCAGGCTCGATAAAGCCCCTGAAAACAATAGTTTTATCGTAGGAGGAGAGGTTTTGGGCGGTAAAGGTGTGGATAAAGGCGGACTTGGTTTTGAAAAGGGTGGTGGTCATTGAGGCTTCAAGCCCGTCAGTTTTTCGCTCGAAAACTGTTTCAAGCGGAGAAAAGGTTACGCTCGTCTTACCGTCTTCTTCAAGCAGAGGGTGAGAGAAAAAGGGGAGAAGCTTTCCCTCGCAGGTAAGAGAGAAAAATGAGCCGTGAGGTCTTAAAATATAGTCGTGGGTTCGTTTTATGACGTCCTTTCCGCCACTCAGGGCAATATTTGAGCCGCAATCGGTGGTAAAGAGGGTGATTGCGCTGTTGGAAAGAATATTCACCGTCGGAGAGTCAGCGCACGGCTTTTCGATTTTTTCGCTTTCACAGAGCATTGGCGATTCTTCCTTTCGTTCGGGGATTCCAAGAATTTTTTCGCCCGACATTACTCGTTCCTCCAAAAGCTCGCTTGCACGTTGCATTCGCTCGTCACGGAGAAAAAGAACGGGGCAGATATTGTCGCACAGGGCGTTTGTAAGAGCAGCTATGCTCATTCCGATATGATGAGCCATAAAGCTTTTGACGATAGCGTAGCCCTTTCCCACTCGTGAGGGGGTAAAGTCAAGAGCCTCGTAAAAGCCGTACCTTCCGCAAGCTCCCAGCTTTTCAAGGCGGCACAGGTTGTTGTAGCTTGAAACCGAGTCAAGAGAAAGAGTCAGAAACGACGAATAGGGGCTTATCACGCAGTCACGGTTCATATTCGCTTTAAGCGCAAGGCGCTGAACGCCGTGAGCCTTATATTGATAGTTCAGCTCTTTATCAAAGGCGTAATAGGCGCTTTCGGATATTCCCCAAGGCAAAAACCTCCGCTTTTGACAGTAAAGAGCGTAAGAAAGAGCTTCGGCACTCAGGCTCCCTTTTTTTGACGATAAAAGAAGCTCCGGCATAAAGTATTCAAACATCGTTCCCGTCCACGAAATAGGCCCTGCGAATTTTTTGCAACGGGACATAATCCTTGAAAGAGCGCGGTAATGCTCCTTTCCCACAAAGCCTGAAGCAATCGCAAAATAGCTCGTCATTCTCGCTTCTGACATAAGCATATCGTAGTGATTTTTGGAAAGCTCGTTTTTTTCCGTGTCAAAGCCGATTGAGAAAAGCTTTTTGCGCTCGTTGTAAAAGGCGTGAAGGTCAGCTTCAACAATAAGCTTTTCTATTGCCCCGATAAGAGCGCAATCAGCGCCGAGAGCTTTAAGCTCCTCTTTTACGGCGACAAGACAGCAAAGGAAATTTCCGCTGTCAACACACGAAACAAAAGGAGAAATCACATCAAGCGTCTCAATATCGTACCAGTTGAAAAGATTGCCTTTCCACTTCCTGAGGCGAAGAAGGGTTGATACTGAAGCCCCGACTCGTTCAAAAAGCTCGTCTGAGCTTATAATTCCAAGCTCTCTCACGCAAACGCACGACAAAAGATACATTCCGATATTCGTGGGAGAGGTGCGCCTTGCCTCACGGTAGACGGGAGAAAGCTGAATATTATCGGGAGGTAAAAAGTTATTTTCGCTCGTGCAGTTGTCAGCATAGTAGCCCCACATCTTTGCGGCTTGCTTTATGAGCGACGAGCGCATATTCGCCGTAATCACAGGGCGCACGGGAGGCTCGTCAAGGTCGGCTCTCATAAGAACGGGGGCGCCTGCTGTCATCAGGGCGAAGAGAATTATCATAGGGATATTATTCATAAAGACAGCCACGCTCATAAGTCCCAACGACAGAGCAAGGCTCGGTAAAAGGTGAAAAAATCCGTCGGAGCGCTTGTCAAAGACGCTACTCGTTGTCCATTCAAGGAGATTTCTTTTTGTAACCGAGCGAACGAGCGTTTTCAAAAGAGCGTCAAGAGAGGTGATTGCATTATAAGGAAGAAGCATTATCTCAAGGGGCAGACGAATCAGAAGCCGCCTCGTTTCAGCGGTTACGGGCGAATAAAAGCGCCTTATAAGCCCAAAGCTCATTGAATTGAGCGCAGAAAAAACAAGAGCAGACAAAAGCGGCGCAAAAAGACAAAGCAAGGAGATTGAAAGAAGAAGCGCCGAGTCGCCAAAGCAAGCCCTCAAAAAAAGCAAAAGGAAAAATATCGGTAAAATCGCACGGCGGATATTGTCAAGGAGCTTAAATTTTGTAAGAGGGGAAAAATCGCTCCGAAAAATAAAGCGCAGATTCTGAAAATCCCCTCGGAGCCAGCGGTGAAGCCGCTTGAAGTAAGCTCTTGAATTAGGCGGAAAGCTCTCGGAAAATTCGACGTCGCCCGCATAGGCAACGCCTGAGATTGCGCCCTCAAGAATATCGTGGGATAAAACCCGTTCGGGAGGAAAGGCGCCGATAACCTTATTGTAAAAGTCGTCAACCCGAATCAAGCCCTTGCCCGTAAAAATCCCCTCGTTAAAGCACGAGAAGTAAAATTCGCTCCCCACGCTGTCGTAAAGAGAGGCGGAGCTTGTCCCTCCGTTTCCGTCAAGATAACGGGCAAAGGGAGTTCTCAGAGTTGAAGAAAGAGAGGAGGTTATTCTTGGGGCGATTATTCCGTAGCGCTTGTTGAGAGGGTGACGGGCGATAGAAATAAGCTCGCCTACGCTCTCTAAAAGAGGGAGCGTGTCGCTGTCAAGAGCAACCAGAAGCTCTGAGCCGACAATGGCGTCTGCGTTTCCGAAAACGGCGCAAAAATCGCCCTTTTCGCCCTTTATAAAGCGTACAAGCTCCTCAATCGCACCTCGCTTTCGCTCACGCCCTTGCCAACAGCGCTGAGTTTTTGAATAGCTTCTTTTTCTCACAAAAACACAGCCCTCCTTCACCCCCGAAGAAGCAATCAGCGACGAAATCTCGGAAAAAAGTCCGTCGTCTGAGGGGAGGGTTTGTGTTTTTGCGGCGGGAAGGTCGCAAAGAAGGCAAAAAAAGATATTTTTTCCGCTGTTACGAAGCTGTGCTTGCCGTAGGCGAGAAAGAGCGTCGGTTACGCTCGCACCGTCGGAAATAAGCGTAGAAATCACGACGACGGTCTTGGCGTTGCCCGAAAGGTCGTCGGCTCTTAGCCTCGGAAGATAGCCGTCTTCTCGGATAAATCGGGAGAAAACCGTATCGACGAGGATTTTTACTGCGCTTATAAGAGGGAAAAAGGAAAGAATAGCGCAGAGAAAATCCGTTGAAAGCCCGACAAGAAGCGAGAAAAAAAGCGACGGAAGAACGCAGGCGAAAACGTAGCCGCTTTGCGTTCCGATACGGAAAACACGGCGAAAATCCTCCTGTATAATTTCGCCAAGCTCTCTGCCCTCGGATTTTGAGCGTGAAAGCTGCTCAAAAGAAAGACGCTTTTCGTCAATCCCCGATTCCGCCGCAGTTTGAGCCGTTTTGAGACGGTAGAGCGCCTGTGTTTTTTCGTCGGAGCGACAATAAGTCTCGTCCTCGCTGAAAAGTCGGGCAAGCGGACTTGCGTTTGAGGCGATATAGTCGGGAGAAAGGTCGCTGATTGCGTAGAGCAAAGACGAAAGCTCACCCATTTCAGAGCAACCGCACGCTCGCTCAAGAAGAAGGAGGCGGCATTGCCACACAAGAGACAAAAGCTCGTCGTTAGTCAGATAAACGCTCTCAGAAAGCTCGTTCAGAAGCTCAATAACGCTCTCGTCGCTTATTTCATCAAGCTCAAGCACCCTCGAACCCACAAGCGGAGAGTCACCGATAAAAAGTATCGTGTAATTGCTGGCTTCCCTTCTGAGACTCAGAAGCTCCTTTTCAAGCCGTGACGAAAAAAACTCCCTTTTTCTCAGCGTTCTTTCGATTTTTCTTATTCTTCGGCTCAATTCAGCCGTGTTTTTTCTTTCGGGAACGATAGATTTTTCCATTATGACTCCTTGACTTTTTGTGGTAGTATTCGCAGATTTACCCGAAAAAACCAGCCAAGAAGAAATTATTTGTTGAAATTTCACATTTCCACTTGATATTTTCGGATTAATATTGTATAATAAATATCACTAGCATTACCTTGACGATAAAACACAGAAAAATAAGGTAACAGGCTCTGCGTGAAAAAGATAACGGAGGCAGATAATGGCACAGAAATATTATAAAAATACAGTTATGACGATAGTCACGATAGCAGTTGCGCTTCTTGCGGCGGTTGGCGTGTTTTTCCTTATCTGGACAACCACGACGAATAAAGGCTCGTCGGGAACGCCCGGTCAGCCCGGAGACTCCGCTTATTCTCCTACGCCCGAAATGGCAACTGAAATGAAAATTCAGGCAACTGAGCTTATCAAGAAAAATCACGAGATTCTCAACCTCTTTTATATAAAGGGAATAAGCTTTGTGGAAGAGCCTTACGGCGCTTACCCCTCTGACGGTTATTTCACGGGGGCTGACGAGACTTACACGAAATATTCTCAGGTAGTTGAGCTTGTTGAAAGCGTATACGTTCCTCAGACGGCGGAAAAGGTAATTGAAGATCCCCTTGGAAACGGCCCTACTCTCGGCGACGACGGCGACGACGTTCTTGGCCTTTCAAGCAGCTTTAAGCCTATGGAATACGACAGAAGCTGGGAAAACGTCTCCTTCTCGATTTCACCTGCGTCAGATACTGAATGCGGTATTGATATTACCATAAAGGACGGCAGCGGAAACCCCGTAGAGCTTAAAGCGAATATGGTTCTTCAGGACGGAAAGTGGCTTCTTGAAGACGTTATTTTATAATGAATAAGAATAATAACCCCGTTTCCGTTTATGCGGCGGTAAGCCAGATTGCGTTTCTTGTTGCGGTGCCTTTGCTGTTTTTTATCTGGGGCGGCTCGTGGCTTATAAAAGCCTGCTCGCTTCCTCAATGGCTGATGATTGTTTTCGTGCTTTTGGGGATTGTCACAATGGTGGCGGGAGTTTCAACGTATCTCAGAAAGCTTCTGAAGACGTACGCACCCGAACAAAAGGACGAAAACAGCGCCCTAAAGCACGACAGGAGGGACAGCGACTACTGATGAAGAAGAAAATGAGAAATCCTGCCGTGGACGAGCTTTTGAAAATGAAAACGGTCACGCTCGTGATAAATGCGGTGGCGCTTGTGGTTTCGGTGCTCTATTTTACTCTTTGTGAAATGAGGTGGCAGCTTTTTTCGGGGCTTGTTCTTGGAAACCTTCTTTTTATCGGGAACTTTCTTCTCATGGGGCTGAGCGCAAGGCGAACTCTTGAATGTAAAAGCGAAAAAAGCGGAAAAAACTCGGCGTTTGTGTTTTACGCAATGCGCTATATGGGACTTTTTCTCATAATCGGCTTTGCCGCTTACTTTAAGCTTATAGATATTTTTACTGCCTTTGCGCCGCTTTTTATACCACGAATACACTATACCTTTGAATATATATTTTCAAAAAAGAAAAAAGTTAAAGGAGAATAAGTATGGAAAATTTACGGCTTTTGGCTGAGGCTGAGATTGCCGCCGCCGAATCGGGCGGAGCGACGTTCTCGGTAGAAGGCCCGCTTCTCTCGTTCCAGTTCGACTTGTTCGGGCGGACGGTTCAGGTTTCTGAATCTGTCGTGGTGCAATGGGTTGTAATTCTTATTCTTGGCTTGCTTTTCTTCATTCTCGGAAGAAAGCTCAAGGTCAAACCTACTTCAAGACGGCAGGTTATTGCCGAGTGGATTGTCGGAATGTTCAACGGAATGGTTGAAACGACGATGGGTCCCAAATACCGCCGCTACATGCCGTATATCGGAGCGCTCTTCTGCTTTTCGATTACGTCGAGCCTTATGGGACTTTTCGGATTGAGAGCTCCTACGGCTGACGTTTCGGTTGTCGGCTCGTGGGCGATTATAACCTTTGTGCTCGTTACGTTCAATAAGTTTAAGACGGGCGGCGTTAAGGGCTATCTCAAGGGCTACGTTTCCCCGCTTCCGTTTATGCTTCCGTTCAATATTATCGGTGAAATAGCGAACCCTGTGTCTCAGGCGCTCCGTCACTTCGGTAATATCGTATCGGGTATGGTTATAAGCGGTCTTATTTATTACGCTATGGGTAACTTTGCAATAGGTCTCCCGGCGGTTTTATCGCTTTACACCGACTTTTTCAGCTCGGCGATTCAGGCGTACATCTTTGTCACCCTGACAATGTCTTACATTCAGATGGGCGAATGTGATTAAGTTAAAATGCCTTATGGCAAAAAATAAAATTTATGTAAATCAAAATTCAGGAGGATTTTTATTATGGAACAGGCTATCGTACTTGGAGCATCAGCTATTGGCGCAGGTCTTGCAATGATCGCAGGTCTTGGCCCCGGTATCGGTGAAGGTTACTGCGGCGGTAAGGCGGTTGAGGCAGTGGGCAGACAGCCCGAAGCGTCAGGCACAATCACAAGAACTATGATTATCGGTGACGCTCTTGCAGAAACAACAGGTCTTTATTCGCTCCTTATCGCTATTCTTCTCATGTTCGCAAACCCATTCATCGGTCAGCTCAACGCTTGAGTAAAATAACCCACTTGAAAGGAATAACGAAATGGGAATGAAAATAATGGCAGAAACGGGACAGACTTTCCTTCCCCTTGTCAACATCAACCTCGACACCATTATATTCACGCTTATAAATACGCTTATAGTTTTTCTTCTTTATCGTTTCCTGTTGCACAAGAAGGTTATGAAGATTCTTGACGAGCGCAAGGAAAAGATAAACGCCCAAATGCAGGAGGCAGAGGACGCAAAGAAGGCTGCCGACGAAAGCAGAGCAGAATACACTGCACGCATTGAAAAGTCTAAGGAAGAAGCTAACGAGATTATCGCCGCCGCCGTTAAAAAGGCAAGCGAGCGTGAAAGCGAGATTATAGCTGAGGCTGAAGAAAACGCCCTCAAAATCAAGCAGAAGGCTGAAGAAAGCATTGAGCTTGAGAAAAAGCGCGCGCTTAACGAGGTTAAGGACCAGATTTCTGAGGTTGTTGTTCTTGCCGCTTCTAAGGTATGTGAAAAGGAAATCTCCGAAGAAGATAATAAGAAGCTCATTGATAGCTTTATTGTCAACGTCGGCGATTAACCGAAAGGAATTTTTCTATGGCAGGAATTGTAGAAAAAACTTACAGCGAGGCTTTGTTTTCAGCGGCGCTTGAAAAGGACGAAAAGCTTGTTGCACAGATAAATTCTGAGCTTGAGGCGGTAGAAAAGGTTCTTGACGGTTGCCCCGATTTTATAAAGCTTTCAAATACACCCACAATCCCTATGGGCGAGAAGTTCGATATTGTGAAGGACGCCTTCGGGGGCAGGGTGTCGGACTATACTTATAATTATATTCTGCTTCTTGTTGAAAAGGGTAGGCTTTCTTATTTCAAGAAAATCAGAAAGTGCTACCGTGATATGTATAATGAGTATTTCAATAACGCTGAAATCCTCGTGACTTCCTCTGTTGAGCTTTCGGCTGAGCAGCTCGGAAAAATTGAAGATAAGATGCGTGAAATTCTCGGAAAAAATATCATTATGACAACAAAGGTGGATAAGTCTCTGATTGGCGGCGTGGTTGTCGATTATGGCGACAGGCGCTTCGACGGAAGCGTAAAGACAAGGCTTGAGTCGCTCAGGCAGAATCTTTCCGAGCTTATCGGCTGACTTCAGAAATTGAAAGGAAAAAATCAGTATGGAATTACGCCCTGATGAAATTACGGGTATTCTTAAAAACCGTATAAAGGATTTTGACAGTAAGGTTCAGCTTACCGACACGGGAACGGTTATTTCTGTCGGTGACGGTATTGTAAACATACACGGGCTTGAAAACTGTATGATGAACGAGCTTCTCCAGTTCGAGAACGGTGTTCAGTGTATGGCGATGAACCTTGAACAGAGCTTTGTCGGAGCAGTTATGCTCGGCTCTGACTCGGATATTACAGAAGGAACAAGCGTAAAACGCACGGGTAAGATTATTTCTGTGCCTGTTGGCGAGGCGCTTCTCGGACGAGTTGTTAATGCGCTCGGCGAGCCTATCGACGGAAACGGCGCTATCATTACTCAGGAACGCCGCCCGATTGAAAAAATAGCTTCGGGTATCATTACAAGAGAGCCTGTAAGCGTTCCGCTTCAGACAGGTATCAAGGCAATCGACTCGATGATTCCTATCGGTCGAGGTCAGCGTGAGCTTATCATCGGAGACCGTCAGACAGGTAAGACTTCTATTGCAATCGACACTATCATTAATCAGCGCGACACAGGCGTTCTTTGTATTTACGTTGCTATCGGTCAGAAGGCGTCTACCGTTGCAACAGTAGTAGAACAGCTCAGAGACGCTAAGGCGCTTGATTATACAATCGTCGTTTCAGCGGCGGCGTCAGAGCTTGCTCCGCTTCAGTACATTGCGCCTTATTCGGGCTGTGCAATGGGCGAATACTTTATGGAAAAGGGTAAGGACGTTCTTATTATTTATGACGACCTTTCAAAGCACGCTGTTGCTTACCGTGCGCTCTCGCTCCTCTTAAAGCGTGCGCCGGGCCGTGAGGCTTACCCCGGCGACGTATTCTATCTGCATTCAAGACTTCTTGAGCGTGCGGCTAACCTCACTGAAGAATACGGCGGAGGCTCGCTTACTGCGCTTCCTATTATCGAAACCCAGGCGGGCGACGTTTCAGCGTATATCCCGACTAACGTAATTTCAATTACAGACGGTCAGATATTCCTTGAAACAGAGCTTTTCAACAGCGGTATCAGACCTGCCGTTAACCCCGGTATCTCGGTTTCCCGTGTAGGCGGTAACGCTCAGATTAAGGCGATGAAGAAGGTTTCAGGCTCGCTCAAGCTTGAATATTCTCAGTACCGTGAGCTTCAGGCGTTCGCTCAGTTCGGCTCAGACCTTGACGCTGATACTAAGGCTCGTCTTGCAAAGGGCGAAAGAATCGTTGAGGTTCTCAAGCAGGGTAAGAGCGCTCCGCTTACCGTTGAACAGCAGGTTATCATCATCTTTGCCGTTATCAACGACTATCTCGAAAAAATCCCCGTAAAGAATATAAAGCAGTACGAAAAGGATTTACTTGCACATATTGCAAATTCACACAGCGACATCGCTGACAGCATAAAGAACGAAAAGGTGCTTTCGCCCGAAACCGAAGAAAAGCTCAGAAAGGTTCTTTCAGACTTTTCAGATAGCTTTGAGGCATAAAAATGTGGATAGTAACACACGACGGAAAACACCTCGTTGACGCAAAGCACTTCAGCATCGAAAAAAACCTCGGCTCAAAGGAAAAAAAGTTCGCTGTCTGCGCTCATCTTAATGATTCGCAGACGGTGACTGGCTCGGTTGTTTGCGCTTATTATCCGTCGGAGCAAAGCGCTTTTGGCGACCTTATGAGATTAAAAGAGGCTATTGAAGCAAAATTAGACAAGGTTTTTCAGTTCACTGACTGAGGAGGAATATCAGATGAAAAAGGCAGCTCTTGTTATGAGCATTGTGGCGCTCTCTATTTCAGCGCTCAATCTTGCGCTCTCAATTCTTACTATCTTTGAGAAAAAGCATTATATCGACGTTTGAGTCGGAACAGATTTTAACAGAAAGCCGGTGATTTATTGGCAACGGAAAATATGAAGGACATCAAGCGCCGTATAAAAAGCGTAAGCTCAACGATGCAGGTTACAAAGGCGATGGAGCTTGTTGCTTCGAGTAAGCTCAGACGAGCTAAGGAAAAGGCTCAGGCTAACCGTCCGTTCTTTGATATGCAGTATGAAATGCTGTGTGAGATTGCGGCGTCGAAAAAGGACTTTGAGTCGGTCTTTACGAAAAAGCGAGAGGTCAAAAACAGCCTTTATATCGTTATTGCAGGCGACAGAGGCTTGGCGGGAGGATATAACTCAAACCTCCTTAAGACCGTCGTTGCGGCTCATAAGGACAAAAGCTCACTGCCAAAGATAATTGCAGTGGGAAAGGTTGCGGTTGAGTTCTTCGGAAAAAGAGGCTATGAGCTTGTCGGAAAATATCCTCTGCTTGGCGGAACGGCTAAGGTTGCCGATTGTGGAGATATTTCAACGGTTGCTGTGGAAATGTTCAAAAAGGGCGAGGTTGACGAGGTAAAGATTTTCTATACTACCTTCGTTTCTCCGCTTGTTCAGAACCCTGTTTCACTTGATATTCTCCCAATTTACGCTCCTGCAAGCGATGAAGCGGGCTTCAAGCTTCTCACACGCTATGACCCGTCGCCTGAGGCGGTTTTCAACAGAATTGTGCCACGCCTTCTTATGAGTATGGTCTATGGGGCGCTTTCTGACGCTTATGCTTCTGAGCAGAGCGCACGAAGCAACGCTATGAAAAACGCTACGGATAACGCAGAGCAGATGCTTTCTGACTTGTCGCTCAAGTATAACAGAGCAAGACAGGAGAAAATTACCAACGAGATTATCGAAATTGTCTCGGGAGCAAATGCTTCTGAGTAATATAACAGCCTTTAATTCACAACGAAAGGAAATAAAAAAATGTCAGAACAGAATATCGGAACGGTTGTTCAGGTTGTCGGAGCCGTTCTGGACATTAAGTTTGAGCCTGAAAAGCTCCCAAAGCTGCTCAATGCGATTGAGATTGACAATAACGGTCAGAAGCTGACGGTTGAGGTTGCTCAGCATATTGGCGACGACGTTGTACGCTGTATCGCTATGGGAAGTACGGACGGTCTCGTAAGAGGGGCTAAGGCGCTTGATACAGGAAAATCAATCACAGTTCCCGTAGGTAAGGAAACCCTCGGACGAGTTTTCAACCTTCTGGGCGAGCCTGTTGATAATAAGCCCGCACCTCAGACAGAGGAGCGCTGGGAAATCCACCGTGAGCCTCCTCAGTATGAAGAGCTTGCGGCGGCAAATGAAGTTCTTGAGACAGGTATCAAGGTAGTAGACCTTATTGCACCTTATCTCAAGGGCGGTAAAATCGGTCTTTTCGGCGGTGCCGGCGTTGGTAAAACGGTTCTTATTATGGAGCTTATCAATAACGTTGCAAAAGAACACGGCGGTCTCTCGGTATTTACCGGTGTAGGCGAAAGAACCCGTGAAGGTAACGATTTATATAAAGTCGGAGGCCAAG
>JAZNST010000056.1:0-17082 GCA_045591405.1 Ruminiclostridium sp.
TTTTGCGTAGGCTCCGCTCAGCCCTTCGTCTGCGCCTCTGGCTCCACTCCGTTTCGCTTCGGCTCAGTCTCACGGCTTCGCTCCGCCTCCACTCTTCCAACAAAACAAAAAAGGAGCAGAAACTCTGCTCCTTCGTTATTATTTTTATCTTACGCTGAAAAGAATGTCGGCGTAGGTCGGAATGGGCCAGTAATCAGCGCCCACGATCGTTTCAAGCTCGTCAACGATTGCACGAAGACTCTGCATACCTACGAAAATCTTGTCGTGATATTCTCTTGCACAAGCAAGAGCACCCTCGACGCTCTGAGCCTTCACAAGCTTTGTTTTAAGCTCGTCAATGCTCTTTGAGAGGCTGTCTATGAGCTTTGCGGTTTTCTTTGCGAATTCCGCCTCACAGCCCTCAGGTAAACCTGCCGCCTTCTTTACTGCAATAAGCTCGCATAAATCCTTCTCGTACTTCATAACGGCGGGGAGGATTTCCTTTTTCGCCATATCAATGGTAGTGAGCGCTTCTATGTTAATGACCTTTGTGTAGTTTTCAAGGAGAATTTCGGTTCTTGAGTGAACTTCGATTTCGCTGAATACCTTGTGCTTTGTGAAAAGGGCAATGTTCTTCTTGGCTTCAAACTGAGGGATTGCGTCAACGGAGGAGACGAAGTGAGGAAGTCCTCTCTTCTTTGCCTCTTCAATCCACGCCTCGTCATAGCCGTTTCCGTTAAAGACAACTCGGCTATGGTCGGTAAAGGTCTTTATAAGGAGCTTGTTGAGCGCGCTCTTGAAGTCGGGCGCCTTTTCAAGAATATCAGCCATCTGAGTAAGCTCTTCGGCGATAATTGTGTTTATAATGATATTGGGGCCGGCTACGTTGAGCGACGAGCCAAGGCTTCTGAATTCGAACTTGTTTCCTGTGAAGGCAAAGGGCGACGTTCTGTTTCGGTCGGTTGTGTCCTTGGGGAATTTCGGAAGCGCAGACACGCCGATATCGAACTGCTTATGCATATCCTTTGCTTTTCCGCCGCTGATGAGCGCTTCGATTACGTCGGTAAGCTCTTCGCCGAGGAAAATTGAGATAATGGCAGGAGGAGCCTCGCTTGCGCCCAGACGGTGATCGTTTCCTGCTGAAGAAACGGACATACGCAGTAAGTCGGCGTATTCGTCAACGCCCTTTATCACTGCTGCAAGGAAGGTTAAAAACTGAGCGTTTTCAAGGGGCGACTTACCGGGGTTGAGAAGATTCTGACCGTCGTCGGTAGAAAGAGACCAGTTGTCGTGCTTACCCGAACCGCTGATTCCCGCAAAGGGCTTCTCGTGAAGAAGGCACGCCATTCCGTGTTTTTTAGCGATTTTCTGCATAAGCTCCATTGTGAGCTGATTGTGGTCGGCGGCAAGGTTTGCACTCTCAAAAATAGGGGCGCATTCGTGCTGACCGGGGGCAACCTCGTTATGCTTTGTCTTGGAGGCGATTCCAAGCTCCCAGAGTGCTTTATCAAGATCCTTCATATAATCGGAAACGCGCTGATTGAGGATTCCGAAATAGTGATCCTCAAGCTCCTCGCCCTTGGGGGCAGAAGCGCCGAAAAGCGTTCTTCCTGTAAAAAGGAGATCCTTTCTTCTGTTATAAACGCTCTCGTCAATAAGGAAATATTCCTGTTCAGCGCCAACGGTTGCAATAACCTGCTTAGCGGTTGTGTTACCGAAAAGGCGGAGTATTCTCAGCGCCGCTTCTGATACTGCCGTCATTGAACGAAGCAGGGGAGTCTTCTTATCAAGCGATTCGCCCGAATAAGAGCAGAACGCAGTCGGAATATAAAGAGTATTGTCCTTTACAAAGGCGTAGGAGGTCGGATCCCAAGCGGTATAGCCTCTTGCCTCAAAGGTCGCGCGAAGACCGCCCGACGGGAACGAGGAAGCGTCAGGCTCGCCCTTTATAAGCTCCTTACCCGAAAATTTCATAATAACCGTTCCGTCGCCGTTAGGCTCAATAAAGCTATCGTGCTTTTCCGCTGTGATTCCCGTCATAGGGTGGAACCAGTGAGTAAAGTGAGTTGCGCCAAGCTCAATCGCCCATTCCTTCATAGCGTGAGCCACTACCTCAGCGATAGAAATATCAAGCTCTTTTCCCTCGCTTATGGTTTCCTTCAGTGCCTTAAAGGTCGCCTTTGGGAGTCTTTCACGCATCGTAGCCTCGTTAAAGGACTTTGAGCCGTAAATTTCTGTGATGTCAATTTTTTCCATAATTGCCTCCGTTAAATAAAAAAGGGCGTTTTGCGTGCAATAAAGCAAGCCAAAACGCCTTTGTTCTGTCCTGTGCAATATAATACATCATATTCTTTTTTTTGTCAATAGGTTAATTTCAACAAAAAACCCGTCCTCTTGTCTCTAAATATCTAGTTTCAATCGTGGAATTTACTTGATTTTTGGCTACATTTCTGTTATAATTGACAATGTATAGCTGTAACCTTAAATCAGCAATAAAAACGACAGAGGTTTATTATGAATTTACAGAATGACTTTGACTTCTCAAAAAGAAAAAGAGTGGTTGTAAAGGTAGGGACTTCAACCCTTGCATATAAAACGGGAAATATAAACATAAGACGGGTTCAAAAGCTCATCGAGGTTTTCTCAGACCTTAAAAACGCAGGCCACGATATTATTTTCGTAACGTCGGGCGCAGTAGGAATCGGCGTAGGCTGTGCGGGGCTTTCAAAAAAGCCGACTGATATGCCGACAAAGCAGGCGTGCGCCGCTATCGGTCAGAGCCAGCTTATGAGCTTTTACGCCGCCGAATTTGGAAAGCATAACCACACGGTAGCTCAGATTCTCGCTACAAGAGACGTTTTTAGCAACAACATCAGACGAGAAAATATCTTCAACACAATGCACAAGCTTCTTGAAATGGGAATCGTCCCCATCATAAACGCTAACGACAGCGTTTCGATTGAGCAGCTTGACTTTGACGAAAACGATACTCTTTCGGCTATGTCCGCCGAGGTTTGCAGCGCAGACCTTCTCGTTATCCTGACCGACGTTGACGGGCTTTACGATAAAAACCCCAAGCTCCCCGACGCTAAGCTTATCCCTCTTGTTACAAAGGTTACCGACGAGATGATTGCGGCGGCGGGCGAAAAAGGCTCAGAGCTTGCAAGCGGCGGTATGCTTACAAAAATCGAAGCGGCAATTATCGCAGGAGACGCCGGAATACCGACGGTTATTATAAAGGGCGACTGCCCTGAGGTGCTTTACGATTTGTTTGATAATAAGGCAACCTGCACACTCTTTAATCTTGAAAGGAAGTAAATTATGAGCTACATAGAAGAACTTGGTATTGCCGCTAAGAAGGCGGAAAAGGCAATCTGCGGAATAAGCCAGCAAAAGAAAAACGCCGTGCTTGAGGCGATTGCACAAAAGCTTATTGATAACACAGAGCGTATAATCAGCGAAAACGCCAAAGACCTTGAAAACGCCGTTAAAAACGAAATGTCCGTCGCAATGCAGGACAGACTCAGACTTACCGCACAGAGAATTGAAGCGATGGCTCAGGGCGTAAGAGAAATCGTAGCTCTTAAAGACCCTATTGGCGAGGTAATCGGCGGCGGCGAGCTTCCTAACGGACTCAGAGTTACGAAAAAGAGAGTTCCCCTTGGCGTAATCGGAATTATCTTTGAAAGCAGACCGAACGTCACCGTTGACGCGGCTACTCTTTGCCTCAAGGCAGGAAACGTCTGCATTTTAAGAGGCGGAAGCGACGCTATTTATTCAAATAAGTGCCTTGTTTCGATAATGAGAGAGGCGCTCAGAGAAAACGGCGTATGCGAGGACGCTATAAGCCTTGTTGCTGATACTTCAAGACAGCTCGTGGCTGAATTTATGAGAATGAACGACTATATGGACGTTCTTATTCCAAGAGGCGGACACGGACTTATTACAAGCGTTGTGAAAAATGCGACCGTTCCCGTTATTCAGACAGGCGAGGGAAATTGCAGCGTTTACGTTGACGAGTTCGCTAATATCGAGATGGCAGTCAATATCGTAGATAACGCTAAAACTCAGCGACCTTCCGTTTGTAACGCCATTGAAAACCTCATTGTTCATAAGAGAATTGCCGAGGTGTTCTTGCCTGCTCTTGAAAAGAAGTGGGAGGGCAAGGTGAAGATTATCGGCGACGAAGCGGCAGAAAAGTTTATTAAGCTTGAGCGTCGTGCTGAAGAAGAGGATTATGCAACTGAATTTCTTGATTATACTATTGCAGTAAAAACGGTAAATAACATAGACGAAGCAATTGAACATATCAACAGATTCGGCACCAAGCACAGCGAGGCTATTATCACAATAAACCTCAATAACGCCGAAAAATTCCAGCGTGAAATCGACGCGGCGGCAGTTTATGTGAACGCAAGCACACGCTTTACCGACGGAAACGAGTTCGGACTTGGAGCTGAAATCGGAATCTCCACACAGAAGCTTCACGCAAGAGGTCCTATGGGACTTGAGGCAATCACAACCTATAAGTATATAATCAACGGCGACGGTCAGATAAGAGGCTGACATTGCCCCGAAAGGATAAAGTATGAAGAAAAACAACAAGCAAAAGCAGGATAAGATTTTAAGCTCGCTTGTAGGCTCGGTTGACGAGCTTGATACAGATATTACCGAATCTGAGCAGGAGGAAACGCCCGAACAGGAGGAGTCTGTCGCTCCCCGTAAGAGACGAAAGGCGTATTTTATCACAGGTGTTGCGATTCTGCTTCTTGCGGCGGTAGGGCTTGGAACAACGATAAAATCGGCAATCGGACTCGTAAACGACCTTTTCAGCCAGAGTGCAATCAAGGAGGAGTTTGCGGCGTTCGTCTATCCGTTTGTAATCACAGACACTCCCTCCTTTGAGTCGCTTGAGGACGTTCCTGCGTCAACGGTAGTAACCGTTTCAATTTGGAACATAATTCTCAACTCAGACCTTTCAAAATACCCAACCGATACGGGTATTATGTCTGTTCCTGAAATTGACGTCGAAAGCTCGGCGGTTTCGCTTTTCGGTCACGGAATAAACGTCACTCATCAGACTGTCGGAAGCATTGAAGCGATGTTTGAATATAACGAGGCGCTCAAGACCTATTACGTTCCCGCTTCGCCGATGGTTATGACCTATTCGCCGAGAATTTCCACGATTTCAAACGAGGGCGAGCTTTTTACCGTTACAGTTGAATATCTCCAGCCTTCAATGCCAAGCTTTAACGAGCAAAAGGAAGAAGTTGCCGAAAAGGTAGTAATCTATACCATTTCAAGAACGGCTAATCAGAAGACGGTTAAATCAGTAAAATACGAAAGCGCACGGTGACGGATGGAGAAGCTGATTATTCACACTCTGGGCGAGTTTTATCTTCAATACGGCGACAAGCTTATCGGAGAACAGCAGAAGCGTTCAAAGAAAATGTGGCTGTTGCTTCAGTATTTTGTGACGTTTCATAAGAGAGAAATCCCACAGAATGAGCTTATAGAGCTTTTGTGGCCAAGCGAGCAGAGCAATAACCCCGCAGGCGCACTTAAAACTCAGCTTTACAGGCTCAGAATGACGCTTGACGAGTGCGGACTTCCCGGCGGAGATATAATTTTAAGCTCAACAGGCGCTTACGTGTTCAATAATGGGCTTGATTACGAAATCGACGCCGAGGTTTTTGAGCAGCAGGTGAGAGAAGCTGAGCGTGAAACGGACGAGCAAAAGAAGCTCGTGCTTTTGAAAAAGGCGGTTTCGATTTATTCGGGCGGTTATCTTGCGAAATATTCCGACGAGCAATGGGTAATGCCGCTTAACTCGTACTACCGTTCGCTTTACACAAGGGCGGTTCACGCCTTGCTTGAGCTTTTGCAGAAAAACGAAAGCTATGACGAGCTTCTGAGTCTTGGTCGTCGCTTTGCGGCAATGGAGCCTCTTGACGAAAAAGCGCACTGCTTTGTTATGAAGGCACTTTGCGAAATGGGCGACTATCAGGCGGCGAAGGCGCATTACGTCTACGTTCTTGACCACTTTTACAATAGTGAGGGAATCAATCCCTCCCAGGAGTTTATCTCGTTTTACAACGAGCTTATGAAAAGCGATAACGAGCAAGGCGGAGATATTACCTACGTTAAAACCGAGCTTTCCGAGGACAAGAACGCAAACGGAGCGTTTTTCTGTGAATATGAGGCGTTCAGATATATTTTCAGACTTGAGCTTCGTTACAGCAAGAGGTCGGAAAAGCCGGTTACGCTCTGCGTTCTGACGGTTTCGGGCGCTGAGAAAAGCTCTCTTTCGCCAAAACAGCTTCACAGAGTAATGTCCTCGCTTAATAATTCAATTCTCGAAAATCTCAGGGCGAGCGACGTTTATTCAAGATACAGCGCAAATCAGTTTATTATGCTTTGCCCCGGAGCAAACGCCGCCAACTGTGAGCAGATTGCGGCAAGGATTATCAGAAGCTTCCGCCACAACAACCCACGACAAAATATCAGAATCGACACAAGCTTTGATCAGGTTGTCGGTAAAAAATAACGGACAGCCGTGTTTTTGTAGGAGCGCGTGCGTGTGATAGGAGAACAGCCTTTGGAGAAGCGGCGCACCTGCGCCTGTGGAAAAAAGGCGGATAAAAATATAAGCAAACCGACTGCATGGCCGTATTTGGCTGTGCAGTAACTTTTCGGAGAAATTTATGGAATACCGTACGATCGCCGCACCCGCAGAGGCGAAATTTATCGAAAAAAAGAGCGAATTTATCGGCTATGTTGCGCCAGTTTCAACCGAGGAGGAGGCAGTAGCCTTCGTAAACGAAATCAGAGCCCTTCACAGAAAGGCAACTCACAACTGCTATGCGTATATTCTAAGAGATAATAATATCGCACGGCACAGCGACGACGGCGAGCCGTCGGGAACGGCGGGCGTGCCTATTTATGAGGTCCTTAAAAAAGAGGGCTTGACTGATATTGCGTGCGTTGTGACGAGATATTTCGGAGGGATAATGCTCGGCGCGGGAGGGCTTGTCAGAGCCTACACCAACGGGGCTAAAATAGCGGTTGATTCGGCTAAAATCAAGATTATGTGCGAGGCGGCAAGGGTAGTTCTCAAAATGGATTACAGCTACTATGGGAAAATCGGGGCAACCTTAGTCCGCTTTGACGCAAGAACGATAAACGAGGATTTTACCGACGTTGTGAGCGTTGAGGTTATTATCAGAAGCGAAAGCGCCGACGAGTTTTCAGCGGCGCTGATTGACCTTTGCAATGGCAGAATCGAGGTCGAAAAAACCGAGGAGCTTGAATACGACTTTGGTTGATTTGGGCTTGGGCAAGGGCGATAATTGTTGAATATGCACAAACGAACGGCTTTTTTGTTGTAAAAGCTTACAAATATCCGTTTTTCCGTTGCAAAAAAAGAGGAGAATCGGAAAAAAATCTGTAATTATAATTATAGACACTATTTTTCAGGAGAAGAGTATGCTGCCAAGAGAAGTTACAATGAAAAACGAAGAGCTGATGCTTTCGCCCTATGCCTGTAAAAGCGCAGACACCAAGGGCAGAGAGACAAGCGAGGAGCAATGCCCGATAAGGACAGACTTTCAGCGTGACCGTGACAGGATTATACATTGTAACGCCTTCAGACGCTTAAAGCATAAAACCCAGGTCTTTTTGATTCCAAAATCCGACCATTACAGAACCCGTCTTACCCACACCCTTGAGGTAGCGCAGATAGCAAGAACTCTGGCAAGAGCTTTACGGCTCAACGAGGATCTTACCGAGGCTATTGCACTCGGACACGACCTTGGACACACGCCCTTTGGTCACGACGGAGAGAGAACTCTCGCTTCGCTTTTTAGCGGCGGCTTTACTCATTACGCTCAGAGCGTGAGAGTAGTTGAAGTAATCGAGCGTGACGGACGGGGACTTAATCTCACTCAGGAAGTAAGAAACGGAATCTATTGCCACACGAATAAAAACGCCGATACGCTGGAGGGCGTCGTTGTGCGCCTTTCAGACAGTATCGCTTACATAAATCACGACATTGAGGACTCAATCAGAGGCGGCGTTCTCAAGGAAGAGGACCTCCCCTCCGATATTACCGAAATCCTCGGTCACACTAAGTCTCAGCGAATCACAACGCTCACCTCGTCTATTCTTAACGAGAGTATGGGAAAAAACTACGTTCGCTATGAGCCTGAAATCGAACAGGCGTTTGAGGCTCTGAGCGATTTTATGTATCAGAACGTTTACTATGCGCCCGAAACGAATCAGGAAAAGGGAAAGGCTTGCGTAATCACAGAATACCTTTATAAGTATTACTGTGAAAACCCTCAGAAAATGCCGCCGCTTTATTGCAGGCTCGCTGATATTTACGGAAAAGAAATGGCGGTCTGCGACTTTATTTCGGGAATGAGCGACGACTACGCTGTGGATATTTTCAAGGAAATAACCATTCCAAAGTCATGGAACTGACTTAAAATCAAGAGGGCAGATTGCCCCGATAAAACGAAAGGGAGGACAGAATATGGCTTTGTCAGAGCAATTTTTGGACAGCCTCAGAAGCGCAAACGATATAGTTTCGGTTATGTCCTCTTACGTTTCAACGAAAAGGGCAGGACGTGACAACGTGTGTCTTTGCCCGTTTCATTCGGAAAAAACCCCCTCGTGCCACATTTATACCGATACTCAGAGCTTTTATTGCTTTGGCTGTGGGGCAGGAGGCGACGTGATAACCTTTATCCGCCTTATCGAAAACCTCGACTATATGGAAAGCGTGCGCTTTCTTGCACAAAGAAGCGGAATCCCGATGCCCGAAGACAGCGACGATAAATCCGCAAGGGAAAAAACACGGCTTCTTGAGATAAATCGTGAGGCGGCAAGGTATTTCAGAGACGTCCTTATCTCAGAAAAAGGGGTAGAGGGCTGGCGGTATCTTATCGACCGAGGTCTTGACCCGAACACGATAAAGCGCTACGGGCTGGGATATGCGCCTAACGACTGGAACTCGCTCAAGAATCATATGCTCTCAAAGGGCTTTAACGAAAACGAGCTTGTGGCGGCGGCTCTTCTTTCACGAAGTCAGAAAAACGGCGCGACCTACGATAAATTCAGATACAGGGTGATGTTCCCGATAATCGACAGACGAGGGAACATTATCGGCTTTGGCGGTCGTACGCTTGAAAAGGACGCTCCCGCAAAATATCTCAACAGCGACGAAACTCTCGTCTTTCACAAACGAAGTAATATCTTCAGCCTGAATTTTGCAAAGAACTCAAAGGAGGATTACCTCATTCTTTGCGAGGGCTATATGGACGTAATCGCACTCAATCAGGCAGGCTTCACAAACGCTGTGGCAACGCTCGGAACGGCAATCACACCCGAACAGGCACGGCTTATGCGCCAATATTGCAGCGAGGTCGTTATAAGCTATGATAGCGATGAGGCGGGGCAAAAGGCGACGATGAAGGCGATAAACCTCCTTTCCGACGCAGGAATCGAAGCCCGTGTGCTTCAGATGAACGGAGCGAAGGACCCTGACGAATATATAAAGAAATACGGTGCAGACGGCTTCAGGCTTCTCATAAAAAATTCAGGCTCTGCGCTTAAATTCGAGCTTCAAAAGCTTCAGCGAGGGCTTAACCTTTCAACGAGCGAGGGCAAGGCGAGCTACCTTAAAAAAGCGATAAATCTTCTTGCCGACGTAGATAACAGCGTGGACAGAATGGTTTACGTCAGCGATACCGCAAAGCTTTGCTCAATGTCGTCGGAGGAAATTGATAAGGCAGTAGAGCGAAGGCGGCGTGAAAAGAAATTTTACGCTCAGCGAGAGGAAACGAAAAATCTCATTCACCCGAAAAATAAGCGTGATACGCTAAACCCCGAAGAAACCGACTACCCCGCCGAAACAAAGGCAGAACGGGGAATTATCGCTTTTCTTATCCATTCGCCCGACTGGTTACCTAAAATCGAACAGCGTATAAACGAAGAAAGCTTCGCAACGACGCTTAACAGGAAATTTTTTGAAATCGTCACAAGGCGGCTAAAAAACGGGCAATCGGTTGACTATTCAGCTCTGGGAGAGGAATTATCGACTGAAGAAATGGGCAAAATAGCAGGTATAATAAGCGATAACAAAATCCTTCCGTATCAGAAGGAACGGCTTTATGAATACATAGCTGTGCTTGAAAAATATAAAAGCAGGCAGAACAAGAAAAGTCCGGCACAAATGACGGACGAGGAGCTTCTTGCCGCTTATGAAGAAAAAAGGAAAAACCTTAAATAAGAAAGGAAATGTAAAAAATGAGCGAAAATAAGGATGTAATTGAAAACCTTGTTGAACAGGGGAAGAAAAACGGAAAGCTTACCACAAAGGAAATCACAGACGTTCTTGAAGAGCTTGATTTTGACGTTGAACAGATAAATAAGCTTTACGAGGACCTTGATAGTCTCAATATCGAGGTTGTGGACGACTTTATCTCCGACGAGGACCTTGACGGTGCGCTTAATTATTCGGGCGAGGACGATCTTGACGCTGCGCTTGCGAGCGAAGGCGTTTCAATCGACGACCCTGTAAAAATTTACCTCAAGGACATCGGACGCTTCCCTTTGCTTTCGCCTGAGGAAGAAATTGAGCTTGCAATCAGAACAAGTAAGGGAGATCCTGTTGCAAGAGAGCGTCTTAACGAGTCTAACCTTCGTCTTGTAGTGAGTATCGCAAAGCGCTACGTGGGCCGTGGAATGCAGCTTCTCGACCTCGTTCAGGAGGGTAACCTCGGTCTTATCAAGGCAGTAGAAAAATTCGACTACACAAAGGGCTATAAATTCTCAACCTACGCTACCTGGTGGATAAGACAGGCTATCACAAGAGCAATCGCAGACCAGGCCCGTACAATCCGTATTCCCGTTCACATGGTTGAAACTATCACAAAGGTAAAGAAGGTTTCAAGCCAGCTTCTTCACGAAAACGGCCACGAGGCAAGCATCGAAGAAATTGCTGAAAAGCTTGAGATGCCCGTTGACAGAGTAAGAGATATTATAAGAATTTCTCAGGACCCCGTTTCTCTTGAAACCCTTATCGGCGACGAGGAGGACAGCCATCTTGGCGACTTTATCCCCGACGTAGAGGCTCCGGCTCCTGCTGAGGTTGCTTCTCTTTCGCTTCTTAAAGAACAGCTTTCCGACGTTCTCGGAACTCTTACTGAGCGTGAAGAAAAGGTGCTTCGTCTGAGATTTGGTCTTGAGGACGGAAGACAGAGAACCCTTGAAGAAGTGGGAATGGAATTCCAGGTTACCCGTGAGAGAATCAGACAGATTGAAGCAAAGGCGCTCAGAAAGCTTCGCCATCCTTCACGAAGCAAAAAGCTCCGTGATTTTCTTGATTGATACTCCAAAGGCGGATATTTTTCGGGAAATACATAAAAATTAAGAGGTAGGAAATGCACATTACGCTTGAAACTGATTACGCAATAAGAATACTCAACGTTCTTGCAAGAAAGAAGCTTGAGATGAAAAACAGCGTGAGTGGGGAAAAACGCCGCTTTTACGTTGACGCAAAGACAATCTCGGAAAAAACGGACGTTCCCTTGAGATTTGCGCTGAAAATTCTTCATAAGCTTGTGAATGCGGACATTGTGCGCTCGTATAAGGGCGTTTACGGCGGTTACGAGTTCGCAAGAGAGCTTGACGAGCTTTCGCTTTACGATGTGGTTGAGCTTGTGGAAGGAATTTATAAGTTCAGCCGCTGTCTTGGCGACGGATATAACTGTGCGTGCGAGGAAACAGGGCTTCCGTGCGCCTACCGACACGTTTTCAGCGAGCTTTCGGATAAGGTCAACGACTTCCTTAAAAAGCAGACCTTTGATAAATTGGTGAAATGACAGGTGAAATTATGGAGCTTGAATTGACAGACGAAAAAACCGTTCAGAAGGACGACCTTATCTTTGCCCTTGACATCGGAACAAGAACCGTCGTCGGAATGTTGGGAAAGATAATAAACGATAAATTTACGCTTATTGACTGCGTTGTTGAGCCTCACACAAAAAGGGCGATGATCGACGGTCAGATTGAGGATATTGCACAGGTTGCAAAAATAATAACTCTTGTAAAGAAAAAGCTTGAGGACAATAACAACATAACGCTCAAAAAGGCTTCTATTGCTGCCGCAGGACGAGCGCTCAAAACCGTCCGCGTGTCTCAGGAGTTTGACGTTTCTGATAAGGAAATTATTACGTCTGAGGTCGTGTCGGCGCTTGAAATGGAGACTATTCAGGCGGCACAGGCGGAAATTGACTCTCAGAACGCTGATAAGAGAATCCTCTTTTACTGCGTAGGACACAACGTCGTGAACTATCGCCTTGACGATTATACGATAATGAGCCTCGTTGGGCATAAGGGAACAACCGTTGGAATTGATATGGTTGTGGCTTTTCTTCCGAGCGTTGTCGTTGAGGGACTTTATTCGGCAATGGAGCTTGTCGGTCTTGAGGTTCACAGCCTTACCCTTGAGCCTATTGCGGCGATGAACGTAATAGTTCCCCGTGAAATAAGACTTATTAATATCGCCCTCGTTGACATTGGCGCCGGAACCTCGGATATTGCCATTTCAAAGGACGGGGCAATCGTAGCCTACGCTATGGCAACGACCGCCGGCGATGAAATTACCGAGGAAATAATCAGAACTTTTCTTGTTGACTTTAACACGGCTGAAAATATGAAGCATCTTGCAAGCGCAGGAAAGCCCATAGTTTACAGCGATATTTTCGGAATAGAGCACGAGGTTGCAAAGGGCGAATTTGATTCGAAAATTTCGCCTTGCGTTGAAAGTCTCGCCGACACTATCTGTAAGGCAATCAAGGACATCAACGCAAATTCTCCCGCCGCTGTTTTCCTTGTAGGCGGAGGAAGTCTCACAAAAGACCTCCCAAGACATATTGCACAGAGGCTTGACCTTGACGAGAACCACGTTGCAGTAGGAAACCACAGATTCGTAAAGGACGTTGAGCTTTCGGGCTTCGAGCTTGGCGCTGAGTTTATTACGCCTCTTGGAATAGGTCTTACCGCTTCAACTGATGCAGGCTACGACTTCTCCGTTATTACCATAAACGGCGAAAAAATAAGAGTCTTTGACACAAAGAAACTTGAGGTGTTCCAGCTTCTTAGTCTTGCAGGCTATAAAACGGCTGAAATTATGGGACATTCGGGAAGAAGCCTGACCTTTACCCTTAATTCAAACAGAACAACCCTCAAGGGCGAGCCGCTTATTCCTGCTGAAATAAAGGTCAACGGAAAGCAAGCGTCGCTCACAACTCAGATAACTCAAGGCGATAACGTCGAGCTTGTTCCTGCAAAAAGCGGAGAAAACGCTCACGCAAAGCTTTTTGAGGTTATCGACTACGACAGATTTGAAAGCGGCAGAGTAAAAATAGGCGATAAGGAGCTTCCTTTTGGCGTTGAGGTACTCGTAAACGGAGAAAAGAAGGCTCCCGATTACGAAATTCAGCCGCTTGACGATATTGTAACAGCGGGAATCCTCACGCTGAGCGACCTTCTGATTAGTCTTGATACTGATTTTGAAAACAACATAACCGTAAACGGCGAGCTTGTGGGCGCGGGCTATATCTTAAAGGACGGCGACAGAATAGAGCTTGTGTCCGAGGGCGAGGCGGTAAGCTATGAGGAGCCTGTTGAAGAACCGATACCTGAGCCTGTGAAAGAGGAGATTAAGGCTGCTGAAGCCCCCGTGACAGCTCAGACAAGCACAGCCCCTAAAAAGTCTCAGGAAGAAAAAAAGCTTCTCGGTCTGCCCATTACCCTTTATCTCAACGGCTCGCAGGTGACTCTCGGAGAGCTTCCTGAGCCGGAGGAGCCTCACCGCTTCTTAGAGCTTCTCAATCTCATTGAGATTGACACTCAGACGCCAAAGGGAGACGTCGTTCTTACGCTCAACGGTCGTTTTGCAAACTTTAACGATATACTCAATAACGGCGACAGGGCAGTTATTACCTGGAAGGAACTTTAATGATAAAAAAACTCGCAACAATTTTAGCGGCGGCGTTTATGCTGTCGCTGACTGCCTGTACGGCAACTCGGATTCCATACGACGAGCCTGAACAGACTCAGCAGCAGCAGACGCAAAACGCAACCGACGCTCCGTCTGACGCTCCGAACGAGTCGGACGACGCTCCTGTTTCTACATATCTTATCGAGCCGACCGACTTTTCTCAGACGTGGCAGCTTGAGGGCAACTGTGACCTTAAAACGGGAACGGGACTCTGGGGATATGACGGAGACGGCTACGTGAATCTCAACGGAGGGGATTTCACCTCGATAACCGTTGACGTTCCAAGCTCACAGCACTATAAAATTACCCTTAGAATCTGCTCTGCGGCGACTAAGCTTGAGCTTTATACGGGCGGAGAAAACACCATAACAAGCCTTGACGGAAACTATGAGGTTATCGACGGCGTTATGGCGGGGACTTTTTATATTGACGATATAAGCTATTTTAAGGATTTTTCCCTTAACGGAGTTTATCTTCAAAAGGGTGAAAATAAGCTCACGATAAACGCTCTTTCGGGTGCGGCTTATATCGACAGTATCACCCTTGAAAACGGAAAAACCGCTTCAAGCGGATATTATCAGGTCAGCGGCACTCCCGTTGACAAGAAGGCTTCAGCTTCTACCGTGCGGCTGATGAACTATCTTTCTGAAATCTACGGGAAAAATACGCTCACAGGTCAGTTTGTAACTCCCAACACAAACGCCGAGCTTTATACCATTTATAATGAGACAGGGCGTTTTCCTGCAATAAGAGCTTCTGACATAGGAATCTATTCTGAGTTTTATCCGATTGAGGGCGAGAAAACCGATATTGAGCTTGCTATCGATTGGGCAGAGCTTGGCGGAATCGTAAGTTACAGCTGGACGTGGTACGCTCCCGATACTCAGAACCCACATTACCTCACGGATTTTACCTCCTTTGATATTTCAAAGGCGTATACGACGACGGACGTTTCTCTTGTGGGGCTTGAAACGGTAGAAAAGCTCTATGGCGAGGGAAGCATCAGCAAGGAGACCTATCTTCTTATAAAGGATATGGACGTTATTGCACAAGAGCTTAAAAGGCTTCAGGAGGCTGACGTCACGGTTCTTTTCCGACCGCTTCACGAGGCGAGTGGCGGCTGGTACTGGTGGGGAACCGACGCTCAGGGCTATAAGTGGCTCTGGCAGACAATGGTCAAGCGCTTTAACGACTTCCATAAGCTTGACAATATTATCTGGGTGTGGAACGGCGAGGACATTGAATTTTACCCCGGCGACGAATACGTTGATATTATAAGCGAGGATATTTACGCTTCTCAGGCTGATAGCTCACAGCAGCGCTTTGTAAACACAGCGTATTATTTCTCTGAGGGAAAGCCTAATGCAATAAGCGAATGTGGAAAAATACCCAATCCCGACGCTCTTTACCGTGATAACTCTATATGGCTCTGGTTCTGTCTGTGGAGAGGGGATTATATCGCAGATAAAAACGGAGATTTTGTTGAAACCTACACGAAAAAGCAGGAGGCAGACTACGCTTATAACAGCCGCTTGTATATTTCGCTAGATGAACTGCCTGTTTTGAGGGGATAATTTTCACAATTTATTCATTGAAATCCCTGCGATTATATTGTATAATTAGAAATAATCAACGCATTTTTAAGGATAGGTAAGAATTAATAATGAATAAAAAATCAATAGCTGCTGTGTTTCTTGCAGTAGCAATGCTAAGCGGCTGTACTGTGACTATCTCACAGGACGGTGAGGAAACAACCCCCATCGTTCAGCTTACGCCGCCTCCTGAAACAACTTCAAACGTAGGCGTTCTCGAAGACTTGCCCGAAGATACCACGACAGAAGCAACGACTCAATACGAAGAACCTCCGCTTGATATTCCCGACGGCTTCCCCGTTCCGTATCCTGTGGGTACGATTGACGACGAAGAAAGCCTCGCTCTTTTCAAAGAAGTAATAAATAACTGTATTTATACAGAGAGTATATTAAAGGGCTACGCTTGTCAGATTCCGACCACAGATTTGCTTGAGGACGGATATTATCAGGTTGATCCCGAATACGCTCAGACAATAAAAGAGCTTGAGGATAAGGTCGGAAAACCCTTTGCCTCTTATTATTGGGCAGACAGCTACGGTCTTACCCTTGACCAGCTTCTCACTGAGGACGAGTCGCTTGGCGCTGTGCGCGTGAAATATATCGACGATAAGCTCGGACTCTATAAAATCGCAGTTGAAGACGAGCCTGCTATTGATATGGATACGGCGGTGCTCACTTACCTCAAGGGCGATTATGCGACGGTTGTCGCTCTCGGAACGCTCGGTGAGGAATATTACTGGAAATCCTATGAGCTTATAAACGGTTACAGAGGTTGGGTTGTCGAAAAAACCTCTATCGAAAAGGCAACAGGTGAGTTCGCAGTTTTCTCAAAGCTCCTTATTGAAGATATGAAGACGCTTGATAAGATTTTCGGCGCCGCTGAGCCTGTCTTTGACGACAGAGGTATGCAGGTTATGGAATACCTTGAGGTTCAGGACGATATTTACGGAAACGGCTACTACTACGGTCTTCAGGTCGAAAAGTTTATGAGCATTGAGCAAATGCGTGAGTTTGTAAGAACAATGTTCACTTCCGAAATCGCAGAAAGCTATATTTCTCTCTATATTAATAGAACCTATATCGAGTCCGACGGAAAGCTCTATATGATTACAGGCTCAATCCTCCCACGACTCGGCGAGTTCGACCTCTCAGAATACGAAACCACAAGCATCGGCACATTCGACGTCGTAGCTTACGTGAATTGGGGCGAGGATGATATGAAGCTCCCAATCACCGTCTGCTATGAGGACGCCGTGTGGAAGCTCAATACAAGAATCCCTATGCTCGAAGATACCCTCCTCACTCAAAAATCCGAGTAACACTCTCGTAAGGAGACTTGTATGTTACTGAGGAAAACCCTTTTGAAAAAGGTTTTTCCTCAGACTCCTTTCCGAAAACTTTTAGTACAAAAGCCCGTCCCACAGGGTTTCACCCTGTGAGGCG
>JAZNST010000057.1:0-3636 GCA_045591405.1 Ruminiclostridium sp.
GGGCAAGCGGCGGCTCAGCCGCCGCTTGAGCCCCCGCACGGAGTGCGGGGGCGGCTGCGCCTTACCTATGAAGACGAACAGCTTTGAGCGAGCGCGGCGGCAAGGGGAGGAGAGCGAAAAAGCCGCCCCGGAACAGACCGAGACGGCTTCATATTATTTTACAACGATGTTTACGAGCTTTCCGGGGACGCCGATTTTCTTGATTATTTCCTTACCCTCGATATGAGCCTTTACCGAGTCGTCGGCAAGGGCAAACTCAACCAGAGCGTCCTTGTCAAGATCAGAAGGAACGTTGAGCTTGGCACGGATTTTTCCGTTTATCTGAACGGCGATTTCAACGGTCTGCTCCTTGCAGAGCTTTTCGTCGTATTCGGGCCACGTCTGCTCGTTAAGGATTCCGCCGATTTTGTCCTCGTAGATTTCCTCGGTAATATGAGGAGCGAACGGATTGAGCAGTAAGAGGAAGGTCTTGAGCTCAGCCTTTGTGATTTTTCCTGCGGCGTTGATTTTATTGAGAAGCCCCATAAGAGAAGCGATTGCTGTGTTAAAGCGCAGGCTTTCGATATCCTCTGAAACCTTCTTGATAGTCTGATGGAACGGGGTTGTCAGAGCGTCTGAATAGCTGTCGCCGTCAACTACGTTCTCCTGCATTGCCCAGACCTTATCAAGGAAGCGCCTACAGCCCTTGATTCCGTCCTCCTGCCAGGGAGCAGCCTTCTCAAAGTCACCGATAAACATCTCGTAAAGACGGACGGTATCCGCACCGAATTCCTTTACTACCTCGTCGGGATTGATTACGTTGCCCTTTGACTTTGACATCTTGGTGAACTGACCGGGGTTTTCAAGGTCCTTACCAAGAATCATACCGTGACTTGTACGGCGCATATACGGCTCTTTTGTCGTTACGCTGTCAATATCGTAGAGGAACTTGTGCCAAAAACGGCTGTAAAGAAGGTGAAGCGTCGTGTGCTCCATACCGCCGTTGTACCAGTCAACCGGCATCCAGTAGTCAAGAGCTTCCTTGCTTGCAAGCTCGTTTTTGTTGTGAGGATCGCAGTAGCGCAGGAAGTACCAGCTTGAGCCTGCCCACTGAGGCATTGTGTCGGTTTCACGCTTTGCCTTACCGCCGCAGTGAGGGCAAGTAGTATTTATAAAGCTATCAAGAGTAGCGAGAGGGCTTTCGCCGTTATCTGTGGGCAAGTAGCTCTCAACGTCGGGAAGAGTCAGAGGAAGCTCTTCTTCGGGAATAGGAACCCAACCGCACTTTTCACAGTAAACAAGCGGAATAGGCTCGCCCCAGTAACGCTGACGGCTGAATACCCAGTCACGAAGCTTGAAGTTAACCTTAGAAACGCCCTTCTTGTTTTCTTCGAGCCATTCCTTTATCTTAACCTTGGCGTCTTCAACGGAAAGTCCGTCAAGGAAGCCGCTGTTTGTCATAATTCCTGTTGCACAGTCGGTAAAGGCCTCTTTTTCAACGTCTCCGCCCTTTACAACCTCGATGATGGGGAGGTTATAGACCTTGGCAAAGTCATAGTCTCTTGTGTCGTGAGCAGGAACAGCCATAATCGCACCCGTTCCGTAGCTCATAAGAACGTAGTCGGAAATAAAAATCGGGATTTCTTTTCCGTTTACGGGGTTAACTGCACGCACGCCTTTAAGCTCGACGCCGCTTTTGTCCTTATTCATCTCTGTTCTGTCAAAGTCGGACTTCTTCGCCGCCTTTTCCTGATATGCACGGATTTCATTCATATTTGTGAGCTTGTCAGCCCACTTTTCGATATAGGGATGTTCGGGGGCGATTACCATATACGTTGCGCCGAAAAGAGTATCGGGACGGGTTGTGTAAACAGTAAGAACGTCGCCTGTCGTTGCGGTAAAGTCAACTTCGGCGCCTGTTGAACGGCCAATCCAGTTAATCTGGCTTGTGCGGATTTTTTCAAGGTAGTCAACCTCGTCAAGATCGTCGATAAGGCGCTGTGCGTATTCTGTGATTTTGAGCATCCACTGACTCTTTACCTTACGCACTACCTCGCCGCCGCAGCGCTCGCAGCAGCCGCCGACAACCTCCTCGTTTGCAAGAACAACCTTACAGTCAGTGCACCAGTTTACAGCCATTTCCTTCTTATAGGCAAGGCCCTTCTTGAAAAGCTGAATAAAAATCCACTGAGTCCACTTGAAGTAGTCGGGATCGGTTGTGTTTACCTCTCTGTCCCAGTCAAAGGAAAGTCCGAGCATTTTGAGCTGACTCTTAAAACGGGCTACGTTATTTTCAGTAACGATTGCAGGGTGAATTTTATTCTTTATCGCAAAGTTTTCGGTAGGAAGACCAAAAGCGTCCCAGCCCATAGGGAACAGCACGTTATAGCCCTGAAGACGTCTCTTTCTCGAAACGATGTCCATAGCTGTGTAAGGGCGGGGATGACCGATATGAAGTCCGTTTCCCGAAGGATAGGGGAATTCAACGAGAGCGTAGAACTTGGGCTTTGAATAGTCGGTTCCTGCGCTGAAGGAATTGTGGTCGTCCCAGTATTTTTGCCATTTGCTTTCAATGGCGGTAAAATCATAATTTTTTTCCATTGCAACTTTTCCTTTTCAAGAATTAATATCACCCTTTATTATAGTATCTGAACCGCCGATTGTCAAGTAAAACGCCGCTAAAAGAAAAGACCGCAACTATGCGTAGTCACGGTCAGCTCAGAGAAGAAAGGTACACCTCAAGCAATCGAAGAGCCGTTTCCCTCTCGCTAGGAGAGCACTGCCCAAGACGGCGTAAAAGATCGTCCTGTCGGGCGCAAAGATGAGAATTTTCCTCGGTAAGCACCGAGTCGGGCGTTATGTGGAGCGCCTCACAAATTTTAAGCACCGTCTGAATACGCATATTTACCGTTCCTCTTTCGATATCGGCGTAAGTACGGTCAGAAAGCCCTGCGGCTTCGGCAACCTCGCTCTGTGTAAGCCCTGACCTTTTTCTGATTGCGTGAAGCTTGTTCCCAATAGCCCTGAAATCAAAAATAAGCATTTAAGCTCCTCCTGTTACTTGTATATAAGAATTATACTTCCTATTATTATTGACAAATAGGAACTAATATAGTATAATTACAGGAAGAGTGGCTCCTGTTGCATAAAAGGAGCAACAAATAACAGTAGGAGGAACCGATGGATTTTAAGACGGAATCGAAAAAAATCGTTAAAACGTCCGAAAGCTTTCAAGCGGCTCCGAACGAAAACGCAAAAGCAAATCCCCAAGCAGTAGAACAAGCAAAGCTTTATATAAAATATACGCCCTTTTCCCGTCCGGGACTGATTAAGCAGCTAATGCACGGCGCAGGCTTCACAAGGGAGGAAGCCAATTACGCGGCAGATAACTGTGAAGCGGATTGGGAGGAGCAGGCTGAGCTTAGCGCTGAAAATTATCTGACCTTTTTTAACATAGCAATAGACGAGCTTATCGACCAGCTTGAATACGAGGGGTTTACCCGTGAGCAAGCGGTAGTCGGGGCGCACAGGGCGAAAAAACAAAGCTGAGACGGAAGCAGTTCCGTCTTTTTTTGTGCGGTTTTGAGGGCGCGCCCCCCTGCCGCCGCAGGCGGCAGGGCAAGCGGCGGCGGAAGCCGCCGCTTGGGCGCCCTCTCG
>JAZNST010000058.1:0-15877 GCA_045591405.1 Ruminiclostridium sp.
GTATATTGATGCTGGTAAGGCTAGAGCAGCCGCCAAACACATTCTTTTCGATGCTAGTTACACTATCGGGTATATTGATGCTGGTAAGGCTAGAGCAGCCCCAAAACACACTACCTCCGATGAAAGTTACACTATCGGGTATATTGATGCTGGCAAGGCTAGAGCATTCGCTAAACGCACTCTCTTCGATGCTGGTTACACTATCGGGTATATTGATGCTGGTAAGGCTAGAGCAATCGTAAAACGCATAATCTCCTATTTCTACCACAGGCTTTCCTTCAATGGTGTTTGGGAGGATTATATCCCCTTTTGCCGCCGATTCCTCTATGCCTGTGATTATTATTGCCAAACCGTCATCTGTAAGCTCGTATTTCAACTTACTGGGCGAGATTGCGTTCTCATCATTAGCTTCGGGGGCTGTTGTGATTGCGGGCTTTGTCGTTGTCACAGCCGCTGTTGTGGTTTCGGGCTTTGTTGTAACGTCCTGCGTCGTCTCAGGCGCCGTTGTGGTTTCGTGCTTTGTTGTAACGTCCTCCGTCGTCTCAGGCGCTGTTGTGGTTTCAGGCTCTGTTGTTACGTCCTCTGTCGTCTCAGGCGCTGTTGTGCTTTCAGACTCTGTTGTAACTTCCTCCGTTGTCGTCGGTGCTGTTGTTGCCTCAGCTTCAGCGGCCGTATTTTCCGTTGTCGTAGCGTCAGAGGGAGTCTGAGTGTTTTCGCCTCCGCACCCTGTAAAAAGCATTGCTGCTGCAAGAATTGCCGCCGTGAATCTGATTGAGTTTTTTCTTTTCATGATTTCCTCCGTTTGTATATTTGAAAGCCGCAAAAACGCAAGAAAATGCGGTTTTTTAGGCTTTTGCTCTGTGCTTTAGGACAAATAGTCCAATACTATATCTAATTATAGGACAAATAGTCCTATTTGTCAAGGCTGTCTAGTGGTTGATTTATAATTAATCTGAGGTGATTTTATTGTACAGAAGAATCAAAGATTTACGTGAAGATAATGACAAAACCCAGAAGCAAATCGCTGAAATTCTTTTTTGTGATCAGTCGCTTTACTCAAAATACGAAAGAGGTGTTCGTGAGGTTCCAGTTTCAATCATTATCAAGCTTGCAAAATACTACAAAACAAGCACGGATTATATTCTGAATCTTACGGACAACAAAAACCCCTATTAGCTTCCGAAACGGTATATGCGGGACTGCTTTGCGGTTCCTTTATTTTTGCGTTATTTTGTTGCCGCATGGCGTATGTAAAATTTTAGCACAAAATGCAATCGCTTTTAAGCGACTTTCAAAATTTACGCCTCAAACGACAAAATTAACACCTGCATAAATAAGCGGCAAAATTGCCTCAATCGGCAAGCTTATGCAAGATTTTGGAATTTCAGATACAATTCAAAGCAGATGGTTCTAGACAACAAGGAGGTTATTCCTGTCAGCAGAAAAAAATTGCAGAGTAGGCGTAACGAAATGCTCAGATTCAAGTGCAGTACATTTTGAACGGAAGCTGATTTATGCGCAACAAAAAGCCCTACGACCTTTTAAGTCATAGGGCTGATTTTTTTGATTATCTTTTCGTGGAGTTATTCTCCCCTCAGAATCTTATAAAGCGTTTTATAGAGCGCCTCGGCTTCTTCCCTGTTAAGTTCTGTGCAACCTGCAACCTTCATTGGAATATCAACCGCCTTTTCTCTCAGAGCTTCGCCGCTTGGGGTGAGAAAAACGCTCACGGAGCGTTCGTCCTTTTCGCTTCTTTTTCGTGTGACAAAGCCCTTTGCCTCAAGGCTTTTAAGCACGGGCGTCATCGTCCCCGAATCAAGAAAAAGCTTTTCTCCGAGCGCCTTGACGGTGATTTCTCTTTGCTCCCACACAACCATCATCGTAATATACTGAGTGTAGGTAATATCAAGCTCGTCAAGATATGGACGGTATTTTTTAACTACCTCTCGCGCGGCGGCGTAAAGCGGAAAGCAAAGCTGATTTTCCAGCTTCAAAGCATCATATTCAGATTTACTCATAAGTAACCCTCCGAAGCTCTTTTTTTACAGTATAGCACAATTTAATTGAATTATCAAGACCTGTGCGTTTCGTCGTAGGCCTGCCTTACTGCACGGGCGAGCTGGTCGGCGCAGGAGGTCGGACGGCGTCCGCAGGTGTTACCCAGAAGCCTTCTTTCAATCTCCTGTACAGTTGCCCCGTCAAGAAGCTTGGCTATGATTTTGAGATTGCCGTTGCAACCGCCGTAAAACTCAATATCGCTAATCACGTCGCCGTTTATATCAAACGAAATAACCTGAGCGCAGGTGTTCTCGGTCTTATACTCATAACGCATCACAAACACTCCTTTATAGCTTCTCTGAGCTTTTTCATATCAGTAGGCTCAAAGCGGGCGATAATTTCTCCGTCCTTACCGATGAGGAACTTTGTGAAATTCCACTTAACGTTACCGTTATTTTTATAGTCCTTATCGTTTTTCTTTACAACTCCCGACAGCACTAAGCTCATCGGAGACTTTCCGAAGCCCTCGAATTTCGTGTTCTGAGTGAGCCACTTATAAAGAGGAATGGCGTTTTCTCCGTTTACCTCGACCTTTGCAAACTGTGGGAAGGTGATACCGTAGCGACCTGTGCAAAAGCTGTGGATTTCGTCGTCGCTACCCGAAGCCTGATTGCCGAACTGGTTACAGGGGAAGTCAAGAATCTCGAAGCCTTGCTTTGAAAATTCGTCGTACAGCTCCTGAAGCTCGTCGTACTGCGGCGTAAATCCACAGCCTGTCGCTGTGTTGACAATAAGAAGCGCCTTCCCCCTGTACCGCTCAAGCGAAACCTCGCTACCGTCCATTTTCTTTACCTTGAAATCGTATGCGTTCATTTTCGTTCCTCCTTTGGTTTGTTTCGATTTAATTGAGCTAAATTGATTATAGCACAAGAGATTATCTTTGTCAACATGTTGCATAAAATTTTCTCTTCCGCTTTCTCGACACTCAGCTCGTTGGAGCGCAAAAAAGACGGAGAACCTTTCGTCTCCGCCTTTACATATTAGGAGTGCTTCATCTGAAGCGTGGAGTTTATCACACAGCTAACAGGCAACCGTCAGCCGCTCGATAGACCTGCCTTTTGCGTACTGATTGCAGTAAACGTCAGTACATTTTTTATACTTGGCAAAAATTTTCTGTGCCGCTTTTTCATCACCGTAAACCTTCCAACAGCCAACGCATTTACAGCCGCCTGCCTTGTTCTTGATAAAGCAGTTGACATCTTCGGGAGGATAGCCAAGGAAAAGACCGATTTCGTGAGGAAATTCCTCGTTTTCGCCAAGGCGTTTTATCAGCTCCGCAACACAACGCTCCGAGGTCTTGGTGCAATAGCCTCTCTCCTGTAAAAGTCGTCCGGCTGTGTCGTGCTGTAAATCAACGGACAAACGGGACGGACGATAAACGTAAATGAGCGCGCGGCCATTCTGAAGCCTCACAGGAAGCACTCTCAGCCCTTTTTTCGTCAGTTTTCGGTTCCAACAACGCACACTTTCTTTTACCTCACATTCATCGGAGAAGGAACAGGCGAAAAGATTCCCCGTCTTCATCCCCGCAAGCGTTGGGGAGCAATGTCTCACTAAAAGCTCTTCTGACATAATTTACCTCCTTGTGTGTTGTTGCAGCAGCAAAGTCGTCCTTATTATAGTTAGCGCACACTAACGCAAGAGCAGAGCGTCGAGCCGAAGAAAGCCCGTGCCACAACCACAAATTATAACACAGTATACCCTGCTTTTTGAAGCCTTTCTCTGATTATTCCGTCAGGCACCTCCTGAGCGTAGGAAACGGTCGCCTCGCCTTTTTTGAGGTTTACTCTGCCTGCGACGCCCTCGATGTCGTTCAGCGCCTTTTCCACACGGTTTTTACACTGCTCGCAGTGCATTCCGTCTATCTTGAAGGTTTTCTGAGAAATCACCCTTGAAAGCTTCTTTCTTTTGGGCTTATAGCTTCCTCCGCCGCAACAGCCGCCCTCGCCCTTGAAATGCTTGACAGAGTAAATAACTCCGATTGCGACGATTGCAACAACAACGCCTATAACGATAAAATCTCCCATAAGCTCCTCCTGATTCAGCGTCTGAACACGGCTGAAAAATCTGCTTGTTAAACAAGAGCGAATTACAGAAAATAGCGCTGTGAATGCTGGCTCTCTGCTCGGAAGGATAAGACAATCAGCTTCTTTCTTCTCCTCGACCTACGCTCTGTTTAATTATGTTAGCAGTAACTAACTTTTAGCTTGTATTTTGCGACGAGATGTTACCCGTCGCTAACATAATAAAGTATATACCATTTTTCAGAAATTGTCAATGGGGCGAGAGAGATTTTTTCAAAAATAACAGTAAAGAAACTGCAGTAGCTCACCCAACAGATAACAAAAAGCGTGACGTTTTTATAAGCGTCACGCTTCAGGTTTATTTTATGCGTTCTCTTTTTGAGAGCCAACGGGGTTCACGATACTGTATCCGACGTTTACGAGATGGTCGCCCACACGCTCAAGTCTGACAATAACTGACATCTTGCTTATACACAACCTTATAAAAGTTTGTGCCATCGGTCACAAACAAACAAAGCTTCTGTGTGCGTACTGCCATTTCTTACAGCATCACGATATGCGATTAAAGCTTGCTTGTCTGTATTAAGTTGTGTGGCAAATTCAGAACCAAACGAAATTCCGCCCTTGCCCCCAACAGCTTCACTTCCTTTCCCAAAAGCAAGACCGATAGTATAATCTCCAAGGAGTCGCCCTATGGCAAGGTGCTGCTTGATTGCCGAATTGAATTGCCTGATTATATATTTGAGTAATTACCACAGTCGTGCTGATGGACGGATACACAATGACTCTATCTGCATAGTGCCGTATCCCAAATCGAATCGTGTGCGAGATGAACCGTTCGAGAACTGCTCCAGCTCCAACACGAATTTTACATCATTTATATCACGAGCCCTCAGTCTTCGTTCAATACACTCTACAAACCTGACATTCTGTTTGCAACATTCGATATCGCCAAGTTCATACCCCATAGTTATATTCATCGGGTCTAGTTTTCCTCTGACCGTAAGCAATAAATGATATACCCAGTATGTGTGCAGTGCAGGGTACAGAAACTCTGCATCGTCGACTTCTTTTGCAGTCTTTGGGATTCTCAAAATTTCTCTCCAGTGCCCACCTAATGCAAATCTAAAATCTTCTTGGAACAACTTACAAATATCATCGTAGTGTTCCCCAGACGAGATATATTTTTTGACTTCGTTTTGAAACTCAAAACTCGCTCCGTATTTGTTTTGCAAAACGCTAATTTGCGTTCGCATTTTCTCAATTCGTCTGTCCGCTTCTTTTAGTTCTACTTTTTCTTGATGAAACTTATTCCCATAGAACAATCCACCAAACAGAGCAATAAAAAACTCAAACATATTTTATCCTACCTTTACGCGGAAGCCTCTCCAATACTTTCTTTAGCACTGTCTATACTTTCGATTGCCGCTTCAAGGCTATCGATTGCTGCTTCCAAACCTTTTTTGTATTAACATCGCAATGTGGACATTTGGTAGCGGTATTACTAATTTCTTTTGAACATTCAGGACATTTTACAAGAGCTATATTTCTACTCCTTTATGATATTTAATTAATTATATCACACAAGCGCTCAAACATCAAATGTATATATAAATATTAAACTGACTATGCAAAATCCATAGTCAGTTTAAGTTTAATTTTAATCCAACGGCTTCATCGTCGGGAACAACAAAACGTCTCTGATTGAGTTGTTGTCTGTGAGGAGCATTACGAGGCGGTCGAGGCCGAGGCCGAGGCCACCCGTTGGGGGCAGACCGTATTCAAGAGCTGTAATGAAGTCCTCGTCAACCTGAGCGTTGATGCCCATAGCTCTCTTGGCGGCAGCCTGCTTCACGAAGCGTTCCTTCTGATCGATAGGGTCGTTCAGCTCAGAGAAGGCGTTACCGAACTCAAAGCCGTTGATGAAGTATTCAAAGCGCTCTGTGAAAGCGGGATCGGAGGGCTTTCTTTTTGCAAGAGGCGAATTCTCAACAGGGTAATCGTAGATAATTGTCGGCTGAATGAGATTTTCTTCTACGTAAGCCTCAAAGAATGCAATCAGCACGTCGCCCTTTGTGGACTTGTCTGTGATTTCATCGAGGTTATGTTCCTTTGCAACAGCTCTTGCGGCTGCATCATCAGCCCAGTCGTTATAATCAACCTTAGCGTATTTTTTTACAGCGTCAATCATAGTAAGACGCTCCCAAGGCTTTCCAACTGCAATTTCCGTTCCTCTGAACGAAACTGTGTCGGTACCGCAGACCTTCATTGCAACGGTTCTGTAAAGATTTTCGATGAGGTCCATCATACCGAAGTAATCGGTGTACGCCTGATACATTTCAATAGAGGTAAATTCGGGGTTATGGGTTGCGTCCATACCCTCGTTTCTGAAAATTCTTCCGACCTCGTAAACCTTATCAAAGCCGCCTACGATGAGTCTTTTGAGGTAAAGCTCGGTTTCGATTCTCAGGTACATATCCATATCAAGAGCATTATGGTGAGTTACGAACGGTCTTGCGGAAGCGCCGATTTCAAGCGTATGAAGAACGGGGGTATCAACCTCAACGTAGCCCAGATTATCAAGATAATTTCTGATTTCACGGAGAATCATCGAACGCTTAACGAAGGTTTCCTTTACGTCGGGGTTAGCGATAAGGTCAAGATAGCGCTTTCTGTAACGCTCTTCCTTGTCCTTTAAGCCGTGCCATTTTTCTGGCAGAGGCAACAGCGACTTTGAAAGGAGAGTGATTTCCTTTGCGTGAACGGAGATTTCGCCTCGTCTTGTTCTGAACACGAAGCCTGTAACGCCGACAATATCGCCAAGGTCCCACTTCTTGAACTTCTTGAAGCTTTCCTCGCCTATATCGTCAACACGAACGTAAATCTGCATTCTGTCGCTTGAGTCACGAACGTCGATAAAGTTAGCCTTACCCATATCGCGCCAGCTTGTGATACGACCTGCAATCAAAACGGTCTGTTCTTCAAGCTCCTCAAAATTATCTCTGATTTCCTTATTGAGCTTGGTAACGGGGAACTTTGTGATTTCATAGGGGTTTTCGCCGTTTTCTTTAAGCTCGGTGAGCTTTTCAATTCTTATTCTGTGCTGTTCGCTGAGCTTTTCCTGAAGCTCGTCTTCGGTAAGCTCAAGCTCTTCAACGCTATTTTCGTCAATATTTGCCATTTTATGTCGCCTCTCTGTTTACTTTGCAATATCAATAATCTCGTATTTGAGGAGTCCCGCAGGAGCTTCAACGTCAACTATGTCGCCCTTTGATTTACCCATGCAAGCCTTACCCACAGGGGATTCGTCGGAGATTTTTCCCTCTCTCACGTTTACTTCCTTTGAGCCTACGATGTGGAACTCCATAACCTCGTCGTTCTGAAGATCCTTGATTGTAATCTTGTTTCCGACGCTTACGTGAGTTGTTGTGAGGTCTTCGGTATCAAGCACCTTTACGTTAGCAAGAATTGCTTCCATCTCAGCGATTTTAGCTTCAATCATACCCTGCTCGTTCTTAGCCTCATCGTATTCGCTGTTTTCTGATAAGTCACCGAAGGAAAGAGCTACCTTGATTTTTTCTGCAATTTCGCGTCTCTTAACGCTCTTTAATTCCTCAAGCTCTGCTTTGAGCTTTTCAAGACCTTCGCTTGTAAGTACTGTTTGCTTTGCCATAATGTCCTCCAAAAAATGTTTTATTTCAGGCTTTCTAAAACCTCAAATGCCTTTTTAAGCTGTTCGTCGGTGAGATTATCAAGGGTTTTGAACTCAGTGGTCATCATTCCCTTGACGTCAACCGCATAATCGGGCTTTACACCCGAGCTGTAAACCGTTCCGTCAGCAAGCGTTACCTGTGCAATAGATATAGTAACCGCGCTACCGTCTGAAAATACACGGGTTTCTGTTGCAAGATAAGCGCCCTTTGTCTGTTTTCCGACAAGCTGTGCGCCTGTGTATTTATTAAGCGAGTGAGCAAAAAGCTCAGCCGGTCCCGAAGTATTCTCGTCTGCAAGCACAACCATCGGAGCAGAAATCTCCTCGCCGTTATAGGTTGTCTGCGCGAACTTCTGATATGAGCCGTCGGCGTAAATCGTGTTTGCAACTACCTGCTCGCCCATAAACATATCAAGCATCTGTGAAACGCCGTCATAAACGCCGCCGCAAGCTCTTACGTCGATAACGTAGCCAAGAACGCCCTGAGCCTGAAGAGCCTTTATGATTTCTTCGAACTGAGCAGCCGTTTGCTTATTGAACGAGTCAATTCTCACGTAGCCGCAGCCGTTGACGATTTCAGAATAAACGGACTGAATAACAAAGGAGCGAACCGTCAGCGAAATGGTCGATTCAACACCGCTGCGCTGATAGGTGATATTTATCTTGCTTCCTTCTTCTCCTGTGAGAAGCTGATTTCCTTCTTCATAGCTAAGGTCGAGAAGATTCGTTCCGCCAATTGAGGTGATTACGTCTCCTGCCTTAACGTTCTGGGAATAAGCGGGCGAGTCCTTATAAACGTGACTTACTCGGAGGTATCCGCTTTCTTCTGCCTCAACCTCAAGCCCCGTGCTTATAATCGTTCCGTTTTCTACCTGCTGCCAACGGTAATATTCATCAGCCGTAAAATATTCGGCGGCAATATCGTCAAGACCGTTTATATAGCCCTCTACGATATTTTCCTTGAGCTTATCGTCCTTGATTTTGAACAGGGACTTATTTCTCACATAGGTATCAATTTCCTGAATCTTTGTGTAAATCTCCTCACGCTCGCTGACGCCGGCGATTTTCTGATTAAACATATTGAGCGAAACGGTAACCGTAAGAACGAAGGTTATCGCACACGCTATTGCTATAAGGCTTATCATCAAGCCAAGCGAAAACTTTTTATTCATAAACGTCTGCTTTCTTTAAGGTAAATCTATATAATCGAACGGGTCTTGTGCAACGCCGTTGATACGGACTTCAAAGTGAAGATGAGGGCCTGTGGACCAACCTGTTGAGCCTACTGCCGCAATAACGTCACCCTGATTTACGTAGTCGCCCTTATTCACGTAAAGCTCACTGCAATGGCCATAGAGCGTGGAGTAACCGCTTCCGTGGTCGATTACTACGTATTTTCCATAGCTGTAACCCTGTATGTAGGTGTGTTTTGCAACCACTACCACGCCGGGCTTAGAGGCGTAGATATTCGTTCCGTTGATTCCTGCGTTACCGATATCTATACCCGAATGGCTTCCGTCTCTCCAAGGGTCATAGCCGAATTTGGTCGTAATATAGGTGAATTTCGGATTTACGGGATAGAGCCACGTTCCGTCGTCGTAGATGGTTGTGCTTCCCTGCTGAGCCTGCTGAATCAGAATCTGAATCTGGCGCTCGTAATCTTCAATTTCCTCTTTATTCGCAGCACGCTCAGCCTCAAGAGCCTCCTGTCTGCTTTCAAAGTCATCTATGATTGCGCTGTATTTGTCATAGTCGGCGTTATACTGACGAGACATCTCCTGAACCTCGCCGCGCTCGGCTTCAAGCGCTTCACGCTGAAGATTGAGGTCGTCTCTTTGCTTTATAAGCGACTCTTTATCAAGCTCAAGCTGTTTTTTCTGAGTTTCAAGCTTAAATATCATATCCTCAATCTCTCTGATTGACGCCTGAAGCTCGTCCATAAACTCCTTGTTGGACTTGGTGATATTCGCCATAAGCTTTGAACGGACAAGTAAATCGTAAAAATCCGTCGAATCGGCAAGAACGGACATCACGTCGTCGCTTCCCGAAATATAAAGCGCACGGATAATCTGACCGAACTTGACGAGATTTTTTTCGTTTTCCTCGTTGAGAGTGTTGATATTCTGCTCTTTTACGGAGATTTCTTCTTCGGTTGATAAAATCTTATTTTCAAGCGCATTTATCTCGCTCTCTTTATTTGCAATCTCCTCCTCTTTATAGTAAAGAAGATTGTTGTAATAGTCAATCTGTTCCTTTGTTGAAACAAGCTTTTCGTAAACAAGGTCCTGATATTCCTTGTTTTCTGAAATGTCGCCCTGAATTGAGTTAATCTTGTTGTCGATTTCTTTATTTTCAGCTTCGATCTTAGAAATCAGGTCCTCAAGCTCTGACTGAGCACTGGCGTTAACCTTGATTTCAGAGGAAGCTGTTGTAAAAAACGCACAGCTGAGCGCAAAAACGAGCGCCGCCGCCACGCCTCTGACAGCAATTTTAAGCATATATCCTCCTTTTTACTATACCTTGAGGTGCTTACCCATACTCATAACTGTTCCGATTGCACCGAGAAGCGCACCCGCAAGACAGTTTATACCAAGCACAATAAAGGTTATGCTATTGAATTCAAGCACATTCACAAGACCTAAAATCTGCCACATTGTAATATCGTCGGCAAAAAGTCCCATAATCGAATTATAGGCAACTCCCGTCAGCGCCCACGAAGCAACGCCGCCAAGAATACCCACGAACATTCCTTCAAAGAAGAACGGGATTTTTACGAACGCATTTGTAGCGCCGACGTATTTCATAATACTGATTTCCTTACGTCTGGCGAAAACGCTCGCCCTTGAGGTGTTATAGACAATTACAAGGCTCACGACAATCATTGCGGCAAATACTGCCAATGCAACCACTGACATAGTATTTCTCACGCTAACGAGCACCGAAGCAAAGTCAAAGGGCGCAGAAACGCTCTCAACGCCTTCGATTTTCTCAAAGTCTGTCTTAACCTTATCCATCATCTTGAGGTCGTTTACGGTAACACGGAACGTATCGGGCATCGGGTTATCTTCCATTGCGGCGAAAAGGTCGGAATATTCCTGCATTCCGGGTTTATTTTTTTCAGCCTCCCACGCTTCTTCCTTTGAATAGAAGACAACGCTTGCGGTATATTCGTTTGACTTTATAACCTCTTCGATACGCACGAGCTGCTCGTCTGTTATCTCCTGAGTATAGACAAGAACCTCGTTTTTACTTTCGATGTTGGTGATTATGATATTGAGGTCAATTCCCACAAGGACAACAAGACCTACAAGCAAAAGGCTGACCGTTATGATACAAAGGCTGGCAAAAGACATCATTCTGTTGCGCCATACCGAAGTCACACCCTGCTTTACAAGATATGAAAAGTTACTACCTCTCATCGGCTTCACCTCCCATATAGTCGTCGTATGTGACAGTACCACCCGAAAGCTTTATTATTCTTCCGCCGTAATACTGAACCATATCGTGCTCGTGTGTAACCATAATTACCGTAGTTCCGCTTTCGTTGATTGTCTTGAGGGTTTCGACAATTTGATATGAAAGCTCAGGGTCGATATTACCCGTAGGCTCGTCTGCGATAATTATTTCGGGGTCTGTTGCGAAGGCTCTTGCAATAGCCACACGCTGCTGCTCGCCGCCTGAGAGCTGAGAAGGCTTACATTTTGCCTTGTCAGCAAGCTGCACAAGATTAAGCACATAGGGGACGCGCTGTCTTATGTAGCGATTTGACTTATCCGTTACCCTGAGTACGAACGCCACGTTTTCATAAACCGTCATATCGGGAATAAGTCTGAAATCCTGAAAAATCATACCCAGATTTCGTCTGTAATAGGGAACTTTCTTGGGCTTGAGCTTTGCGAGATTGTTGCCCTGAACGAAAACTCGTCCGCTTGTCGGGACGATTTCTCTGGTCAGAAGCTTGAGCAACGTACTTTTACCCGCGCCACTGCTTCCGACGATAAACACAAACTCGCCGTCGTTTATTCTGAGATTTACATCATTAAGGGCGTCAACGCCTTTTTTGCCGTCCTTATAATGCACGTCCACATTCTTGAACTCTACCATTTATACACCTTTTCCTTATTTTTTCTCTGTGTCTGAGCTTAATTGAAGGATTTCCTCTGTTTTCCAACTATTCCATTACACCACAGAAACCTCACAGTCCTGCTGTAAGGTTTCGGTTTTATCTTAAAATTTTACGGGGTCAGCCGACAGATATTTCTTTACCACAAGGGCCACCTTAAAGATGATTGCGTGGTCAAATTCTCTGAGGTCAAGACCTGTCAGCTTCTTAATCTTGTCAAGTCTGTAAACAAGAGTATTTCTGTGAACAAAGAGCTTTCTCGATGTTTCAGAAACGTTGAGGTTATTTTCAAAGAAGCGCTGGATTGTAAAGAGCGTCTCGTGGTCAAGCGACTCGATTGAGCCTTTCTTGAACACTTCCTTGAGGAAGGTTTCGCAGAGCGTTGTGGGCAGGTGATAGATAAGTCTTGCGATACCGAGATTGTCGTAAGAAACGATATTCTTATCAGTATCAAACACCTTTCCTACCTCAAGAGCCATCTGAGCTTCCTTAAAGGAACGGGCAAGCTCCTTGACTCCAACGACGGGAGTTCCTATACCAACGCTTACTCTTGTGAGGAATTCACCCGAAAGAGTATCAGAAATTGAGCGTGCAAGCTTTTCAAGGTCCTTTACGTCGATATTGTTCTTGATTTCCTTAACAAGAACGATGTCGTTTTCAGTGATGTTAAATACAAAATCCTTATTCTTATCGGGGAAAAGGTTCTGAATTACGTCAAAAGCCGAAACGTCGTTCGAGGTTATGATATTGATAAGGAAAACAACTCTGCTTATATCTGCGTTAAAGTGCAGCTCGCGGGACTTTATGCCGATGTCGCCGGGTAAAACGTTATCAAGGATTATGTTCTTGATAAAGTTATTTCTGTCATATTTTTCGTCATAATACTGCTTGATACTTGAAAGCGAAATTGCAAGGATAGAAGCGAATTTTGACGCTGCCTCGTCAGTTCCCTCAACAAAAACCGCATAATCAGGCTTAACATGAACGCCAAAAGGCTTATATGTATAACCGTCGCGAATAAACACGTCGTGAGATTCACCTAATTCAATGGAGAAGAAATCATCGCCTGAGCCGATTCTTGAAAGCTCGCTACACGCAACAACCGTCGCATTTTCGTCGATTACGCCGATAATTCTTCCGATTGTGTCTCTCATCTGATGAACTACGCCCTGAAACAATCTGTTTGACATATAACTATCCTCTTTCTGTTTTCATTGTGCAATCTGCTTTATCGCTCTCCGTACTTATGCGGCGCAGGGGGCAGAAATGCAACTAGTTTAGCTTTGGAGGCTCGGATAAAGCTTTTTTTATCGAGCAAAATATCAAAGCGACATATTATATACACCCATTTTACTAGAAAATAACGAAAAAATCAAGCCTTTTTTATGAAAAATGTAAATTTATCCTTAAATTTTTTTGTGATATTGCCAAAACAGGATAAAAGTGGTATACTATTTAGAGTAAATTTTGCGGAAAGGAGTGGCGTAATGCTTGTAAAATCCCCTTTATTCCGTCATTTCCTGACGAATGGCGAAAAATACCGAATGTGACGGAAAAAACAGCTTCACAAAAGATAAAATATAACGTAATGCAAAGGAAAAAAGCCATGAAAGAAAAGTTTTATATTACAACCCCGATTTACTACCCTTCAGCCGCACCCCATATCGGTCATCTTTACACAACCGTTGCCTGCGACGCTATCGCACGCTATAAGAGATTACAGGGATATGACGTTATTTTCCTGACGGGAACGGACGAGCACGGTCAGAAGATTGAGCAAAAGGCAAAGGAAGCGGGGGTTACTCCAAAGGAATACGTAGACGAAATCGCAGGAAAGTTCCAGAGCCTCTGGAAGTATGTGAACGTAAGCTACGACCGCTTTATCAGAACAACCGACGATTACCACGAGGAAGCTGTCAGAAAGATTTATCAGACGCTTCTTGATAAGGGCTATCTTTATAAGAGCGAATATACGGGAAAATACTGCACGCCCTGCGAAAGCTTCTGGACAGAGTCTCAGCTTGACGAAAAGGGTATGTGTCCCGAATGTCACCGTGAGGTAAAGGAAGCGACTGAAGAAGCTTATTTCTTTAAGCTTTCCGCCTTCTCCGACCGCCTCGAAAAGCTCCTTACCGAAACTGATTACGTTCAGCCCGAATGGCGTGCAAGAGAGCTTGTCAATAACTTTATCAAGGTTGGGCTTGAAGACGTCTGCGTTTCACGCACAAGCTTCACATGGGGCGTAAAACTTCCGTTTGACGAAAGACATATCGCTTACGTTTGGATTGACGCTCTTTCAAACTATATTACGGCTCTTGGCTACAATAACGGAAAGTATAACGATTTTGAACAGTACTGGCCTGCAAACGTTCACATGGTTGCAAAGGATATTATGCGCTTTCACGCTCTTATCTGGCCCGCACTTCTTATGGCGCTTGATCTGCCGCTTCCAAAGAAGCTCTCGGTTCACGGTTATATTAACTTCAACGGCGTCAAGATGAGTAAGTCAATAGGAAACGTTGTCGATCCGTTTATCCTCGGCGAGCGTTACGGCGTTGACGCAATCCGTTATCACATTCTGCGTGAGATGCCCTTTGGCTCTGACAGCGACTACTCAAACGAAATTATGATAAACAGAATAAATTCCGACCTCGCTAACGACCTTGGAAACCTTGTTTCAAGAACGGTTGCAATGGTTGTGAAGTATTTTGACGGAACCCTCCCCGAACAAAAGCAGTCGGGAGAATTTGACGACGAGCTTATCTCTATGGCTTCAGCGCTCGAAAAGACCGTTACAGGCTATATTGACGAAACAAAGCTCTCGCTTGCTCTCACGGATATTCTGAAGGTTATTTCCCGTGCAAACAAGTATATCGACGAGACAGCCCCCTGGATTCTTGCCAAGGACGAAGCCAATAAGCCAAGACTCGCCGCCGTTCTTTATAACCTTCTTGATACAATCAGAATCTGTTCGGGACTTCTCGCTCCCTTTATGCCCACGACTATGCCTAAGGTCTGGGAGCAAATCGGCGCGTCAGAATCAGACGTTTCCTTTGAAAATCTCGGTCGCTTCGGCGTTCTTTCTTCAACCGTCACAGTCAAGAAGGGCGACGTGCTTTTCCCAAGACTTGACGTAAACAAGGAAATCGACGAGCTTAACGCCCTGCTTTCAAAGCCCAAGGCTCAAATCGTTGAGGACGAGGATCTTGACAAGGCGGGAATAATCACTATCGACGATTTTGCCAAGGTAAAGCTCAGAACAGCTGAAATCGTCGCTTGTGAAAAGGTAGAAAAGGCGAAAAAGCTTCTCAAGCTTCAGCTTGACGACGGTCGTGGCGGAAGACAGGTAGTTTCGGGAATTGCCCAGTGGTATAAGCCCGAAGACCTTATCGGAAAGAAAATCGTCTTTGTTGCGAACCTTGCGCCCGCTAAGCTTTGCGGCGAAGAAAGCAACGGTATGATTCTCGCTTGCGACACAAAGGACAGCGTAAAGGTTCTGTTCCTTGACAGCGATACGCCCAACGGAAGCGTGGTAAGATAACAATGAAGCGTAAAACAAGAGAAAAGCTCAACGTCTTCATTAAAATCGGGGCGCTCGTGCTTGCGGCGGCAATAGTCGCAGGAGTAATTTTCGAGTCGATAATGCAAATTCAGGGTTGAAAAAAAACAGACCTTGTAGTATAATGTATAATTGAGTAAAAAGAGGGAAATTATCCCTGAAGAAAGGAAATTGTAATAATGGCACAGATTTTAGTCGAAACATCAGCTCGTCACGTTCACGTTACGGAGGAAACTCTTGAAATCCTTTTTGGAAAGGGCGCAAAGCTCACAAAGAAAAAGGATCTTTCCCAGCCCGGTCAGTACGCTTGTGAGGAAAGAGTAACGGTAGTAGGCCCCAAGAAGGAAATCCCCAACGTTTCTATTCTCGGACCTACACGCCCTGCTGATCAGGTTGAGCTT
>JAZNST010000059.1:0-8743 GCA_045591405.1 Ruminiclostridium sp.
GAGGGATTGTAAAGGTTGAATTTTACACCAAAACAATCCCTCAGTCAGCTTCGCTGACAGCTCCCTTTACACAAGGGAGCCTCTGGCGGTATTCGCTCGTCTGTCGACTATTCCATTTATAAAAAATGTCCTTTAGAACCCAAAGCAAAGGGTGCGGTTGTTTTTATAATCCTAAGGCTCAGACAAAGGCGCAAAGCAACGCCTGCTTGCCGTGCGGAAGGTTCGCTGAATGCGTTTTTTAGCAAAGCTTTATTTAATATCGTCAAGCCACAACCCAAAGCAAGCGTCGCTCGGCATTCTGAAATCCATTGCCGAGAGGTTAACCGAGCCTATCTTTACGCCGTCAGGCGAACAGGAGCGCTTGAACTGCTGGGTGAAGAAGCGGCGGTAAAAGCTTGAAAGCCACTTTTCAACCGTCTGCTCGTCGTACTTGCCGTCAAAGGCGTAAAGAGCGAGACGTTTCACCTTGCTCGGAGCGCAACGCAGACGAACCGAATAATAGAGGAAAAAGTCGTGAAGCTCGTAGGGGCCTACAAGCTCCTCTGTTTTCTGTGCAATTTCGCCGTCCTTCGCCGGAAGAAGCTCAGGACTTACGGGAGTGTCGAGAATGTCATACAGAACCGTTTTAAGCTCCTCGTCTCCACAGTCGTCAGCGTACGCTCTTACAACGTATCTGACAAGCGTTTTTGGTATTCCCGCATTCACGCCGTACATAGAAATATGGTCGCCGTTATAGGTTGACCAGCCCAGCGCAATCTCCGAAAGGTCGCCCGTTCCGACTACGATTCCGCCGATTTCGTTGGCAATATCCATCAGAATCTGCGTACGCTCCCTTGCCTGAGCGTTTTCAAACACGACGTTCTTGTTCTCGGCGTCGTGAGAAATATCCGCAAAATGCTGACTCACGGAAGAAGCGATGTCAATCTCACGAAAGCTCACGCCAAGACGCTCACAAAGAATTTCTGCGTTTGTGCGTGTGCGCTTTGTCGTTCCAAAGCAAGGCATCGTGATTGCCAGAACGTCGCTTCTGGAGCGACCGATCATATCCATTGCCTTTACGCAGACAAGAATGGCAAGACAGCTGTCAAGTCCGCCCGAAATACCGATGACGGCTGATTTTGAACAGGTGTGCTCAAGTCGTTTTTTAAGACCGAGGGCTTGCATTGTCAGAATCTCGTGGCAACGGCTTTTCTGCTCGTTCCTTTCAGACGGAATAAAAGGAAGTGGCGATATTTTTCTCGTAAGAGTTGTAGGCTCGATTTTCATTTCAAAGCCGCATATTTCGGCGCAAGCCTCCTCACAGGCTCTGAACGCTGAATTTCTGAGGCGAAGTCCCGAAAGACCGTCAACGTCGATTTCGCTGATAGAAGGGACGTAGCTGAACGGTTCTGATTCAGCGATCAGTCTGCCGTTTTCACAGATAAGGCAATGCCCCGAAAAAACGCCGTGAGCCGTGCTTTCTCCCTCGCCCGCACAAGCAAGAACGTACGCACAGGAAAGCCTTGCGCTTTGTGAAAGAGCAAGCATTTTTCGCTTTGACGAGAGCGTTACCGCTTCGCTCTGAGCGCAAAGGCTCACTATAATTTCAGCACCCGACAAGCAAAGCTCAGCCGAATCCGACGACGGCGCAAAGAGGCTGTCGCCAAACTCAACGCCAAAGCTGAAGCTTTCTTTCCCGTTGCAGCGGAAAACGACAGGCTTTTGGGCATTATCAACGCTGAAATATCTTGATTCGTCCCTTTCCTTGTCGCTGACGAGCGCCTTTTTGGTAACGGCTCCGAGAAGCTCTCCGTGATAAATCACAAACGCAGCGTTATAAACGCGTCCGCCCTTTTCAAGCGGCGCTCCCACGACGCTTATAATATCGGCGTTTCTTGTCTGCTCTTTTATCGTTTCAATTGATTTTTTCGCTCCGTCAAGAAGCGTACGGTCTGAAAAAAGCTCGCCACAGGTTGCCCCCGTAACGCAAAGCTCAGGGAAAACCGCCAGCTTAACGCCTTTTTCACAGGCGTCGTTTATCTGCTTCACTATGCTCTGAGTGTTGAAGTCACAGTCTGCAACCCTTATCCTTGGGCTGACAGAAGCAACCTTTATAAATCCGTCCTTCATAGCGACCTCCGAATATGTGAGAATATATACTAAGTATAGCCTTTTTCAGCGGAAAAATCAACTGCTATTTTTTATAAACAGATTGACATTGCTATGGGAATACTATATAATATTTTTATATGATAAAACTAATGCAACAAAAGAATTACAGACAAACGAGAAAAGGAAATATAAAAATATGAACACACTACACAATATTCTTTATTTCAATTCTCCCGGAAATTTTGACAACTGGGAACAATTCTGTCAGCCTATCGGAAACGGCTATCTCGGCATGAGCTTTTTCGGCGGAATCGCAAAGGAAAAAATCGTTCTTAACGAGAAAACTCTCTGGGTTGGCGGCCCGTCTGAAAATAACCCCCACTATAACGGCGGAAACAAAACCGACAGATATAAGTTCGTAAAAAAGGTTCAGGAGCTTCTTTACGAGAATAAATACAACGAAGCGGTTGAGATTATTCAGGAGCTTACGGGGCTTAACTACGGCTCAGGAGCATATCAGCTTCTGGCTGACCTTTATCTGAGCTTTTCAAATATAAACGAAGAAAAAGCGACGAACTATTCAAGAGCAATAGATATGGATAATGCCGTTTACGAATGTGCATTTGACTACGAGGGCGCACGCCACACGAGAACCGCTTTTGCAAACTACCCCTCGAACACAATCTGCATAAAGCTCCGTTCAGATAAGCCAAGACGAATCTGCGTGAGACTTTCGCTCGATAATCTTCAAAGTCAGAACGCCGTTCGCACAGACGAAAACGGAACACTCATCTATGAGGGAAAGCTTTCTGATAATAATCTTCGATACGCCGCACAGTTCAGAATCGAAAAGTCGGGCGGCGAGCTTATCTGTTCAAAGGACAGCGTAATGGTAGAGCACGCAGACGAGGTTATTATCTACTTTACCGCCGCAACAGACTACGCTCCCGTTTATCCTAAGTACAGAAGCGGAAAAAATCCGATGCTGACTGTTGCGAAAACTCTCGACGCCGCACAGGAAAAGGGTTACGATAAGCTTCTTTCTGAACACGTCGAAGATTACACAAGGCTTTTCTCCCGTGTAAAGCTCTCGCTCAATAACGTAAGCGGCGAGCCTGAGGCGGTTGACGTTCTTATTGAGAAATATAAGACCGCAAAGGACAGCTCCGTTCTTTCAACTCTTGAATCTCTTTATTTCCAGTTCGGAAGATATATGCTCATAGCAAGCTCAAGAGAAGGCTCTTTGCCCGCTAATCTTCAGGGCGTGTGGAACGAGTCGAATATGCCGCCCTGGTGCTGTGACTATCACATAAACGTAAATCTTCAGATGAACTATTGGGGAGCGTATAACACAAACCTTGTTGAAACCGTCCCGCCGCTTGTCGATTTTCTTGACGCAATGAGACAGCCCGGACGAATTACCGCCAAGGAATATTACAATATCGAAAGCACGTCCGAAAACCCCGAAAACGGCTGGATTGCCCACACAACGACTACGCCATTTGGCTGGACGGCTCCGGGTTGGGATTTCTATTGGGGTTGGTCAACCTCGGCTGTTGCGTGGCTGATGCAAAATATCTGGGAGTATTACGAATTTACTGAGGATAAGGATTATCTCAGAGAAAAAATCTATCCGATTATGCGTGAGAGCGTGAAATTCTACCGTCAGTGGCTCATTTTCGACGACAAGCAGAACCGCCTTGTTTCAACTCCTACCTACTCTCCCGAACACGGCCCTGTTACTATCGGAAACACTTACGAGCAGTCTCTTATCGAACAGCTCTACCGTGATTTTATTTCAGCTTCCCAGGTACTTTACGCTGACGCTGAGCTTCGTGAACAGATAAAGCACGACGTTGAGCTTCTCAAGCCCTACCATATCGGAAAAACAGGACTTCTCAAGGAATGGTACGAGGAAGACGAGCCTGATTTTGACCACTCGAAAACTCAGCCCAATCACCGCCATATAAGTCATCTTCTTGGCTTATATCCCGGAAAGGCTATTACCGAAAAAACGCCTGAGCTTATGAAGGCGGCAATAAACACAATGAACGACAGAGGCGACGAATCAACGGGCTGGGCGAGAGCCTATAAGCTTAACCTCTGGGCAAGAACCGCCGACGCAGACAGGGCTTACTCAATCCTTCACGGCTTACTTTCAAGCTGTACCTTCCCAAATATGTTTGACTTCCATCCGCCCTTCCAGCTTGACGGAAACTTCGGCGGAAGTGCAGGAATTGCCGAAATGCTGCTTCAGAGCCATAACGGTTATATAAACCCTCTCGCCTGCTTGCCTTCGGCGTGGGCTGAAGGCTCCTTCAGCGGCCTTTGTGCAAGAGGTAACTTCACAGTAGACGCTGAATGGGAAAACAAAAAGGCAAAGACAATCACCGTCACCTCAAAAAACGGAAACGACTGCCTGATAAAGCTCAAAGACGAGCCTACGACAGCAACAGTTGGCGGAGCTAAGGTAGAATTTACCGTAAACGACGGAATTTATTCGTTCAAAATGGACAAGGGACAGACACTCAGACTTACGTTTTAACCCGTGCCTGACGGCACCACGACAAAAGGAATGATTATGCTGCGATTTAATCCAAGCAATATTACACAAACGGTTGCTTTTTCGGGACACCGCCCCGAAAAGCTCCCATTCGGAAACGACCTTTCCCATCCCGACGCAATAAGGCTACGAACGCTTATTGCAAACGAAATAAAGGCTCTTTATAAAAAGGGCTACTTTCATTATATTTCGGGAATGGCGAGAGGAATTGATATGCTATGCGCTGAGCTTATCCTTGAGATGAAGAAGGATTACCCACGCCTTGAGCTTATCTGCGCTCTTCCGTGCTTCCATCAGTCAGACAGATGGCCCGAAGAAGACAAAAAACGCTACGATCGGATCTGTAACGAAGCTTACGCTTGCCAATGCGTAACGGAAAGCGAATACTTTAAGGGGTGTATGCAGGTGAGAAATCGCTTCCTGGTTGAGTCGTCGGATTTACTTATCGCCGTTTGCAACGGTCAGAAAAGCGGCACGACGAATACTATTGCCTACGCTCAGAAAAAGGGCAAGAAAATAGTAGTCTTTAACCCCGAAAACTTTACAAGAGTTGTGCTTATAGAAAATGAAGAACAGCTGACAATGTTCGATTAAGGAGACTGTATGAAATTTCAGAATATTTTATGGAATGATGGCTGGAAGTTTGCCCTGACGGAAATTAATAGCTTTTCAGTAGAACAAATCAACAAAATCCCACACTTTTACGACGTGGAAATCCCTCACGACTGGCTTATAAACGACACGAGAAACCTTTATAAAACGGGTGAGGGCTGGTACCTGAAGAAATTTACGCTTGAAAAGGCCGACCTTGAGGGAAAGCTTTTCGTGACCTTTGAGGGCGTTTATATGAACTCGACCGTCTATGTTAACGGTCAGGAGGTAGGCGGCAATACTTACGGCTATTCTTCGTTTAACGTCGAAATTACCGACGCAGTAAAAGAAGGCGAAAACGAAATCGCCGTTCAGGTTCGCTATGAGTCGCCCAACTCACGCTGGTACAGCGGCGCGGGAATTTACAGAAGCGTTTGGCTCAGAAAAAGAGCAAAGGAGCATATTGCACTCAACGGTATTTACGCTTCGACAAGAAAAACAGGCGAAAAAAGCTGGGAGCTTCTCGTTGATACTGAGCTTTGCGGAAGCGGTGAGGTAAAGGCTGAGCTTTTTGATAACAGCGGAGCGCTCGTTGCAACGGCAAACGGCGAAAAAGCCGTTCTTGTCGTTGATAACGCACAGGAATGGGACGTAAAAAGCCCCGTGCTTTACACGCTTGTTACAACGCTTTTGAAAAACGGCGAAGCTATCGACTCAGTAAAAAACTCAATCGGCTTCAGAACGATTGAGTTCAACGTAAATAAGGGCTTTATCCTCAACGGCCGTCAGCTCAAGCTTCACGGCGTTTGTATGCACCACGACTTAGGCGCACTCGGCGCCGCAATGAACAGAGCCGCAATGAAGCGTCAGCTCGAAATTCTTAAATCCTACGGCGTAAACTCTGTGAGAACTTCTCACAATATGCCGTCGGTTGAGCTTGTTGAGCTTTGCGACGAGATGGGAATTTTAGTAAACAGCGAAAGCTTTGATATGTGGGAAAACCCCAAGACGACCTTTGATAACGCACGCTTCTTTAAGGAAACCTACAAGCGTGACGTTGAGCAGTGGGTAAAGCGAGACCGTAATCACCCTTGTGTGATTATGTGGTCAATCGGAAACGAAATCGCCGATACTCACGCTTCGCCAAGAGGCCTTGAGGTTGCAAAGATGCTTGTTGAGGAAGTCAATAAGCACGACCCAAGAAAAAACGCCGTTCCCACAATCGGCTCAAACTATATGCCTTGGGAAAACGCACAGAAGGTAGCCGATTTCCTCAAGATTGCAGGCTATAACTACGCTGAGCATCTTTATGATGAGCATCACGAAAAGCACCCCGATTGGTTTATCTACGGCTCTGAAACCGCTTCGACGGTTCGTTCGAGAGGCGTTTATCACCTGCCATTCGATTCGGGAATTTTAACTCACGACGACCTTCAGTGTTCAGACCTCGGAAACAGCGTCGTAGGCTGGGGCAGAGCGCACGAAAGCGCATGGGTTATGGACCGTGACCGTGAATACTGCGGCGGTCAATATATCTGGACGGGCTTTGACTATATAGGAGAGCCGACTCCTTACAGCACGAAAAACTCTTATTTTGGAATCGTTGACACAGCAGGACTTCCAAAGGAAAGCTATTATCTTTATAAGGCAGTCTGGACCGATGGCGAAAAAGAACCGTTTGTTCACCTTTTACCTCATTGGGATTGGAACGAGGGTGATATTATCCCCGTGATGACTTATTCTAACGTCGAGGACGTCGAAATCTTCCTCAACGGAAAAAGCCTCGGAAAACAGCATATCGACCTCCTTCACGACAGCGTTCTTCACGGCAGATGGAACGTTCCCTTTGAAAAGGGCGAAATTGTCGCCAAGGCGTATAAAAACGGAGCTGTTGTTGCACAGGACAGAATCTCAAGCTTCAGCGAACCTGAAAAAATTGTTCTTCTGCCTGAAAAAACGACGATGAACGCCGACGGGCGTGACCTTATTTTCGTTGAGGCTCAGACCTGTGATAAGGACGGAAACTTCGTTGCAAACGCAAGAAACAGACTTTTTGTCGAGGTTTCGGGCGCGGCAAGGCTCGTTGGAATCGACAGCGGCGACAGTACCGATTACGACAGCTATAAGAGCAACAACAAGCGCCTTTTCAGCGGTAAGCTCATATTTATTCTTCAAGCTACGCTCGAAAGCGGAAAGATAAGCGTAAAGGTTACCTCCGACGGACTTGAAGCGGCTGAAATAAAGCTTAGCTCTGTGCCCTGCGAAAAGGTTGAGGGCGTAAGCGTTGTGACGGAAAATGCGTTCCCTTGCTATAAGCAGGAGCCAAGCACAGAAGTTCAGCTCAGAAAAATCGAGCTTTATGCCCCAACGAGAACCCTTACGGCTGAAAATAAGTCAATAAAGATTACGGCAAAAGCGCTTCCTTCAAATGCGGCAAACAAAAAAATCGAGTGGAAGACCTTACTCGTTTCGGGCGCTGAGTGCCAGCTCGCAAGCGTAGAGCCTACCGACGACGGCTGTGTTCTTACTGCAAAGGGCGACGGCTCGTTTATCCTTCGTGCTTGCGGCTATAACGGAACGAACGTTCCTGAAATTATAAGCGACATTCCTATCACCGTCGAGGGCGTTGGCGAGGCAGTAATTGCGCCTTATAAGTTCGTTTCGGCGGCTCTTTACGGCTTTTCCAATAAGGACGAGCTGTGGGTTGTTGAGCGTGGCGCAATCAGCAGAATCAACGATAGAACCGTTATCGGCTTTTCAAACGTCGATTTTGGAAGCTATGGCTCCGATGCGCTCAAGATTTATATCGGAAACTGTGGCTTCGGTCTTATCGACGTAGAAATATGGGAGGGGAACCCCGACGCAGACGGACGACTCATTGATACCGTTCAGTTCCCCGAAAACGGACGCTGGGAGGGCTTTGACCCGTTTGAGTTCAGCTTGCCCGAAAAGCTCAAGGGAATTACCGATATTGCCTTCGTTCTCAGTAAGGGCGGAGCGTTCGGCGGCTTTGAGTTTATAAAGCTCAATAAGGCTTTGCAAAAGCTTCACGCAGGCGATAACGACGAAATGTACGGAGATGAGTTTGAGGTTGTCGGAGAAAGAGTCGAAAAAATCGGCAACAACGTCATACTCAAGTTCAACGATATGGATTTCTCAGACGGCGTAACGAAGATTACTGTTTGCGGAAAAACGCCCCACGAAAACGACACAATGCAAATCCGCTATGATGAAAACGGAGTTCAGAAAACTCAGCTCGTTGAGTTCAAACACGCTGACGATTATACCGTGCGAGAATTTGCGCTCGATGAAATCAAGGGCGTCAAGGATATTAGCTTCGTCTTCCTCCCCGGCGCTGAGTTCGGCTTCGATTGGTTCAAGTTCGAGTAAATAAAAGCACGCTATGCAGAGGTGACACCCAAATGGAAAATTCAAGCGTTTACTGAGGAAAGTCGGATCGTAGCCATGTCGTTCTGTGTGCCAAGGAGTTGAATCTAT
>JAZNST010000060.1:0-17004 GCA_045591405.1 Ruminiclostridium sp.
CGACGGGATACAGATAACTACTCTTGCCTTAGTGAAGGCTCTTCCTTTAAGCGCTTTACGGATAAATTCCTGAAGCATGCTTGTTGTAATATCAAAATCGGCAATTACGCCGTCTTTAAGCGGACGAACAGCCTTTATCGAACCCGGAGTTCTACCGATTACGTCCTTTGCCTCCTGACCTACGTATCTTACTCTGTCATACTTTACGTCAACGGCAACAACACTCGGTTCACGAATTATAATGCCTTTTCCTCTCATATATACAAGCGTATTCGCTGTACCCAAATCTATTCCGATATCCTTTGTGAACATCTTTTGCGCCTCCTAGCTAATTGTTAAGACTAATACTTGGGTATTATACCACAAATCTAAACGTGATACAACAGTTTTTTTGAAAATTTTCAAATTATTTTCCTGTTGAACCAAAGCCGCCCTCGCCTCTTTGCGTTGAAGAAAGCTCGCAACATTCGCTGAAAACTGCGTTTTCAACAGGCATAATCACAAGCTGAGCAATTCTGTCGCCGTTTTCGATGACAAAGCTTTCGTTTCCGTGATTGATAACCGCTATTTTTACTTCTCCACGATAGTCGCTGTCGATTACTCCGACGCAATTTGAGAGAGAAACGCCGAATTTACTTGCAACCGAGCTTCTCGGAAAAACAAATCCGCCGTAGCCTTCGCTCGGTATTTCTATTGCTATGCCCGTTGGCACAAGCGTACGCTCTCCGGCTTTAAGAACGATTTTTTCTTCAACACACGCAAAAAGATCCGCCCCTGCGCTGGCACCGGTTGCTCTGAATGGCAGCTTTGCGTTTTCTTTAAGCTTTTTAACCTTTATTTCCATTATTCCGTACCTCTATAATACAGCCCTCTTGTGAGCTTTCCCTGTGGCTTTGCGTTCGTAAGATACATACGGGCGACTGCGTTCACGTCAGCTTCGTCCGTAAATTTCAGCGTAAGAAAATCAAATCCCGAAAAATCGTCGAGCTTATCGCTCAGCACAAGCGTATCGGGATTGAGAATTTCTACTGTGTTTGAACAGATAACAGACAGCTCGTTACCCTTTCTGTCGGTTATTTTTCCTCCGCATTTCTTTTCTTTTCCGCACGGCTTTCCGTTGTTTATGGGGCATCTTGCGGTTATCATAAGCGGAAGCTTTCCGTAAGCGATAATCCCTCTTGGAACCGTACAGACTATTGCACTAAGCTGAGAAACGGTTAGCTCAATCGAAAGAGTCGAATCGCATAAACCGCCGTTCTCGTAATGCTTCTGGGAAAGGGAGTTCGTTATATTCATTCTAAAGCCGCCGTGAGCCTTAAAGCCAAGCTCGTTTGAAAGCTCAAGATGAGCCGCCGTGTGACACAACAAGCGCTCAAACCCAACTTTTTTCAGATGAATAAGCTTTTTTCTTACTGCTTCTTCACAATCGCCAAGATAAACGGGAGGAACAACAATAAGTCTGAACTTATCCTCCGTTGCTTCGCTTAAAAGCTCCATCGGTGCGTAGATATACTGAAAATCATCATTAAGAAGCGCCTGCTCAAGCTGTTGTGCGTCAGACACCTCTGCTCTTAAAATAACATCTTCCATATTTTATCTCCATTCATTAGAATTATATCAGCAATCGGGCAAATAATCAACCTGAATATAAGAATTTGTGATGCAGATAATAAAAAAACTTTCACAAAAATTTCATATAAAACGTCGTTGCAATTAAAGAGCCTACAAAGTGCCTTTATAAGCGCATCTTTATGTAATTATTGCCAAAAAACATCTGACAAAGTTATAAAAAAGTTACAAATGTCACTTGACTATTAAAACCGATGTAGGTATAATCAACATATATTGGAAAGAAATCCTAATATTTACGAAAGGATAAACAACAATGAAAAAAATCGGTAGAATTATAGGAAAGCACTGGATAGCTATCCTTTCAATCATTCTGCTGCTTGTAATTCAGGCGTTCAGCGAACTTGCGCTCCCCTCTTATACCTCAAATATTATAAACGTGGGTATTCAGCAAGGCGGAATCGAAAGCGCTGTTCCGACTGACATAAGACAGCAGGAGCTTGAAAAGCTTTTATTCTTTATGACGCCCGACCAGGCGCAAAAGGTTAAAGAAAGCTACACTGCGGACGAAAACGGAATCTGTAAGCTCAATTCCGTTAGCGAAGAGGAAAAAAACGAGCTAAACTCGATTTTCGGCGTTCCGATGATGATAAGCTATGCAATGGCAAACATCAATGAAACCTCAGACCTTGCGTTCAGTACAGAGGGAATGATAAACCCTGACGGAACAATTAACATCGAAACCGTAATGGAGCAAATCAGCAATATTGACGAAAGCATAGTAAATCAAGTTGCAATTCAGTACGTCGCTTCGGAATATAAGGCGATAGGCCTTGACACGAGCGCTATTCAGAATAACTACATCTTCGTTACCGCTTTATTTATGCTCCTTTATTCGCTTATTTCGGCTGCAGCGGCAATCATCAATACCTTGATTTCGTCAAGAACCGCCGCCGCAATCGGTATGGAGCTTCGTTCTGCAATGTTTTCGCGCGTTTTGTCGTTCTCAAATGCTGAAATAGACAAGCTCTCAACCGCTTCTCTTATTACAAGATGCACAAACGATATTCAGCAGATTACAATGACAACGGTAATGATACTGCGTATGGTTCTTTACGCTCCGATTATCGGAGGAGGCTCTCTTATTAAGGTGCTCGGCGAAGGCTCAACGCTTACTTGGGTTATCGCTGTTGGCGTTGCGGCGCTCTTACTCCTCATTATCGTGCTTTTTGTAGTTGCACTCCCGAAATTCCAGCAGGTGCAGAAAAAAATAGACAGGCTCAACCTCGTTTCCCGTGAAATTCTCACAGGTCTGCCCGTAATCAGAGCCTTCTCAAAGGAAGAACACGAAAAAAAGCGATTTGATACTGCAAACACAGATATAATGAAAATCAACACCTTCATAAACAACATTATGTCCTTTATGATGCCGATGATGATGTTTATTATGAACGGCGTTTCCATACTGATTGTATGGGCGGGCGCATTTGCAGTTGACGAAGGTAGTATGCAAGTTGGCGACCTTACCGCCTTTATCTCTTACACGATGCAGATTATCGTCGCATTCCTTATGATTTCAATGCTCTCGATAATGCTCCCAAGAGCTATTATTTCAGCAAAGCGTGTGGGAGAAGTATTAAATACCGAGGCGTCGATTGCCTCAAAGGAAAACGCTCAGAGCTTCTCTGAAAAGACTAAAGGCGTGGTTGAATTCAAAAACGTCTCTTTCCATTACGCAAACGCAGACGAGGACGTTGTTTCTGATATCACATTCACAGCCCTTCCCGGTCAGACAACGGCAATTATCGGCTCTACGGGAAGCGGAAAAACAACCATTGCAAACCTTATACCTCGTTTTTATGACGTAACGGCAGGTGAAATTATTGTTGACGGCGTTAACGTCAAGGACGCAGACCTCACACAGCTTCGTGACAAAATTGGCTATATTTCGCAAAAGGCTGTGCTCTTTTCAGGAACTATCAAATCAAATATCGGCTACGGAAATAAGGAAATTTCTCAGGAACAGATTGAAACTGCGGCTGAAATTTCTCAGTCGAAGGAATTTATCGAGCTTAAAGACGATAAGTACGACGAGCTTATCGCACAGGGCGGAACAAACGTTTCGGGCGGTCAGAAACAACGCTTGTCTATTGCAAGAGCAATCGCAAAGAAGCCTGACATTTATATCTTTGACGACAGCTTCTCGGCTCTTGACTATAAGACGGACGTAAACCTCAGAAAAGCTCTTAACGCTTACACCTCCGAAAGCACGGTGATTATCGTTGCTCAAAGAATAAGCACAGTTATGAACGCAGAGCAGATTCTTGTTCTTGACGACGGAAAAATCGTCGGAAAAGGCACACACAACGAGCTTATGGAAAGCTGTGAGGTTTATAAGCAGATTGCACTCTCCCAGCTCTCACAGGACGAGCTTACAGGAAAGGAGGACGCATAATGGCACAAAACAAAAAAGCCTCCCCGCCGCCTCTTATGGCGCAACAGAAGCCTAAAAACTTCAAAAAGACGTTTGGCACCCTTATGAAATATCTTGGTGCAAATAAAATCTCGCTGATTATCGTTATTGTTTTTGCAATAGCAAGTACGGTTTTTGCGATTATCGGTCCGAAAATTCTCGGTAACGCAACCACAGAGCTTTTCAACGGTCTTATGGGAAAGCTTCAAGGCGGCGAGGGAATAAACTTTACAGCAATCGGAACAACGCTTCTGCTCTTGCTTGGGCTTTACTTCCTCAGTACAGTCTTTGGCGCAGTTCAGGGTATTCTTATGACAAGAGTTACTCAAAAGCTCACCTATAAGCTCAGAAGAGAAATCAGCGAAAAGATTCACCGTATGCCCTTCAAGTTCTTTGAAAGTAGAAATCACGGCGAAATATTATCAATTATCACAAACGATATTGATACTCTTTCACAAAGCCTTAACCAGGGGGCAACACAGGTCGTTTCTTCTCTCGTAACGATTGTCGGTATTGCAATAATGATGTTCTCAATTGACTGGATAATGACGCTGATTACGATTGCGGTTGTTCCTGTTGCAATGATACTCATTTCAGTCGTTGTAAAAAAATCACAAAAGCACTTCATTGACCAGCAGGCATATCTTGGTCACGTAAACGGTCAGATCGAAGAAGTTTTTGGCGGTCAGAATATAGTCAGAGCATATAATGCCGAAGAAAAAGTAAGCGAAACCTTTGAAAAAGACAACAGAAGGCTCTATGAATCGGGCTGGAAATCTCAGTTCCTTTCAGGTCTTATGTTCCCTATAATGGGCTTTATCGGTAACTTCTCCTACGCTATTGTGGCAATGGTAGGCGGTATGTTTGCAATACAGGGACGAATTGCAGTAGGTGAAATTCTCTCCTTCGTTCAGTACAGCAGACAGTTCACTCAGCCCTTTGGTCAGATTGCTCAGATTTCAAATATAATGCAGTCAACTATCGCAGCCGCTGAAAGAGTATTCGAGTTTCTCAACGAAGAGGAAGAGGATCAGCTTGCTCCCAACCCCGTAAGCACAAAAAATCTTAGCGGAAATGTTCAATTTGAGCACGTCAGATTCGGTTATTCTGAGGATAAAATCACAATCAACGATTTCAGCGCCGACGTAAAGGAAGGTCAGAAAATTGCTATAATAGGACCCACAGGCGCAGGAAAAACCACAATGATAAAGCTTCTTATGCGTTTTTATGACGTAAACGACGGAGCAATCCTCATCGACGGTCATAACGTCAAGGACTTCAACCGAACTGAGCTTAGAGAAATGTTCGGTATGGTGCTTCAGGACACTTGGCTGTTTAACGGAAGTATTATGGAAAACATCCGATATTCAAAGGCTGACGCTACTGACGAGGAGGTTATTGCCGCCGCAAAATCCGCCCACGCTCACCACTTTATCAAAACTCTCCCCGACGGCTATAATATGGAGCTTAACGAAGAAGCGTCGAACGTATCTCAAGGACAAAAACAGCTTCTTACGATTGCAAGAGCAATTCTTGCCGATCCAAAGATTCTGATACTTGACGAAGCGACAAGCTCAGTAGACACAAGAACAGAAGAAAGAATCCAACGCGCAATGGACAATCTTATGAAAGGCAGAACAAGCTTTGTAATCGCTCACCGCCTTTCTACAATCAAGGACGCAGACCTGATTCTCGTAATGCGCGACGGCGAAATAGTAGAACAGGGTAAACACGATGAACTTCTTGCAAAGGGCGGTTTTTACGCCGAACTTTACAACAGCCAGTTTGAAAAGGTAGCAGGATAATGGAAAAAATTACGGAAGCCAATGTTGAAGCGGCACAGACAACCGCACAGGCAGGCACGACAATTACTGATAACACATCTGACATTATAGCCTTCATTATTCTCACGGTTGTTGTAATCGGGCTGATTTATCTCGTGCTTGAGGTTATGAATAAGCTCGCCGAGAAAAAACAGGCGCAAATAAAATCCCAAAAAGATAACGACAAAAAAGAACAAAAGGAGAACAACTGAAGATGAAGAAGGTTATGGTTGCAATGAGTGGAGGCGTAGATAGCTCGGTTGCGCTTTTATTACTCAGAGATAGCTTTGAGCTTGTGGGAGCAACCATGCGCCTTTACGACGGAGAGGACGGAGCGTGCGGCTCGGCAAGCGACGCTGACGACGCCAAGGAAATAGCCTCACGCTTTGACGTGCCTCACCACGTTTTTGACTTCAGAGAAAAGTTCAAAGAAAACGTAATCAACCGCTTTAACAAATCATATCTTGACGGAGAAACACCGAATCCGTGCATTGACTGTAACAGATATATAAAATTTAAGGCAATGCTTGAAAAAGCGGACGAGCTTGGCTGTGACTATATAGCAACAGGTCACTATGCAAGAACAGAATATGACGAAAAAATTGGAAGATGGCTTCTTAAAAAAGCAACGGGAGACGACGGAGATAATCTCAAGGACCAGTCCTACGTCCTTTATAATCTCACTCAGGAGGAGCTTTCGAGGGTGCTTTTCCCTCTAAGCTCGGTTACAAAGGAACGAGTGAGAGAAATCGCCAAAGAAAACGGTTTTATAAACCACAACAAGCCCGACAGTCAGGACATCTGCTTTGTTCCCGACGGAAATTATGCAAGCTTTATCCAAAGATATACAGGCGCAAAAATGACTCCCGGAGACGTCGTAGATACTGACGGAAATATATTGGGACAGCACAACGGTATCCTTTCTTATACAATAGGACAGCGAAAGGGATTGGGAATCGCTTTCGGAAAGCCTATGTACGTAGTTGACAAGGACGCTCGGAGCAACACGGTTGTGGTTGGAACCAACGAAGACCTTATGAGAAAAAGCCTTGTCGCTTATGACGTAAATCTAATTTCAATCCCCTCTCTTGATTCACCGATGAGGGTAAAAGCAAAAACAAGATACAGACAGATTGAACAGCCTTGCGTAATAAAGCCGCTTGAAAACGGAGAAATTCTCGTTGAGTTCGACGAGCCGCAAAGAGCTATTACAAAAGGTCAGAGAGTTGTTTTTTACGACGGCGACGTTGTCGTAGGCGGCGGAATAATTAAATAATTCTCCATCACATAACAAAAAACAAGCCCACGGAAAGCTCCGTGGGTTTTGTTCGTTTCTGATTATTTGAGGTCTTCCCTAAGATGCGTAGGGAAAGCGGATGGTTTTATTTTTTGTTTCTTATTCTTGCTTTTATTTTTCCTATTGCACCAACCTCACGAAGCATATCGTTAAGCTCAGCTCCAAAAAAGAGAATAATCATACAAAAGTAAAGCCACAAAAGAAGAATAACAATTGTCGCAAGGCTTCCGTAGATGTTTACGTAATTGGCGAAGTTATCAATATAAAATGAGAACAGCGCTGAAAAGCCAACCCAGCCCAACGAGCTAACAACGGCTCCCGGAAGCTCGTTCATAAACTTTGTTTTTCTTTCGGGAACAACCGTATAAATCAACATAAAAAAGAGTACCAAAAGTAATAGCGTCACAACCCAACGAAGAAATCCGACAACTCCTGCAATCCCGACAGTAGAGGGAAAAGCCGCCGAAATCATTTCAAGGATAGAATTTCCGAAAACCGTGAGAGCAAACGTAAGAATCAGAATTATAACAAGTGCAAAGGTATAAAGCAAGGAAATAAGTCTGAGCTTTATATAATTTCTCTTTACAGTAACTCCGTAGACCGTATCAAGACCTCTTACAATTGCAACCGTACCCTTTGACGCTGACCATAGAGTAACGACGGTTGTAACGGAAATAATTGCTCCTGAATAGGTCTGACTTGAATCAGAGATAACCTTTTTTATAAAATCGGCAATCTGCGGACTAATAAACGCCAGCTCTCCTCCGTTTAGACTCTCAACCGAAATCGGAAGTCTGCTCAGAAGGCTTATAAGGAGCATTGCAAAAGGCACAAGCGAAATAAAAATAAAGAACGCCGCCTGTGCGGAATATGCTGTTATATTGCCCTTTTTCAACCGTTCAACCATTTGCCGAAACGCATCGAGAAGCGCTCCGACCGCTTTATTTCTTGGCATTTCAAGCTCCCTTACTTATAAAGCGAAATTTGTTCAAAGCCGTCAAGAAGCTCCTCGGAAAGCGAGAACGAAAGCTCAACTCCCTTTGCAACGCATTCCGCCGCATTATCAGCAACGTAACAGGGAGCGCCTATAACGCTCTGGATATATTTATCAAAGCCTCTTAAAAGCGCACCTCCGCCTGTGAGAACCACGCCGTTTGTAAGAATATCGCCCACAAGCTCAGGAGGAGTCTGCTCAAGAAGGCTTTTTATTCCGCCTGCAATTTCCTGAACAAGAGGGAAAAGAGCGTCATAAACATCTTGCTCGGAAATTTCAACGCTTTCGGGAAGTCCTTTTATAAGACTTCTTCCCTTTATGGTCATCGTGTTGTCTCTATTTGGCATATAGACGTTACCGATTTCCTTTTTCGCTTGCTCAGCCGTTCTTTCACCGATAAGGATTTTATACCTCGACATTACCATTCGTACTATTGCGTCGTCGAATTTCGTTCCTGCAATTTTAAGCGACTTATCACGGACAATTCCGTTGAACGATGTAACGGCAATATCAGTCGTTCCGCCCCCGATATCAACAATCATACGACCGTCGGGCTTTGAAATATCAATTCCTGCGCCAAGAAGCGCCGCAATCGGCTCTTTTATAAGGAAAACCTTTCTTGCGCCCGCTGAAAGAGCCGCTTCTACCACTGCTCTTTTTTCGACGTCCGTAACGGACGAGGGAACGCACAGAACGATTCTTGGCTTTAGCATCATTGTTTTGCTGACTTTTGCAATAAAAGACGTTACCATTGCGTCTGTCATATTATCGTCTGAAATTACCCCTTCCTTGAGAGGCTTTTCAGCAACGATATATTCAGGAGTTCTTCCTATCATTCTGAACGCCTCGTTACCAACAGCAAGCACCTGTCTTTTTTTCTTGTCATAAGCTACAACGCTGGGCTCGTTGATTACAATTCCCTTCCCTGCAATTGTTATTATTGTGTTTGCTGTCCCAAGGTCGATTCCTATATCAACTGATGACATTATATCATCCCTTTCAATTATTCTAACCTCATTATTATACTATTTTTTGCCGTTGTTTTCAAGATATTTCACTAAATATTCACGCTCATTGGGACATTTTTCGGCAATAACCGCCTCAAGAAGCATTCTGAGTGCGTCGCCTATTTCTTTGCCCTCAAAGCCCAAAGAAACAAGGGCGTTTCCGTCAATATCAAGGGACTTTATGCTCAGGCAATCCCCTTCTTCAATTATTTCCCGTGCAATATCCTCTATTTTTTTATAAAAGCCGATACGGTTTTTACATTCGGGGGTTTTTGCGCTGTCGTCTGCAATATGCACCTTAACCAAATCGAAAAACGCTTCCTCGCCAAATCGTGAAAGCCATTTCTTTATGAGCCTTCTGTCGTCGCAAAGCCGCATATCGTGATGCTCCACGAGGAAAACTACGTGATTGAGCGTTTTGTTATCATAGTGAAGCTCACGCATTACTCTACGGGCAATTTCAGTGCTTACGGCTGCGTGTCCCTTAAAATGTCCCGTGCCGTTTTCGTTTGTATAGCACGAGGGCTTTCCGAGGTCGTGAAAAAGCATACAAAGTCGCAAGGGAAGCTCAGCTTCAATTGCCCCGACGCTCGAAACAATATGCTCCCAGACAGTTTTATCGTGGAATTGAGAATGCTGTTCAAAGCCAACGCAAGAAGAAATTTCAGGTATTATAACCGAAAAAACGTCGTAAAATTCCCTCAATACTCCCGTGCAATCGCTAAGCAAAAGCTTATTAAGCTCAGTCGCTATTCTTTCGCCCGATATGTTTTTCAAAAGCTCCTTCTTGCTTCTTATCGCAAGGGCAGTTTTTTCTTCAATTTCAAATCCGCATGAAGCAGAGAACCTGAGCGCACGCATTATTCTCAGTGCGTCCTCGTCAAATCGCTTCGGAGCTTCTCCAACGCATCGTATAAGCCTGTTTTCAAGGTCTTCCTTGCCACCAAAAATGTCAACTATTCCTGCTTTTTCGGAATATGCCATCGCATTCACGGTAAAATCACGGCGAGAAAGGTCGTCGCTGAGGTTTCTTGTGAAACAAACGCTTTCGGGGTGACGGCTGTCGCTATATTCGCCGTCAACCCTGAAGGTTGTTATTTCAACTGCCCCCTCGTCAGCCATAAGCGTGAGCGTTCCGTGCTTTATCCCTGTTTCAATCAGTCTTCTGTTTGAAAAAACAGACTTTGTTTCATCAGGAAGAGCGCTTGTTGCGATATCATAGTCAAACGGACGCTTTCCAAGAAGCTCGTCTCTGACGCAGCCACCTACCGCATACGCTTCAAAGCCGTTCTTATTATATTCTGAAATTATCTCTCTGATATATTCAGGCAGCCGCATTTTCTTTCCTCGCTCCTCGTTCAAAAAAGAAAAGCCGCAAATACGGCTTTTCCTATGATTTATTCTTCTTCCTGTGCTTGTTCGGGGATTTCCTGTGCCATAATTTCAACCTTATAGTCGCCCGTTACCCAAGCGGTTACGTTTTCACCCTCGATTTTCATTGAAATAGTAACGCTCTTTACGCCGTCGGCGGCAGTTACGCCAAGAAGATTCACTGTTCCGCTGATATCGTCAAGAGTAAGGTTTCTGAGCACCTCCGAGGGACCTACTACTGAAACGTCGAGCTGACTTGTAACAAATGAAAATTCATATTCGGGATCGCCGTTAAGAATCGTGAAATTTTCACTCGGTACGGTAAAGTCAAGCTTTCCGTAATTTTCCGCCTCACCGAAATTAACCTGTGCAATAGCTACGTTTGAAAGATTTCGATAGCCTGTCGGAAGTGCAATTGTAAGCTTTATTCCCTGTAAATCCTTTGATGAAAGGTCTGAAAGCTGAACATCGCCTATATCTATTCTGTCAAGATTATCAATAGACGAATCAGACGCAGGGGCCGCAATTGTTATTGCAGTCGGGAGAATCGAATAAGAAAGGCTTTCTTCATCAAATCCCGACGGAACGGTAAGAGAAATATTAAGCGGAAGCGTTTTTATCTTCCACACAGGAACAGTCAGCGTGTAGCTGTCGTCGCTCAGCTCAAGGTCGGGATTATCAATCTTTGTTCCGTCCTTTTTGAAAATACTGAGCGTTCCTTTAAGCTCGGTCGTAACTTCAAGAGCTGAGCTTGTAACAGGAGTTACCGTTATTTCGCCGATTGATTTCACAACCGATTCTTCTGCCGTAATAGTAACGGTTGTAGGCGAGCAGATGACCTCGTCCTCGTTTACGGTAAGGCCTTCGCCGATCTGAAGAGAGTCAATATCGGGAACCACGTCGAAGGTTTTTGTGATGATTCTTTCAACTGTAATGGAAGCCTGAAGCCCCTTTGTAACAACCTCGTATTCAGTTGACGAGCTGAGGGGCTTAACCTGAATATCAACTGTATATTTTCCCGGAGCAGTTACGGACGAAAGGTCGGCAGTTGCCACAAAATCAGCGTTAGAGAGCGTTCCTATAACGTAACGCTTACCCATAATCTGAATATTTACCTTGTCGTCGTAATCGACTATCTGAAGATTTTCTTCGAGCATAAACGGCGTCGGCTCAATATTTACGGGAATATCATAAATGTGGTCATAAACGTTCGGGAATACCTGAATTGAAACCGCAAACCAGATCACGATAGCAAGAACGAGCGAAACAATCAAGTCCTTGAGATTTGCAACGATAAAGTTCCCGATGCGCTTGAAAATTGAGTTCTTCACTTTGCGTCAACCCCCTTCCCCTGATTTTTGGAAGGCTTTTTGCGACGCTTGTCCTTCTGATTTTTATCTTCCTTTTCGGGAAGGAGTCGCTTTGAAAGGAATTTCGACAGCGTTGCGCCCGAAAAATTTCTTGTAATAACGCCGTCTTCGGCTATTGAAATCGTTCCTGTTTCTTCAGAAACAACGACTACGATTGCGTCTGACACCTCGCTCATTCCGATAGCAGCTCTGTGTCGTGTTCCAAGCTCCTTTGCAACAAGGTCTTCCTTCGCAGGCTTTGGAAGATAGCAAGCGGCGGCGTGAATCATATAGTCACGGATTATTACCGCACCGTCGTGAAGCGGAGTATTGGGAACAAAGATATTCCCAAAAAGCTGAACGCTTGGCTCAGCGTTGATAAGAGTTCCCGTTTCGATTTGCTCTCCGAGCTTTGTCTCTCGTTCGATTACGATCAATGCGCCTGTTTTTGTCTTGGAAAGATTTTCACAGGCAGCAGATACGCTGTTTATAAGCGTTGTGATTTTTTGCTCGTCCTTGTCGTTCATTGACTCAAAGAAAGGAATCTTGTCCTTCATCTTTGTTCTTCCCACTCGTTCAAGAATTCGTCTGAACTCAGGCTGGAACAGCACAATAACAGCAAGGATTCCTATACTGAAAAAGGTTTCGGCAAGCAGCCCCATAGCCTTGAACTGAAATTGGTCAAGCAGGAAAAGAATCACAGACAGCACAATAATTCCTTTCATAAGCTGTTCTGCTCTTGTTTTCTTCATAAGCTTAAGGCAAAGGAAGACAACAACTGACAAAAGCAGTATATCAAAGACATCTATTATCGATATATAATTAAGCACGCTGAGAAAATTTTCCCAGACATCAGCAAGATATTCAGACATTTTACACCCACTCACAAATTTATATATAGATATTTTATCACACCATATTATATTTTGCAATAGCTTTATCATAAAAATTATAAATTATCGCCATCATAAAAAGCCACGCAATCCGCGTGGCTTAAATTGGCTGTTCAGCGCCTTGAGGCGATATTTTTTACCGCCCTGACAAAGCTCTCGACTTCGCTCAGCGTAGTAAAAACCGAAGGAGCAAAGCGCACAGCGCCCGTTTCATAGGTCCCTATCTTTTTGTGAGCAAGGGGTGCGCAATGAAAACCTCCGCGAAGATAAAAGCCTTTTTCGCTCAGGCTTTGTGCAAGCTCCTCCGACTCCATCCCTTTTACGTTGAAGGGGAAAAGAGGAACTCTGTCCTTTTTGAATTCATCGCTGTAAAGAATTACGTTGTTTTCTTTTTTGAGCTTATCAAAAGCACGCTTACAAAGTCCCCACTCGTGACTGTGTATAGTCTCGACTCCTTTTGTATTGACAAAATCAATCCCTGCTCCAAGAGCTATTGCGCCCGAAGTGTTTATTGTTCCGCTTTCAAATCGGTCGGGTAAAAACTGAGGCTGTTCAAGCTGTTTTGAAGCGCTTCCCGTGCCTCCCTCAAAGAGCGTTTTAAGCGGAAATTTTCCGTCGGTAACAAGAAGCCCCGTCCCCATCGGCCCATAAAGCCCCTTGTGTCCGGCAACACACAAAAAATTTATATTGTCAGCCTCAATGTCAAGCGGAATCACGCCTGCTCCCTGTGCCGCATCGACAATAAAGCAGATTTTTTTCTTTTTACACAGCTCTCCGATTTCTCTTATCGGCAAGCGCTGACCTGTTACGTTGCTGGCAGAAGTAACTACGACAGCTCTCGTAGCGGAGGTTATTTTTCGTTCAAATTCTTTAAGCGTGTCCTCTGTTTTTTCTTTTACCTGTGCAACGGAAAAATTCCCTCCGCTTTTGGTAAGCGAATAAAGCGGACGAATAACCGCATTATGCTCAAGGTCGCTTGTCACATAATGCGCTCCACGGGTGAAAACCCCCTTTATCGCCATATTGAGTGCCTGTGTGCAGTTAAGAACAAAGCATACGTTTTCAGACTCAGCCTTAAAAAAATCAGCGCACTTTTTTCTCGCTGAAAAAACCGCCTCAGCAGTAACAGCCGATAATCTGTGCCCTGCTCTGCCGGGATTTGCACCGTAGTTTATCATCGAATAGGAGCTTTTGCTTATTACGCTTGGAGGCTTTGGGTAAGTTGTAGCGGCATTATCAAGATATACCATCAGTCACTGAGCTTTCTTCCGGACAAGCCTTTTATAAATCCCTTTTTCAGCAGGATTGCTCTTGCATTTTCAACGTTCCCGAAAACAACAAGCCTGTAAGCACAGCCGCCGCTTCCTGTGCTTTTTTCGACACGGCTCGATATTCTGTATTGCGAAAGGCTGAGCTTTGCGTTCATAGCCTTTGTATAATTCTCCATCTGAAAAATCGCCGTTTTCATATTACACTCCTTTCTGTTATTCTACATTTTATGCGCTTGAATTAAAAGTTGTTCTGAATGGGAATATAGCGTGAAGTTAATCCTATAATATTACAAGCGATATTATACGGAGGTAGCTATGAAAGCAATAATTCTTGCAGGCGGAGAGGGAAGCCGCCTCAGACCACTCACCTGTGATATTCCAAAGCCTATGGCTGAGCTTTGTGGACGGCCTGTAAGCGAATATATTCTCGACCTTCTCAACAGACACGGAATAACAGAAGCGATATTCACGCTCCGTTATCTCGGAAACGAAATCGAAAGATATTTTTCAGACGGAAAATATAAAGATATTAAACTCTCGTTTTCGTATGAGAACGAGCCGCTTGGAACAGCGGGCTGTGTAAAAAAAGCGGCTGAAGCACTCCAATGTGACGATGATATACTTGTGATAAGCGGCGACGCAATGTGCGATTTTAGTCTTTCATCCGCCCTGTTGTATCATAAGAAAATGAATGCACAGGCAACGATTATTTCAAGTGTTGTCAACGATCCTCGTGAATACGGTCTTGTGATTGAAGAAAACGGAATAATCACAGGCTTCAGCGAAAAACCTTCTTATTCCGCCTGCACAAGTGAGCTTGCAAACACGGGGATATATATTCTTTCAAAAAGCGTAATGGATTTAATTCCAAACGACTCCTTCTGCGATTTTGCAAAGGACATTTTCCCTCAGATGCTGTCAAGGAAAATGAAGCTCTGCTCGTATAACGAGAAGGGCTATTGGTGCGATATCGGCGATATTGAGAGCTATCGAAAGTGTCAGTATGATATGCTTGAAAAAAAGGTCGTATGCGATTTTTCCTCCGACGCCTCTCACAAGGCACAGGAGCCTGTTTATTTCGGGAAGAACGTTACCGTCGGAAACGGCACGGAGATTTTTTCTCACAGCGTGATATGCGACAACGTGACTATCGGTAAAAATTGCAAAATAAGAGGCTCAATCATACTTGACGGAGCGTTTATCGGGAACAACGTCACTCTGAACTATGCGGTTGTGTGCAAAAACGCCGTAATTGAAAATAGCTGTTCCGTTTTCGAAAACGCAGTTATCGGCGCAGATACAGTGATTGAAGAAGGCTGTTTTATAAAAAGCGGTTCAAAAGTCTGGAACGGTAAAAGGATTCAGAAGAACACTACCGTTTCGGGAAACGTGAAATTTATGTCGCTCGGCACAAGTATGATTTCCGACGACGGCTGTCAGGGGCAAACGAACGCAGAAATCACCCCATCGTTCATGGCTGTGATGGGGGCGGCTTGCGGAGCTATTTTCAACAACAAAATCCTATGCGCAAGCTCAGATGAAAATTCAGCATCAGTCCTTTGTGCCGCCTTTTGCACAGGCGCTTCGTCCTCAGGAGCAGATATCGTAAGCTGTGGGAAGGCTCCGCTTTCGGTTACGGTTTTTCTCTCACGTCAGCTTGACGCTGAAGGAATAGCATATATAAGCGGCTCCGAAACCACAAAAATCACCTTGCTCAACAAGGGCGGAGTTCCTCTCTCAAGAGTCCAGGAGCGAAAGCTCGAAGCGGCACTTTCAAGGCACGAATATAAAAGCGCAGAATGGAACGGTTTTGGAGCAATAAAATATTTCTGTGAGCACAAGGCGCTTTACGAGGCTTTACTGAACAGGCGCTATAATTTCGCCTCTCAATATAAAATCCTCATAAAATGCAACAACAGACAGCTAAAAAAAGCCGCACAAGCTATTGCAAAAAAAGTCAGCAACGACAAGGGCGAAAAAATCACGGTTCTGATTTCGGCGGACGGGACAAAAGCTGAAATCGAAAAAGACGGTGCAATAATCGCCGACAGGACGCTTATGGTTCTTTCAGATTGCGCCGAGCTTATGAAAAAGGGAGTTGACGCCGCCGTTCCCATAGAGTATCCGTCTTCGTTTGAATTTGTGGCGCAAAGTCTTGGGAAAAGCGTTTACAGATATTTTTCCTGTTCAAACGACAACTCAGACCTTTACGGGCGCCAGCTTGCGGCAACAGAGGATTTCTTATTTGACGGGGCAATTCTCGCTTTTGATTTTCTTGAAGCCGTTGCCCGTTCACTCGTTTCGGTCGAAGCGTTTATCAAAACCTTACCCGAACTGAGCTGTGAAAACAGATTCGTGCCGATTTCTGTTCCTCCTCAGAAAATTCTTCACGAAATCGCCCAAAAATCGACGTCGTCAGAGGGAGTTTATGTCGGAGAAAGGGGAAACCGCGTATTCCTTCGTTCAAACAGGCGTGGGAACGGTCTTTTTCTTTTTGCAGAAGCAGCTTCGGCAGAAACCGCCGCTTCGCTTTGCGACGACGTTGAAAAGCGCATAAACGAGCTTATAGAAAAGAAAAATCAAAGTTGATCACGGCAATCGGAGACGAGGGTTTATTCCTTGACATTTGAGCCGTTTTGTCGTATAATAAAATGGAATATTTATAGAGTGCAGAAAGGTAGTTTTTTCTTGAAGTACCCGTTGCACGACATTGAAAGAGACTTTAAGCTTTTCTAAACGAAAAGCGTTATATAAAAATACGACGCAATGCGACAATCAACACAAATCAGCAAGTTATGCGTCGGGACATTGAAAGGAATATTTATGGCGAATAACAACCACCCAAGAAAAACAGACTCAGAAAATATTCAGCACGAAAATGCGGCAAAAAAAAGGTCTATTCCACGCTTTGGAAGAAGAAAGAACCAGACCTCTGAAAAAGCTATGCAAAAGAAAAA
>JAZNST010000061.1:0-7058 GCA_045591405.1 Ruminiclostridium sp.
ATTATCTCATGGAGAAAGCAATCGATACACATTCCCCACCTAAACGAATTACAGACGAGTGTGTGATTTTGTTGAGCCGACAGGTTGATACCCACCAAATGCAGCTCAACCACTCGCCGTTTGTGATGATAAAAAGCGGGACGAAAACTATTGAGCTTCGGCTTTACGATGAAAAGCGCAAGAAGATAAAAGTAGGGGACAGACTTGTTTTTACCGATAACACGACAGGTCAGACGCTTGAAGCGACGGTAATCAACCTTCACGTCTTTGATAGCTTTGAACAGCTTTATAAGGCGCTTCCCTTGCTCCAATGCGGTTATACGGACGAAGATATCGAAAGCGCAAAGCCGTCTGATATGGAAGAATACTATTCCGCCCAAAAGCAGAAGCAATACGGCGTAGTAGGGATTGAGATTCGTCTCGGAGAAAACTGAGGGATAAGACTTCGCGAAAAATACAGAGCGTGTAATAGAACGGTTTACCGTTACATACACGTTTAATGGACGATATGATTCAAATATATAATCATACGGATAGAATATGCTTTGATGATAAGAAGATTTATTTGGTTGAACGTTAAATAGCTAAAATACCGATGAAAGTGAAAAATTACGGAGGCTACGATATGTCATCACGAAAAACGCTTGTTTTTCAAGGCTCGCCGAGGAAAAACGGAGAGACGGCGAAGCTCGTTTTGATGCTTGAAAAAGAGCTTCGCACACAGGTAGAGATTATAAACGCCTACGATCTGGGCGTTTCGCCTTGCGTTGACTGCAGACGCTGTAAGGCCGTCGGCGGCTGTTCCATTGACGACGGGATGACGGAAATTTACAGAAAAATCGAACAGGCTGACAACGTCGTGATAGCTTCGCCGATTTACTTTACCGAGATTACAGCGCCGCTTCTCAGCCTTTTTAGCAGACTTCAGACTTATTATTGTGCAAAGGTGATGAGAAACGAGCAGACGCTCAGTGCCAAAAAAGGCGGAATAATTCTCGTGGGCGGTGGAAGCGGAAAGCCCGATAAGGCGCTTGATACCTCAAAAATTATCCTCAGGGCAATGAACGTGTGTGGTGAAATTCCGTCGGCGGTCTTTTTCGGGACGGATTATTCCGAGGCAACAGCCAACGACGAACTTATAAACGAGCTTGAAAAAATCGCCGCTTATCTTGACTCAGACTAAGGCTCCCGTTGCAACCACGTCACAAGAAGAAACCCCACAGCTTCAAATCGGGCTGTGGGGGTTTATTATTTTTTTATCCGCTGATATTTGAGCTTTGTCGCCATTCCTCCTCTTATGTGGCGTTCCTGTTTATTTTTGTCAAGAATACTCTTTACCTGCTTATAAAGGGCGGGGTTTATTTTTTCAAGTCTTGCTGTTATATCCTGATGCACGGTGCTTTTACTTATTCCGAAAACGGCGGCGGTTTGTCTTACGGTGGCTTCGTTTTCAATAATATACATTCCCAGCGTTACGCATCTGTCCTGCGTATTCCCGAAGCTTGTGACTGAATCCGAGGCATTGATTAATCGTTTTGACATAATTTCGCTCCTCTGCAATAAATTCGGCTCATCAAATCTATATGCAAAGGAGCGATTGTTTATGATTATTCGGGGAGCTTTACCGTCAGGGTGCAGCTTGCGGCTTTTCCGCTTGAGGCGACTGCCGTTATCGTGGCGGTTCCGGGTGCAACCCCGACAAGCTCGCCTGTTTTTGAGTTTATACGGACAACGGACGAATCGGAGGTCGTCCAGTTTACAGCGTCCGTTGAATCTGACGGGGTAAACGTGAGGGGGAGCTTGTACTTGCTTCCCACACGGATAATTGCTTCGGCGTAGGGAAGGCTGACGCTTGTTGACGGGATTTCAGAGGAAATAACCTTAACAGCGCATATATAGCTTCGCCAAAGCGTGTCGTAGGCGGTAACCTTAGCCGTTCCGACTTCTTTTCCCGTTACCTGCCCCGACGAGTTTACTCCTGCGATTGCACGGGGAGAACAGTACCAGTATTCAAGTCCGTCGCCCAAAGGCTCGCTTTTTGCGCCCTTATTTACTACGAACTCACGAAAACGCATTGCGCCCGAAAGACTCGTGTCAGCTGAGTAGTAGATTTTAAGGCTTTTTAGCCGAACGCTTTGTCCTTGGACCGTAAGCGTCATAGTCTTAAAAAATTCGTTCGCTTCAATATTGTAAAAGTCGTCCGAGGAAACGGAGTAAACAGCTTCTTGTGCGCCTTGTTCAAGCGTTATCTGATATGGAGCTGACGAAAAGTCGGTTTTAAGCTCAGCTGTTACCGTATGACTTACAGGCTCAAGGAGCTTTGCCTTTACCGTGAAGGCTCCTTCTGAAAGGGCGATTTCCTCACGCTCGCTGTTTTTGAGTCCCTTTCCGTGATTGAAGTCCATAAAGGAAATATCGGAGCCAAACGACGAGTCGGCTTTTGTTGCAACAACCTTATCTATTTTCACACCCGACAGGGAAAATCTCAAGGGCTCGTTTTTAACGGAGGGCGGCTCCTCGTTCAAAGAGGTTGTAGCTTCCGTTTGGTTCACGGTATTTTCCGTGGTTTCTTCTACGGCTTCTTCTGCAGAAGCTTCGGTGCTTTGTGCGGTTGTATCTTCGGGAAGCTCCTTGGTCTTTTTTTCTATGATAATTTCAGCGTCGAGGCTGAGAGTTGAGAAATCAATGAGAGTCGAAGGCTCTGTCTTTGTGTCGTCAAGGGACGCTGTTGCTGTAAATAAAAGCTTATCGGAAGCTCCCGCAGGCAGAGTATTATTAAAAGCGAAATTACTGCACAACAGCTCCTCCTGTGTTATGAGGGAGTCGCCTATTTTAACCTCTGATAAAAGAGCTTCGGCTGATTTTCCGCTTTCGTCGGAAAGCGTCAGCGTTGCGCCGTTATAGGCGTTGGTTGAAATCAACAGCTCACTCTCAAGCTCGGTGCCTTCCAATAAAAACTCTCCGCACAGGTGAACGCAGTAGCTGTAAACGGTCTCAGGATAAAGCGTGAGGACGGAGGCGCTTACGCCACAGGAAAAAAACAGCGCCGCCGTGAGAAGCACAGCGAGAAAACACAGCCTTTTTTTCAAATCCTCACCTCCCGAATGTCAATCAGTATACGTCATAGTAAGATTATACAACATTATATCCGATTTTTCAAGTATGAAGTTTTATCTGATAGGCTCTATCGCTTCGCCAACGAGCCTGAAGCGAAGCTCGGAGACTTCGGGTACGCCTTTATAATAGTTTTCGCTTGCTTTTAGAAAAATCTCGCCGTCATTACAGCAATCGAAGCGGTAAGGTCCCCAGCCAAGAGGCTTCGCTGATTTTGAAAAAACGTCGTCAAGTTCGCCTCTTTTGAAGCCGAAGCGGTCGTGCTCGTAGCTATAAGCGCCTTTATCGCCGTAATAGTGCAACGGCGCAATATTTATTTCGCATATACTGTCGATTGTTCGGACGTCGTAGCCGTTTGTGGTAATTTCAACCTGCGTTTTACTTAGTCTTTTTATCCCTTCTATGCGCTTTATTTCTTCGACGGAGCTTTCCTGAGCCTTTGAATAATTCCTTGCAAACTCACGCTTGGCCGCACGGTAGGGATTTTCGCAGATTCCCTTGGTCTGAGCGTCGGCGAATGCCCTGAGGTTATTGTTATAGACGCTTTTTGTGCAGCTGATAAAATCGCTTAGGTCAGGAAGCTCACCCTTTTCGACGTTATAGCCGATTTTTTCGGTACTGGTGAGAGTTCCGTTACTAAAGCGTGCGAAGCCCGTTGCGACCATAGCGTAGGCAATCCGAAAACGCTCGTTTGAAAGGTCGTTGGCTGTTCCTGTGAAATATTCTGATAAAAGGTCGTCTGTGCCATAGCTTTGTGCAACGTATTCAACAATATCTCTCACCGCCTTTGCCCACGCCTTATCGGAGGCTGAATTAACCTCGTTTATTTCTTCACGGGAATATTCCCCGTTGTCAAATACGCCTGTGCTTACTCCGTCAAAGATTTCGCCGTATTTTTCGAGCGAAGCGGCTGAAAGCTGGAGCCTGTATTCGTCAAGCCCCTTTATATCAACCGAACAAAGCGGAGATTTACCCGTGTAGGACGGATCCAAAAGCACGTAGAGAGTAAAAATTACGTCGTCAGAGGTCATTTTCGTGCCGTCGCTGAAGCAGATGTCGTCACGGATTTTTATTATATAGCTTGTTTTGTCCGATTCCTCGTCGTAATCAACCGAAATGTCCGTAGGAGCGCTTATTGCATTACAGATTATTTCGCCCGACTCGTTGTGCGTCAGAAGCGGCGGCGAAATAAGCCCGACGAGAGCTTTGTCTGAAGCCCTTTTTGAAAAAAAGGGGCTGAACCTCCTGCCAATAGCGTTTTCTTCCTCGTCTGACTCAGAAGCCTTTGCACAAGAGCATAACGACAACAGCAAGGCTAAAATTAAAGCCGCACCCTTGACGACTTTTTCGGCTAATTTCATCATATCCTCCGAGTGATGTGTTTTATCTTAATATTTCTGCTTGAGTCGAATAATATACATAATTTCAAGGGCTTTAATATGGTTATTTTTATCCATTGACACGAGCGTAAAAAAATGATAAAATTTAGTTGGTTATATACTGATGAAAGGAAGCCGAATGAATATGGATACGATTTTGTGTGCAACCTGCGGTGCGGAAATTCCCGCTGACTCCACGACCTGTCCTGATTGTAATCAGCCTGTTGAACAGGTCGATAACGCCGATAGCATTGAGGCGATGATTCGCTCGGCTCAGATGATTATGGAGGATTCGGAGGTCGTGTTTGACGATCCCGACGACGAGGACCTGGCGTTCCCCGACGACGTAAACAGTATAGATAATCCCGAAACGAATATCGCTCCCAAGGAGCTTACCAACGAACAGATGAAGAAGCTTGATAACGGCGAGCTTGTTGAGCTTTCGGCAATGCCCGCTTCGTTCAAGAAAACCGAGTCGCTTTCAAAGCCCTCCCTTGAGGAGCCTGTCGATATCCTTGACGAGCCTGTGGACATACTCGATGAGCCTGTCGATATTCTTGACGAGCCGATAAATATACTCGACGAGCCTGTTGATATTATTGACGAGCCGCCTGTTGGCTTTGTGCCGACAGTTGATCCCACTGTTACACAGGAAGAACCAAAGCTCAGCGACGAGCCTAAAAAGAAGAAGGCTTCAAAGGAAAAAAAGCCGAAGAAGGTTAAAGCTTCGTCGAAAAAGTCAAAGGAAAAAGCTCCTAAAGCAAAGGGCGAAAAGAAGGAAAAGGGCGGCTTTTCCGTTAAAACGCTTGTTGTGTGTGTGGCAATAGTCGCAGTTTTCGGAACAGCTTTCGTGCTTCTTGGTCAGCTTCTTGGAAAATATACTCCCTCTGCTCAGCAGAAATACGCTCAGAGCGCCGTTTGTGCAATAGCGCAAAGCGTCTGTGCAGGTAAAGATTTTACCGTTCTCGAAGCTTACATAAACGAAAAGAGCGAGTCTACCGTTTGCCTTATCTACGGTGCCGCTTCAAGCTCAACAGGACAGGCTGAGCTTTCGTGGTACAGAGTAACCTCAGATAAGTCCGAGCCTGATAAGCTTAATATCTACCTCCCGTTGAGTAACGACTACTACGAGCTTCTCAAGAACAACGGTACAGAAGAAGATTACGTTCTTGCTTCAGTGCTTAAATCCTATGATAACGAGATGCAGCGTGAAATCGCAGAGGTTTCGGCACGAAACGATATGTGGACGGTGCTTGACGCGGCTGAGGTGAACTATTACGCAAAAGAAAAAATCAAAAAAGATACCCCTCCCGTTCTGACTCAGGATGAAGAAACAGAAACAACTGAGCTTAGCGATATAGAGGACTTGGAGTAAAAAAGGAATTTGTTGGAAGATGGATATTGCACAGATTCAGCAGTGGCTGTTTTATTTCTTCGTGTTTACGATGATAGGCTGGGTTCAAGAGTCTATTATTGAATCGCTCTACCATAAAAAGCTGATTAATAGGGGCTTCTTAAAGGGACCGTATATCCCCATTTACGGCTTTGGCGGATGCCTTATGCTTCTTGTGTGTAAGCCCTTTAGCTTTAACGGCTTTCTCGTTTTCCTCGTGGGAATGGTAAGCTGTACAATTCTTGAATTTTGCACGGGAATGATAATGGAAAAGGTCTTCAATAAGCAGTTCTGGGATTACAGTATGTTCAAGCTCACTATCAAGAACAGAATTTCGCTTGTCGTGTCGCTTTTCTGGGGGCTTCTCTCGCTCTTTATGGTCTATGTGCTCGATAATCTTATAAGCTCGTTCTATGCGTGGGTTAATCCTGTTGCAATATGGGCTTATATCGGAGTGATGACGGTTCTTATGACTGTTGACTTTATTGTTTCAGCAAGAAAAAATTACAGAGAGAAGCTAGCCGCACAAAAAGCAGGCGAAGCCGATTCGTCTGTAAAGGTATCGTAATGAAAAGAGAAGAAGCGTTTATAAAATATTCTGAGGGAATACTCTCAGACGAAAAGTTCAAAAGCACAAAAAATTACGTCCAGCATGCTAAGATAAGCGTTTTTACCCATACGGTGATGGTTGCAAGATATAGCGTCAGATTCGCCGAGAAGCTTCATATCAAGTGCGATATGAAATCGCTTGTCAGAGGGGCGCTCCTCCACGATTTCTTCCTCTATGATTGGCATAAGAAAAAAGCCAAGGAAATAGGCGGCCTTCACGGATTTATTCATCCTGTTATTGCAGAAAAAAACGCCTCGGAGCATTTCGAGCTTTCAAAGCGTGAGCGTGACGTCATTATAAGACACATGTGGCCGCTTACTATTACAAGAATACCGATAAATAAAGAGGGCTGGATCGTCTCGCTCATAGATAAGCATTGCTCGCTCCTCGAAACCCTCCGCCTCGCCCGCTATAACGACCAATCAGTTGAAAATTTTTTAGCTGATATTACCCCTCGAGAATAGAGAACGCTCATACAGAAGCTTATATGTATTTATTGAGGAGAACCTTTCTGAAGAAAGTTTCCCCTCAAACTCCCCTTCAAAGACTTTAAATTCAAAAA
>JAZNST010000062.1:0-29944 GCA_045591405.1 Ruminiclostridium sp.
GGCCTCCGACTTACTGTCCGGTGTAGGATGCAGGATTCTCACAGATCTCCTCCGGTGTACCTGCAGCGACCAGTGTGCCGCCTTTATCGCCGCCTTCGGGACCAAGGTCGATAATATAATCCGCCGATTTGATCACGTCAAGGTTGTGCTCAATCACAAGAACGGTATTTCCGCCCTCGGTAAGCTTATTGAGAACGTCAATGAGCTTAGCAACGTCGGCTGAATGAAGTCCTGTTGTTGGCTCGTCAAGAATATAAATCGTTCTTCCCGTAGACGGTCTTGCAAGCTCTGTTGCAAGCTTTACACGCTGCGCCTCACCGCCTGAGAGAGTAGTTCCCGACTGTCCGATCTTGATATATCCAAGTCCAACGTCATAAAGCGTCTGAAGCTTTCTTGCGATTTTTTTATGGTTTTCAAAGAAAGCAAGCCCTTCTTCAACCGTCATCTCAAGAACGTCGTAGATTGATTTTCCCTTATACTTGATTTCAAGGGTTTCTCGGTTATATCTCATACCGCCGCAAACCTCGCACGGCACGAAAATATCAGGCAGAAAGTGCATTTCAATCTTTACGATTCCGTCGCCCTCGCACGCCTCACAGCGTCCGCCTCGTACATTAAAGGAAAAACGGCCGTTGTTATAGCCTCTCATCTTCGCTTCGTTCGTCTGAGCGTACAAATCTCTTATATCGCCAAAAACGCCCGTATAAGTTGCAGGGTTTGAACGGGGAGTTCTTCCGATTGGCGACTGGTCAATATCAATCACCTTGTCAAGCTGTTCGATTCCAAGCATTTCCTTGAATTTGCCCGGATGAATCTTTGCTCTGTTAAGCTTTGCGAGAAGGTGTTTTTTCACAATTTCGTTTACAAGCGAGCTTTTACCGCTTCCCGAAACGCCTGTTACACAGGTAAAAACCCCAAGAGGAATGTCAACGTCAATGTTTTTAAGGTTGTTTTCCTGTGCGCCGATCACCTTCAGATAGCGCCCGTCAAGGCTTCTGCGTTCTTTGGGAACAGGGATAAATTCTTTTCCCGAAAGGTATCTGCCTGTAATCGACTTATCACAGCGCATTACCTCCTCAACCGTTCCCGCCGCAACGACCTCGCCACCGTGAACACCTGCACCAGGGCCGATATCAACAAGATAATCAGCCGCACGCATTGTATCCTCGTCGTGTTCAACCACGATAACCGTATTTCCTATGTCACGAAGATGCTTCAAGGTAGCTATGAGCTTGTCGTTATCACGCTGATGAAGCCCGATACTCGGCTCGTCAAGAATATAAAGCACGCCCGTAAGACAGCTTCCTATCTGAGTTGCAAGGCGAATACGCTGGCTTTCACCGCCCGAAAGAGTTCCCGCCGAGCGCCACAGCGTCAGATAATCAAGCCCAACGCTCACAAGGAATCCAAGTCGTTCTCTTATTTCCTTGAGTATTCTTTCGGCAATAAGCTCCTCTCTTTCCGTAAGCTCAAGCGAATTTATAAAGTCAAGCGCTTTTCTGATACTCATCTTACAGAATTCGCTTATATTTATTCCGCCGACAGTCACAGCAAGAGCTTCTTTTTTTAATCTTTCACCGTGACATTCAGGACATTCGCAGTCTGTCATTACGTTTTGTATTTCTTCTCTTGACCAACTACTGTTCGTTTCTCTGAAGCGACGCTCAAGGTTATTTACAATTCCCTCAAAGTCAGTTGTAAACGAGCCGCCTCTGCCCTGCTCGGCAGGTCTTTCAACGACAATCTTTTCGCCGTTATTTCCGTAAAGAAGGATATTTATTGCCTCCTGAGGCAAATCTTTAAGCGGCGTAGTAAGAGAAAACTTATATTTTTTTGAAAGAGCTTCAAAATAAGCGGCAACAAGGGTTCCGGGCTTATAAGTCCACGTTGAACCCGTAATTCCGCCTTGCTTTATGCTAAGCTCAGGATTGGGCATAATAAGCGCAGGATCTACACTCATAAAGGTGCCAAGCCCTGTGCATTTTGAACAAGCGCCAAACGGGTTATTGAACGAGAACATACGAGGAGAAAGTTCCTCAACGCTCACCCCGTGCTCAGGACAAGCGTAATTCTGTGAAAAGACAAGCTCCTCTGCGCCAATAACGTCAACAACAACCAATCCATCCGAAAGCCTTCCGCAGGTTTCAATGCTGTCGCTGAGACGAGTTGATATATCGTCCTTTATTACAAGTCGGTCAACTATAACCTCGATATTGTGCTTTTTGTTTTTTTCCAGCGTTATATTTTCTGACAGGTCATATATGATTCCGTCAATTCTGACTCTTACGTAGCCTTGCTTTCTGAGCGTTTCAAGCTCCTTTGAATATTCGCCCTTTCTTCCCCTTACAACAGGAGCCATAAGCTGAATTTTCGTTCCCGCCTCAAGTAAGAGAATCTTATCAACAATCTGATCTACCGTCTGCTGTTTGATTTCCCTTCCGCAGATCGGGCAATGAGGAATTCCTATCCTGGCGTAAAGTAAGCGCAGATAGTCGTAAATCTCAGTTACTGTGCCGACGGTTGAACGGGGGTTTTTTGACGTCGTTTTCTGGTCAATCGAAATCGCAGGAGAAAGTCCTTCGATACTTTCGACGTTGGGCTTCTCCATTTGCCCCAGAAACATTCTGGCATAAGACGAAAGGCTCTCTATATACCTTCTTTGTCCGTCAGCATATATTGTGTCGAATGCAAGAGAAGACTTACCCGAACCCGAAAGTCCCGTCATTACGACGAGAGAATCTCTTGGGATTTCAAGGCTGACGTTTTTCAGGTTGTGTTCTTTTGCGCCTTTAATTATAATTTTATCTAGTTTCATTTTATTCCTTCAGCTCTGCAATCCTGTCTCTGAAATAAGCCGCCTGCTCAAAGTCAAGCACTCTCGCAGCCTCGCGCATAAGCGACGTATACTGACTGATGAGATTTTCTTTTTCCTGTTTTGAGAGCTTCTTTTTTCCCTTCTTTGCATCTGTTTCTTTGGATATTTCAAGGACGTTTCTGACTTCCTTGACAATAGTTTTGGGGATAATTCCGTGTTCCTCGTTATATCTGTTTTGAATTTCTCTTCTTCTGTTCGTTTCCGTAATCGCAAGTTCCATTGACCTTGTAACAGAATCAGCGTACATTATTACTTCGCCCTCGGCGTTTCTTGCGGCTCTGCCTATGGTCTGGATAAGAGAGGTTTCGCTTCTGAGAAATCCCTCCTTATCAGCGTCAAGAATTGCAACAAGGGAAACCTCAGGCAAGTCAAGACCTTCACGCAGAAGGTTGATTCCAACAAGAACGTCAAACTTGCCAAGGCGCAGGTCTCTGATTATCTCCATGCGCTCCATCGTGTCGATATCGCTGTGCATATAGCGTACCTTAACGTCAAGCTTTTCAAAATATTTTGTCAGATCTTCTGCCATCTTCTTTGTAAGAGTTGTAACAAGAACGCGCTCTTTTTTCTCAACACGCTTGTTGATTTCAGATAACAAGTCTTCAATCTGTCCCTCGACAGGGCGCACCGAAACAAGCGGGTCAAGAAGCCCCGTAGGTCTTATAAGCTGTTCAACAGAGCGTACGGAGTGCTCCTTTTCAAAGTCGCCGGGCGTTGCTGAAACATAAACGATCTGATTGAGCTTTTCATAAAATTCGTCAAACGTAAGAGGACGGTTGTCCCTTGCCGAAGGGAGTCTGAAGCCATAATCTATAAGATTCGTTTTTCTTCCCGCGTCGCCGCCCGACATTCCTCTCACCTGAGGCAACGTAACGTGGCTCTCGTCAACAAGCAACAAAAAATCATCGGGAAAGTGATCAAGCAACGTCAGCGGAACACTTCCCGGAGGACGCCTTGCGAGGACTCTGGAATAGTTTTCAACGCCACTGCACATTCCGATTTCACGGAGCATTTCCATATCATAGTTTGTTCTTTCAGCAATTCGCTGTGCTTCTATAAGCTTGTGGTTCTCCGTGAAAAATTCAACCTGTTGCTCCATCTCAAGCCTTATATCCTCAAGCGCTTCTTCAAGCTTGTCCCTACCGACCATATAATGACTTGCAGGGAAAATCAGCACGTGAGAAAACTCACGGACGGGCTTACCTGTTACAACCTCAAACTCGGTCAAGCGATCAATCTCATCACCGAAAAATTCGATTCTTATCGCCTTTTCTTCAGGGTTTCCCGCAGGGAAAACTTCAACTACGTCACCACGAACTCTGAATTTTGAGCGCATAAAATTAACGTCGTTTCTCTCGTAGTGAATTTCAACAAGCCGCTTGAGAAGCTCATCACGGTTTATTTCCATTCCTGTACGCAATGAAACGCTGTTTTTTCTGTATTCTTCGGGAGCACCGAGCGAGTAAATGCACGATACGCTCGCAACGATAATAACGTCCCGTCTTTCAGCAAGGGCGCAGGTTGCCGAATGTCGCAATCTGTCGATTTCCTCGTTTATGGACGAATCCTTTTCAATATAAGCATCCTTTGAGGGAATATACGCTTCGCGCTGATAATAATCGTAATACGAAACGAAATATTCAACTGCGTTATTCGGGAAAAACTCCTTGAACTCACTGCAAAGCTGTGCTGCAAGCGTTTTGTTATGAGCAAGAACAAGCGTAGGCTTATTTACCTGTGCGATAATATTTGCCATAGTAAAGGTCTTACCCGAACCCGTCACGCCCTTTAATACCTGTTCCTTATCTCCGTCAAGAATTCCTTTTACAAGCGCTTCGATCGCCTGAGGCTGATCGCCCGTAGGCTTATAAGGGGATTTAAGTTGAAAAATCATATCTTCTGCCAAAATGTTTATAATAACCTTTCTCTTTCATACTCGTCGCACCGTCGCTTCCGACTACTATGTGATCGTGAAGGATAATCCCGATATCTCTGAGTGCGATAAAGTATCTGTTTGTAAGCGTTAAGTCTTCATTCGAGGGCATACTGATTCCGCTGGGATGATTATGTGAAAGAACAAGAATTCCTGTTCCCTTCTTTATCGCAAAATCAATAACCTGACCGATACCAAGCTCGACTCGGTTAGGCATTCCTTCAGAAATCAGTTTTCTTGTCATAAGATGGAGGTTGTTATCCAATGCAAGAGCATAAATCATCTCGTTCTTTTCGCCGAGATAAAGCGTCTTGCAATATTCCATCAGTTTTTCGGGCGTACTGAGGTCAATTCTTCCGTCATCGGAAAATTCATCCTCCCAATATCTCTGAGTTGTTTTCTGAAAAAGCTTTATCAGAGTAGCGGAATTTTCCTTGATTCCGTTTACTGTGATAAGTTCGCTGAAATCAGCGTCAAAAACGTCCTTGAGAGTTCCGAAGGTATTAAGTAATCTGTGTGCAATCTCATTCGTATCCTTTTTAGGAATCGAATAATATAAAATCATCTCAAGAAGTTCGTAATCATGAAAGCTGTCAATTCCGTATTCGAGAAATCTGTTCTTCATTCTCTGACGATGACCGCTGTGAAGATTTTCCACAGGTTTTTCTTTCACCACAATAATCCTCCCTTTTACACCCTGCGTCGTCTGCTTCCAAGCATTGCCGCACCGATTATTCCTGCTGTATTTCCAAGCTCACAAATAGTAATTTTTGTGTTCTTGGCGCTATTTTTTGAGTATATCTCACGAGCTATAAGCTCTTTGAGCGGATTAAGAAGATACTCGCCTTCGTTGCAGACGCCTCCTCCTATGCAAAGTATGTCGGGTTGAAAGACGTTTATTACATTGATAAGACCGCAAGCGAGATATTTTATATATTCCCTTACAACCTCTGTTCCCACACTGCAGCCCTCACGCTCAGCCTTAAAGGCGGTTCGCCCGCTTATTTTCCCGTCTTTTTTTGCAATCTGAGCCATAATGCTGTCAGGATGCTGTTCAAGCTTTTCCTTAGTCATATTGACAAGCCCCGTCGCCGAGGAATACGCCTCGAAACAACCGTTTCTGCCACAGGTACAGGGTTTTCCGTCAGCAACAATAACCGTGTGTCCGATTTCTGCCCCTGCATAATTTGAACCCGAAAAAATCTTTCCGTTTATGATTATACCTGCGCCAAGACCTGTTCCGAGAGTGATAATAACTGCGCTGTCACAGCCCTTTGCAGCCCCTGCGATATATTCTCCGTAAGCGGCGGCGTTAGCGTCGTTATCAAGATAAGTCTTTACACCGAACGCAGCTTCAACGTCGTTACGAAGCGGGACGTTATTCCAGCCGAGATTATTTGAATATTCAACGAATCCCGTCTGTTGATTACAGGTGCCGGGACAACCTATTCCTATCTGCTTTAAGTCAGAGCTTGTGATTTTCGCTTGCTCAAGCAGCTCGTTACAAGCCTTTATGATTGAGTCCCTGACGTGTTCGTAGCCTTTTGCGGCGTCCGTCTTGACGCGGTTTTCCATAAATATTTTACGGTTTCTGCCGACAAGACCTACCTTGAGATTAGTGCCGCCGATGTCAATTCCAAGAGAATACTTCATAACTCCGCCTTTCTGTCACAAATTCAGATAACGTCCGTAAGTATAACCTCTGCCTTACCCTCAAATATATATTTTCCGAATCCCGCAGGAATAAAGCAGCTCTCGCCCTTTTTCAACGCAACGTCTCCAATTTTTCCTTCGCCGTCAAGAACAAGAATTGAATTGAAAGAGCCATCTGTCGCTTCAAGTTCAGCTTGTTCATAGATATTAAGCTTATGAACATTGAAGTATTCGCAAGTTGAAAGAAGCTGCTTATCATAGCCGTTTTCAGCTACCACCCCGCCCATTGGCTTGGTTGGGTATTTCGGCGGAACAAGCTCCGTAACCTCTACTGCCTTTTCAATATGAAGCTCTCTTGGCTTTCCGTCGTTGCCGACTCTTCCGTAGTCGTAAATTCTATAAGTAGTGTTGCTGTTTTGCTGAATTTCCGCAATGAGTATGCCTTTTCCTATTGCGTGAAGTGTTCCCGATTCAATAAAGAATACGTCGCCTTTATGAACAGGGACGTTATTTGTAACCTCAAGAAGCGTATTATTCTTGATCCTTTGTTCAAATTCTTCCTTGCTAATCTCGTGCTTAAAACCGTAAAGAAGCTCTGCGCCCTCATCGCAATCGACGATATACCACATCTCCGTCTTTCCGTACTCTTTTTCAACTCTCAGAGCGTAGTCATTATTCGGGTGAACCTGAACGGAAAGGTTATCAAGAGCGTCAATTAACTTAATGAGAATCGGGAAGTTCTCAAATCTTTGGCAATTTGTACCAAGAATTTCCTTACCGCATTCTGTAATCACTTCGCTGAGCGTTTTTCCCTTAAACTCTCCGTTTGAAACAACGCTCTCGCCATCCTTATGACACGAAAGCTCCCAGCTTTCAGCAATTTTGTCAGCGTCGGACTTTTTCCCGAACTCATTTCTGAGTCTGTTTCCGCCCCAGATGTAGTCTTTACATGGTGCTTCAAGCTTCATAATATATTTCATAATTATAACCCCTCGCTATATATTTATCCACATTATACCATTTTTACATAACCTTGTAAATGATAATTCTTGACAATATTAAAAAATAATGCTAGAATTTTTATAATAAAATAAGGCGGTGCAATATGAACGAATTTAAGGAGCAGATACTGGAAAAAAGAATAGAAAAAGTAATAATAGCGCTTAAAAAGAACAATATGAACGCTTTTTACGCTAAGGATGAGACAGAGCTTTTCGGCATCATCGACAGTCTTTGCGACGGAGCGAGAGATATTACCCAGGGCGGCTCGCTGACTCTGAACGAAACGGGCGTGATAAATCATCTCAAGGAAAAATTCCCAAGCTCCTTCAGATGCAGAGCCGACATTGCCCCCGAAGAGACAGACAGATATTACAGAGAAGTCTTTTCCTCCGACGTTTTCCTTGCAAGCACGAACGCCGTAACCGAAAACGGCGAGCTTTTCAACATCGACGGAACAGGAAACCGTGTTTCCGCAATGATTTTCGGGCCAAAAAAGGTTATTCTCGTCGTTGGCTCAAATAAAATCGTAGCTGACCTCGACGAAGCGCAGGAAAGAGTTTCAAAGCTTTCAGCTCCCGCCAACGCCCTTCGTCTTGGGATTGAAACCTCCTGCTCAAAATGCGGCGAATGTGTAAACTGCGATAACGACAACAGAATTTGCTGTTCTTACGTAACTTTGCGCCGTCAAAGAATCCCGATGAGAATAAACGTAATTTTCCTTGCGGACGAATACGGGTTATAATAACCTTTTTATGCCCTGCCGTTTTGCTCAAGCGAAAAAAGCATATCAAATAAAGCGCATCAGATACTCCCAACTCGCTTTACTTCCTTAAATAAAGAAAATCCGCAGAATTCTCTGCGGACTTTTTTTAATAATTCTGTGCCATTACCTTGAAATAATCCTGTGGGTGCTTGCAAACAGGGCAAAGCTTGGGAGCAGCCTTACCGATATGGATATGACCGCAGTTTGCACACTGCCAGATAACATCGTTATCCTTACTGAACACAAGTCCGCCCTCGACGTTTTCAAGGAGCTTCTTATATCTTTCCTCGTGAGCCTTCTCAATCTTTGCTACTGCGCCAAAGAGATACGCAATGTCATTGAAGCCTTCTTCTCTTGCCGTCTTCTCAAACTCAGCGTACATATCTGTCCACTCGTAGTTTTCACCGTCTGCCGCGTCCTTGAGGTTTGTGGCTGTGTCAGCGATTTCGCCGCCGTTAAGAAGCTTGAACCAGATCTTTGCGTGTTCCTTTTCCTGTTCAGCTGTTTCAAGGAAAAGCTCGGCAATCTGCTGGAAGCCATCCTTCTTAGCCTTTGAAGCATAATACGTGTACTTGTTTCTTGCCTGGCTTTCGCCTGCAAAAGCTGTCTTAAGGTTTTCGTAGGTTTTTGAGTTTTTAAGTTCCATAATACTACTCCTTTTGTTTATTTCAATGATTTTGCATCAATTAGAGCCTTTTTTGCATTCACTGCAAACCCCGTCAAAGACGATTTCGAGCTTATTTACGCTATAACCCGTTTTTTCCTCAGTCTGACGCTCAAGCTCTTCAACTCCGTCAATATCTGCGTCTGCGACTTTACCGCATCTGTTGCAGATAATATGACAATGTCGCTCAACTCGACCATCAAAGCGGTCTGAGCCATCGGGAACCTTTATTTTTTTAAGCTCCCCTATCTCGCTCAGAAGGTTGAGATTGCGATAGACAGTACCGAGACTTATGTTTGGATTTTCGTTATGTAACTGCTCGTACACCTGATTTGCGGTAGGGTGAATAGGATTTGAAATTACCGTTTCAAGAATCAGAGCACGCTGTTTTGAATAATTCATTTCAGCCTCCCTCAAAATCAGTAATCGTTACTATTATTATACCGATATTTTTCAATTTGTCAACTGTTTTTTGAAAATTTTTTCACTCAACTCGACGCACTTTTTAACATCGTCGGCTGATAGTGCTTGGACTGACAAAATAAAAAAGGCAACCCTTTCGGATTGCCTTTTTGAAGCTAAGTAAATTAAATTACTTGAGTTCGATCTTAGCGCCAGCTTCTTCGAGCTTAGCCTTGATTTCTTCAGCTTCTGCCTTGGAAGCGCCTTCCTTGAGTGCCTTAGGAGCAGCCTCAACGAGTTCCTTAGCTTCCTTAAGACCAAGACCGCAAATATCCTTAACAGCCTTGATAACGTTCATCTTGTTGTCGCCGAAGCTAGCAAGAATTACGTCAAATTCTGTCTTTTCTTCTGCAGCAGCAGCGCCGCCAGCAGCAGGAGCAGCAACTGCCATAGCAGCTGCGGATACGCCGAACTCTTCTTCAAGAGCCTTTACTAATTCATTGAGTTCAAGGACTGTAAGTGCCTTAACTTCTTCTACTAATGCTAAAATCTTATCTGAAGCCATTTTAAATATCCTCCGTTAAAATAAATTTTGTTTTTACAGCGCATTAAGCAACTGTTTCTTCGTTTTTCTTTGCGATTTCGCTAGCTGCAATAGCAAGCTTCTGCATAGGCGACTGCAATACAAAGAGAAGCTTGGAAACAAGAGTATTCTTGTCGGGAAGCTTAGCGTATTCAGTAACCTCATCGGCTGTGATAGCCTTACCGTCAATGAAGCCAACCTTAATAGAGAATGTTCCCTTGGATGCTTCAACCTGCTTGTAGATGAGCTTAGGAGCGATGATGATATCTTCCTTAGAAAGTGCAATAGCAGTTGTACCTTCAAGGTGAGCATCAAGACCCTCAAGACCAGCCTTTTCAGCAGCTCTCTTGAGAAGGGAGTTCTTAACTACGAAGTAGTCAACATCAGCTTCACGAAGGCTCTTACGCATAGCCGTATCGTCTGCAACATTGATTCCCTTGTAATCAACGATAACTCCGCACGCTGAATTCTTGAGCTTTTCAGCTAATTCTTCAACGAACTTCTGTTTTGATTCCAGAATCTTCTGACTTGGCATTTGAATTTTCCTCCTTATTTAGTTATTGCTGAACTAACAAGGGTAATAAGAAAGCCCTTTTCCGCAAGACACAGAAAAGGACGTAAAATCAATTATTACTTCCTATTCCTCGGTAGGTGGACAAGCCGTTAGCGCAAAGCGACCTACTGTCTTTAGAACAGCATATATATAATACCACAACTACATTGGGTTGTCAAGTGTTTTTTTGAAAAAAATATAAAAAATCGCCGCTAGAAAACGGCGATTAATTATCTTATGCACCAAACTTGTTTGTGTTAACCTTAACACCGGGGCCCATTGTAGAAGAAACTGTGCAGGACTTGATGTACTGTCCCTTTGCAGCAGCAGGCTTAGCCTTTGCAATAGCGCCGAGAAGAGCGTCAAAGTTTTCTTCAAGCTTTTCGCTTCCGAAGGAAGCCTTACCGATTGGGCAGTGAATGATGTTGGACTTATCAAGACGGTATTCGATCTTACCTGCCTTAGCTTCCTGAACAGCCTTAGCTACGTCAGGAGTAACTGTACCTGCCTTAGGGTTAGGCATAAGGCCACGAGGACCGAGAACCTTACCGAGACGACCAACAACACCCATCATATCAGGAGTTGCGATTACTACGTCAAATTCCATCCAGCCGTCCTGAATCTTCTTGAGCGTATCATCGTCAGCAACATAATCTGCGCCTGCGTCCTGAGCTTCCTTAATCTTTTCGCCCTTAGCGAAAACCATTGTACGAACTGTCTTACCTGTTCCGTTAGGAAGAACAACTGCGCCTCTAACCTGCTGGTCAGCGTGACGGGAGTCAACGCCGAGTCTTACGTGAAGCTCAACAGTTTCATCAAACTTAGCCTTTGCTGTCTGGCAAACAAGTGCGAATGCTTCGTTTGCTTCGTATAACTTTGTGTTATCAATCAGCTTAACGCTGTCAACATATTTCTTTCCGTGTTTCATTTATTATCCTCCTTGTGGTCAAACGGTTAAAAACCTCCCACTAATCAATATTAGTCAACTACTTCTACGCCCATGGAACGAGCTGTACCTGCAATCATCGACATTGCAGCTTCAAGAGATGCGGCATTGAGGTCCTTCATCTTTGTTTCTGCAATCTGCTGAACCTGAGCCTTTGTAATCTTTGCAACCTTTGTCTTGTTAGGCTTACCGGAAGCTGTTTCAATTCCACAAGCCTTCTTGATGAGAACCGGAGCAGGAGGAGTCTTTGTGATAAATGAAAAACTTCTATCTGCATATACTGTAATAACAACCGGAATGATAAGACCGATGTCATTCTTAGTGCGTTCGTTAAATTCCTTTGTGAATGCTACGATGTTTACGCCGTGCTGACCAAGTGCAGGGCCAACAGGGGGAGCAGGAGTAGCTTTACCTGCTGCAATCTGTAATTTAATTAATCCGACTACTTTCTGAGCCATTTCAATACCTCCAAAAACTTAAAGAAGAATCTTTAATTAATTTTCTTGATTGCTGACAATTCAAGAGTTGTTGGCGTTTCTCTGCCGAACATTGAAATGGTGACAACAGCTGTCTGATTTTCAGCGTCGATATCTGTTATCTTACCTTCCATGCCTTCGAGATTTCCGTGAACGATTGTAACAAGATCGCCCACTGCAAAGGTATCTTCAACCTTTGTGACAACTCCGAGATTAGCAACCTCTTCGTCTGTAAGCGGAACAGGCTTTGATCCCGGACCTACAAATCCCGTACAGCCGCGTGTGTTACGGCAAATGTACCACGATTCGTCAGTCATAATCATCTTTACGTAAACATAACCGGGATAAATCTTGCTTTTATAAGTCTTGATTTTTCCGTCGATATTTTCCGTAACCTCTTCCGTAGGAACAAGTACCTCTTCAATCAGGTGATGAAGATTGCTGTTCTCCACAACTTTTATGATGTTGTCTGCAACTTTGTTTTCATAGCCTGAAAAAGTGTGCAAAATGTACCATTTAGCTTGTTCCATTGATTATCCCTTCTGCAAAACCGTAACCCAAACTGCGTTGAACAGTGTGTCAAGTCCCCAGATTGCAACGCCTGATACGACGATTGCAACAAGGACAACAACTGTGTTGTTGAACACCTGCTTGCGTGAGGGCCACACTACCTTCTTAAACTCGGACTTAGAATCCTTAAAGTACTTCAAAGGAGATTTTCTGGGCTTTTTAGCTGCTGCAGCCTTGGCACTGTTCTTTTCGTTAGCCTTTTTCTCTTTAGCAGCCTTCTTCTGTTCTTCTTTCGGATCAGCCTTTGCGATTTATCAAACGCTCCTTACTTACTGTCCTTGTGGAGTGTGTGCTTGCGGCAGAATTTGCAATACTTGTTGATTTCAATTCTGTCAGGGTCATTCTTCTTGTTCTTCTTGGTTGCGTAGTTACGCTGCTTGCACTCTGTACAAGCCAAAGTAATCTTTACTCTCATTTCGGCACCTCCTATTTTATTACCCGATTTCGGGCTAGCCTCCCTCATAGTGCGAAAAACGATATTTTCGCTTTGGGGTTGCGCTTAAAAAATTGCACAAAAAAATAAACCCCTTATTGAGGTAATAACATTATATCACGTCAATATGGGGTTGTCAATAGTTTTTTCGTTATTTATTAAATTTTTTCAAAGAAAGCGTTATTCCAACCAGAACAGCGAGAACTATTGCAAGGGAAATAGAGAAAATAGGCGAACCTATGAACGGAAGTCCCTCGACGTTCATTCCATAGAAGCTGAACACAATATTCGGTATTTCCATTATAATAGTAATAATGGTAAGCACCCTCATAATCATATTGAGGTTATTTGAAATAACGCTTGCATAAGCGTCCATCGTTACCGGGAAGATATTCGAATAAATCGTACAGGTTTCTATGGCCTGCTTGACCTCGGTAAGTACGTCCTCAAGCAAATCTTGATCGTCATCATAAAGCTTGATTACTCGTCCTCTGAGGATTTTTTCAAGCACAGACTCGGTTGATTTCAGAGAAGTAGAAAAATAAACGAGCGATTTTTCAAGTCCAAGGAGCTGAATAAGCTCTTTATTCTTCATCGACTGATTAAGCTTATTTTCAACAAGCGTCGAAATTTTTTCTATCTGCTTCAGATAAAGCAGGTACTTCCCTGCTGTCTTGAGAAGAATATTAAAAATGAACTGAGTTTTGAACTGAGTTTTTACGCCCTTTACGACTCCGTTTGCAAAATCCTCTATAATAGAATTGTGCTTCAGAGACACCGTCACAACATTCGTATCTGTGAGAATAATTCCCATAGGCATTGTCGAATAAGTGATTGTCTCTTCCTTATCGTCGCTTTTTTGGGCAATAGGATAGTCAAAAATAATAAGCGTCTGGTTTTCTTCCGTTTCGATACGGGAGCGTTCCTCTTCGTCGAGTGCGGAACGGATAAAGTCTCTGTCAATAGACAGCTCGTTTTCAAGGCGTGAAATCTCAGCCTCAGTCGGAGCCTCCGCTGAAATCCAGCATCCACTTTCAATATCTTGAAGCTCAACTATGCTGTTAGCTTCTGTTTTGTAGAATTTAAGCATTTTCCCTCGCTTTCCGCAGGGTCAGGCATCACAAAACAAAGCAATGCGGCACCCTGCAATATTCCGTTGTCGATTATGCCCACACGGGTCCGCTGACATAGTTTTTCACCTCTTTCTGCAATGTTGCGCTAAGAATTATACCACAATCTTTGCTATTTTTCAAGTCTTTTTTCGTTTTTTTGACGCTTACTGAAAATACAGCCGCAATAATCCTGACGATAAAGAGAATATTCCCTTGAAAGCTCAATCGAGCGCTTATAGCCGTTCTTCTTCTTAAAATCAGCGCCAAGATAATTCACACCAAGCTCTTTTTCAAGAGCTTCTCCGATTTCGTTAAGCTTCTGTGCGTTTTTATGAGGGCTTATCGAGAGCGTTGTCGTAAAATAATCAAATCCGCCCTCAAGCGCCCGAAGCGCCGCACTTCTCATTCGCATTTCATAACATCTGAAGCACCTTTCAGAGCCTTCGGGGAGGTCTTCAAGCCCTTTTGCCATTGCAAAAAAGGAATCACAATCGTAATCTCCCTCTGAAAACTCAACCTTATTCTTCACAGGAAGCTCGGCTATAAGCCGTTTTACCTCGTCAGTACGCTTTTTATATTCGCTTTCGGGGGTGATATTCGGATTATAATAATAAAGCGTTATTCTGAAATACTGCGAGAGATATTCAAGAACGTAGCTGCTGCACGGAGCGCAGCAAGCGTGAAGAAGCAGCGTTGGCGTCCCTTCAAGCGATGAAATAAGCTCGTCAAGCGTCTTTTGATAATTTTTCATTCATTCCCTCAAAAATTCCGTCAAGCTCTTCCCTTGTTCCCTCGGTTATATTTTTATATTCAATCAGAATCATTGCGTTATCACAGGTTGTGATATAAACGGCGCCACATTCGTTATTCTTTTCGATTTTAGTCACGTTACTCCAAGATATTTTACCAAGCGGACCAAGACTATCGTGGATAACAATCTTTTCATAGTCAACTTCAACAGACTCAAAGCCTGTTTTCAGGTTCAAATCAAGAATATTATTCGTAAGATTCTTTTTAACCATTCTGAAGCCTACGTTGTAAACAATCGCAACGATAACCGAAACGCCCGCGCCGACAATCGCAAGCCATTCTCCCGTCATTGCATACATAACGATACAAAGAGCAATGATAATGGCAATTACAACGTAAAACGCTACTGTCAGAAAAACGTGAGACGTTGATTTAGGGGCAGTCGAATAACGGACAAATTCTCCGACGTTTTCCTTATTCCAGTCAAGCTTAATCTTTATCATCAGTTAAGTCCTTTCATCGTAAGAGATATACGCTTTTTCTTGACGTCAACGTCAAGCACCTTCACCTTTACTATATCACCGACCTTTACTACCTCAAGCGGATGCTTAACGTAGCGGTCACAAAGCTGAGAAATATGAACAAGCCCGTCTTGATGAACGCCAATATCGACAAATACGCCAAAATCAATGACGTTTCTTACTGTTCCTGTCAGCTCCATTCCGCTGACTAAGCTATTCATATCAAGAATATCCGTTCTGAGCATTGGCTTTGGAAGCTCGTCACGGGGATCTCGTCCGGGCTTTGAAAGCTCCGTGATAATATCGGAAAGCGTCATTTCACCAACGCCGATTTCTTCTGAAACAGCCTTAATTCCTCGTTTAGATGCGATTTCCTTTATATCGGCAAGGTAGCTTTTCTTGAGGTCAGCGAGCTTGAAGCCGCAAAAGTCAATAAGCTTCTTTGCATATTCATAGCTTTCGGGGTGAACAGCGGTATTGTCAAGAGGATTTTTTCCATCTCTTACACGAAGGAAGCCGGCGCACTGCTCGTACGCTTTTTTACCAAGCTTTGCAACTTTAAGAAGCTCTTTTCTTTCGCTGAAAGCTCCATTTTCCTCACGGTAAGCGACTATGTTCTTTGCAACGGTTGAGTTTATCCCCGCAACACAGCTCAAAAGCGAATAAGAAGCGGTGTTGAGGTCAACGCCAACGGTGTTTACACAATCCTCGACCACGCCGCCAAGGGCTTCTGAAAGCTGTTTTTGAGGCATATCGTGCTGATACTGACCTACGCCTATTGCCTTAGGGTCAATCTTAACAAGCTCAGCAAGCGGATCCTGAAGTCGTCTTGCAATCGAAACAGCACTTCTTAGAGAAACGTCATACTGAGGGAATTCCTCCGCCGCAAGCTTACTTGCTGAGTACACACTTGCTCCCGCTTCAGAGACAACCATATAGCTCACAGGAGTATCAAGCTCCTTTATAAGTTCAGCGACAAAACATTCGCTCTCGTGGCTTGCCGTTCCGTTTCCTATCGAAATTGTGGTTACACCGTGTTTTTTTATAAGCGCCTTGAGCTTTGCCTTAGCTTCTTCGATCTTATTCTGCGGAGGCGTCGGATAAACAACAGTAGTATCGAGAACCTTACCTGTTGTGTCAACGACAGCAATTTTACAGCCTGTACGGTACGCAGGGTCAAGGCCAAGCGTTACGGTATCCTTTACAGGAGGCTGCATAAGAAGCTGATGAAGATTGTCACGGAAAACCTTGATAGACTCGGTACAAGCGGCTTCTGTCAGCTCTGTGCGGATACGGCGTTCAAGCGACGGATGGATAAGGCGTGTAAAGCTGTCGTCAACTGCCGCCTTCACAAGCTTTCCGCAATCGTTTTTAGCCTTCACAAAATCAGAAGCGAAAACTCTTATTGCGTCCTCTTCGACTATTTCAACGCTAACCTTTAGTATTCCCTCTTTTTCGCCTCTGTCAAGGGCAAGCACACGGTGAGACGGGATTCCGGAAATTGCCTCGCTGTAATCATAATAATTTCTATAAGGCGTATCTTCGTCGGGGTTTCCCGCTTTTGACGCAATGAGCGCATTCCTGTTATAAAATGCCATAAGCTTTTTTCTTACGTCAGCGTCGTCTGATATTGATTCGGCGATTATATCAAGAGCGCCTGTAATCGCATCATCGACAGTCTCGACGCCTTTTTCGGCGTCTATGTATTTTTCGGCTTCCTTATATGGATTTGCAAGAGTCTGCTCCATAATAAACGCCGAAAGCGGTTCAAGCCCTTTTTCCTTGGCAATGCTTGCTCTCGTTTTTCTTTTGGGCTTATAGGGACGGTAAATATCTTCAACCTCAGCAAGCGTTGAAGCCTTTGATAAAGCAAGCGCTATCTCGTCAGTCATATTTCCCGAAGCGCTGATTGATTCTGAAACCTCCGTCTTTCGCTGTTCAAGATTTCTGAGATAAGTCAACCTTTCAGAAAGCTCACGCAAAAGCTGGTCGTCAAGTCCTCCTGTTACTTCCTTTCTGTATCGTGCGATAAAAGGAATGGTGTTTCCGTCGTCCATAAGCTTAACGGCATTGTCTACCTGTTCCTGTCTGATTTTGAATTCATTAGCAAGTTCTGTATTGATATTCATAATTACCTCTCTCAACAAATTTTTCCTACAATTTCAAAGGTTTGTCCTCGTTGCCACAAGAACGGCGTCATATTTATCATATAACCCTCGCCCTGATTAAGAGCAAAATCAGCAGGCTTTCCCTTGGGAAGCCCAAGCCCCGAAAGAAGCGTCATAATTACGCCTGCGTGAGTAATCACAGCCGCCGTGCTTATCTTATCGTGCATCATATCCTTAAAGATTTCTTCAAGTCCGTCGATGCATCTGAGAGTAAATTCTTCATAGCTTTCGCCTCGCGGTGCCGCGGCGCTCATTCCTCCCTTTATCCACTCAAGATAGTCGGGATTGCTTTCGAGTTCCCTCTGGGTTTTACCCTCAAAATCCCCGAAATCACATTCAGAGATCTTATCTATCTGCTTTATATAGCGGTTGGGATAGATTATCTCCGCCGTTTCAAGACAACGCTTCAGCGGACTTGAATACACCTTCTGAACGTCGGGGTATATTTCCTCGTGAGCCATTCTGGAAATTGCGGCGTATCCCTCGTCACACAGAGGCATATCCGTAAGACCGATGTATTTACCGTCAAGGTTACCCTGAGTTATTCCGTGGCGGATAAGAAAAATTTTGTAATTCGTCATTTTTCAGTTATCTCCTTAGTTTTTTATTCCCTATCAACAAATTGCTGTCAAATTTTTGTGCATTTTGTCGATTTACATTGCGAAATAATTCAAATATAATATACAGTACGGATATTATCGAAAAAAAGCGAAATCAGAAAGGTTTTTGTGATGAATAACGATTTCCCCCGCATACTCACACTTCTCAGAAAAGAACGCAATCTGAGCCAGAAACAAGCCGCCGCCGATCTTGGCATAGCGCAGGCTCTTTTATCACATTACGAAAAAGGAAAGCGTGAATGCGGTCTCGATTTTTTGGCAAAAGCAGCCGATTATTATAACGTTTCTACTGACTATCTCCTCGGACGCTCACCTGTAAGCAGCGGCTCTGTTATTTCCCAGAGCAATATCCCCGAAGCAGAAAGCGCAGATAAGGCAAGAAACCTCTCGCCCGAAGAATTGTCGTCGGCGTTTGCTAAAAAGCTTGTCACAAACAGTGTTGACGTAATTTATTCCCTTCTTTCAAAGACAAAGAACGTCGATCTGATTTCCAATATTTCGGATATATTCTCACTTACCGTCTATAAATCGTTCAGAATTATCTATCAGACAAATAAGGAAAACGACACAAAGCTCTTTAAGGTTCCCGATGAAATTGCATTCAGTATGATTTCAGCAGGAGAAGCCGCTTCAACCGCTTCAGCGATAAAGTCCGTTTCTAATTCCGAACAGGCTCAGCCTATTTCAAGAGCCAGTCTCGAACACGATTATCAGAAGCAAGCGTCAATTCTTCTCAACACTGTTATGAACTGTGAAAAGAAGCTTTCAAAATACGAATAATTTACACAGCGGCTGAAAATGCCGCTGTTAATTTTTGTGTAAAATCTTGTTGATTGCAGAAACGAGCGAACGGAAATTGATAACCACAACAAACAGGAAAATCACACTCAGAATAATATAATACGCTACCATATTCGTCACAAAGATAATAATCATACTCATAGCGAAAAGGCAGACGGTATTGGTCACCATTTTCGGAAGCTTCGGGTCCATTCGGACGATTTTTCTTGAATCAATTGCTCTTATAACGAAAATAACGCTGAAGCTTATAAAGGTTGCAATTGCCGCACCGTGATTTCCGATAATAGGAATAAGAATAGCATTGAGAATCAGATTCAGTCCTGCGCCTATTGAACAGGTTACAAGCGAACGAACCGATTGCTGAGAGGCAAGGTATATACTTCCCATAAAGGTACCAAAACAGCTGTTAACAACTGCCATTATCAAAAAAGGCGTATAAATATAGGCGATATGGAATTCCTCAATACAGAAGATTTCGATTGCAGGCTTTATAAGAAGAAGCATTCCTGCGCCAATTACGAAAATAAGCGAAGAAAATGCGCTGAACACGTCGGTATAGAATTTAGCGATCGTTCGTGAGTTTTTTTCTTTGATCGCCGACATATTCCAAGCCTGAGAGAAAATTCCCGAAATAAGCGAAATCATACTTGGAAAACGATAGGCGGCTTTATAACAGCCAAGCTCAGAAAATCCCAGCATTCCCGACACGAAAAACGTATCAGAGACGTTAATTACCCACCACATAACCGTCGTCGGTATCATCGGGATGCTGAATTTAAGCATTGTACGCCTTAAATCTTTATCAATCCCGAAAAGAATTACGTAGCGTCCGAGCTTACCCATATAGGTGAGGAAAATAATCGAGCAAAGGTCCGCAAGAACAACCGAAAGCAGATAACCGACGATTCCGAGATTGAACGCAAGAAGGAAAAGAAGGTTAAACAGAATGTTCATTACGGTCGTGATTATTCCGTCAATGGCGTAGAGTCTGACGTTGACGCTTGAACGCACGAAAAGCGCAACCGAGCTTTTAACGCTTCCTGTAAAAACGTAAAGCAAGGTCAGCCACGAATACCTGTTTAAGAGAGAAAGGACGTTATTGTCGGGGAAAGCGCCCGAAAGCGCACCGATAAGGGGGATAAGAAAAACCGATCCGAGAAGTCCCAAAAAGGTAGTTCTCATACCTATGGAAAAAACCTGAGAGTGGTTATATTCCTTATCAAGACCAAAACGGATTATAGATTCTCCGATTGAAAGCGTGGCAAAAGCCATAATGAGCGTAGCCGTGTCGATTATCGTTCCGACTTCGCCATAGCCCTCCTTACCCAGCATAGACTGGTAGAAGCCCATTAACAGAATAACCAGAATTTTGGAGGCAAACTGACCTATTGCAAGAATTATCGTGTTTGACGCCAATTTCTTGTAGCGGTTCATTCTGTTAGTCACTCCTTTCGGATAAAATTTATTATAAGGCTTTTATTTTTTGCCAAAATGTGTTATAATATCTTAGAAACATCGGGAGGTTTATTATGAAAATTGTTGGTAAAATCGTTCTCATTGCGGTTATTTCCGCACTTACGCTTGCAGTTCTCCATACTGTAATTGACATTGTCTGCAAATGCAAAAAGGAATATATAGACGTCGATTAATCCCTGAGTTTGCCGAAAAAGTCCGTAAGGAGTTCGCCGCATTCCCTTTCAAGTATCCTGCTTCTGACAAGAGGCTTGTGGTTAAACGGAAGCTCAAAAAGGTTTATAACCGACGAGCACGCCCCGCCCTTTTCGTCAAACGCCCCGTATACAACACGTCTGAGCCTTGAATTTATAATCGCACCCGCACACATCGGGCAAGGCTCAAGCGTTACGTAAAGAGTACATTCTGAAAGTCGCCAGCTTCCAAGCTTCTCGGCGGCTTTTTCTATTGCAATTATTTCAGCGTGAGCAGTAGGCGAATTATTCGTTTCACGCAGATTATAGCCCTGGGCGATTACGTTATCGTCTTTATCAACAATAATTGCTCCAACAGGACATTCACCTTTCTGTGCCGCAACCCTTGCAAGCTCAATCGCCTTGAGCATAAATTCTTCATCTTTTAACATAATTTACCTCAACCCTATAATTATACTATAATATAGCAAAAAATACAAGATAAAAAAGCCATTTTAACGATTTTTTTACAGTGTAAAAAAAGAAGCTCAAAACTCACTTTGTTCATATCATCAAAAACAGTGAACAAAACAGAACCGCATTATCAGAGGCTTAGCTTTAGTTCACTACTGTCTGTTGCCAAGAACACAAACAAGAAAGCAGCACGCCGTTGCCTTATTAGGCAACAGCGTGCTTGATATTTATTCCTCAGTTACTTTAATATGAAGCTCATCGAGCTGAGCGTTATCAACAGCTGACGGACAATCAGACATAAGCTCGCTTGCGTCCTTAATTTTCGGGAACGCAACAACGTCTCTGAGGCTTTCAGCGCCACAGATAAGCATTGCCAAACGGTCAAGACCGATTCCCATACCGCCGTGAGGAGGTGCGGCATATTTATATGCGTCTACAAGGAAGCCGAACTTTGCTTCGATTTCTTCTTCGGAAAGTCCGAGCGCTTCAAACATCTTCTGCTGAAGCTCGTAATCAGTAATTCTTATTGAACCGCTACAAAGCTCTGTTCCATTGAGAACGAGGTCGTAGCACTTTGCAAACACCTTTTCGGGAGCTGAATCAAGATACTGAATCGTTTCGTCAAGAGGCATTGTAAACGGATGATGCATTGCGTCCCAATGGTCTGTTTCTTCGTTATATTCAAAGAACGGGAATTCTGTAATCCAAAGGAAGTTAAAGCCCTCAGGGATTATATCGAGCTGCTTTGCAACTCTTAATCTGAGCGCTCCGAGTACAGGAAGAACAACCTTATTCTTATCCGCTACGATAAGCGCAACGTCTCCCTTTTCGCAACCGAGCTTATCAAGAATAGCCTGAAGCTCGCCCGGTGCCATAAACTTTGCGAATGAGCAGTTAGGCTCGTCGTCAACCCATCTGATATAAGCAAGTCCCTTGGCGCCGATTCCCTTTGCCGCCTCTGTGAGCTTGTCGATTTCTTTTCTCGTGAGAGTCTGAGCTGCATTCTTTGCAACAATACCGCGAACGCTTCCGCCTGCGGCGATTGCACCCGAAAATACGCTAAAACCACTTTCCTTGACGATATCGGAAATATCGGTAATAAGCATATCAAATCTTGTATCGGGCTTATCCGAGCCGTAAAGATTCATTGCGTCGTTATAGGTAAGACGGGCAAGCGGAGTTTTTATTTCAACCCCGATAGTCTCCTTCATAAGCTTTTCGATAAAGCCCTCGCCGATTTTCAGAATATCTTCTACGTCTACAAACGACATTTCAAGGTCAATCTGAGTAAATTCAGGCTGTCTGTCTGCACGAAGATCCTCGTCTCTGAAGCATCTTGCAAGCTGAATATAACGGTCAAAGCCCGAAATCATAAGAAGCTGCTTATAAATCTGAGGCGATTGCGGTAATGCGTAGAATTTTCCGTGATGGATTCTTGAGGGAACAAGGTAGTCTCTTGCGCCTTCGGGAGTTGATTTCATCATCATCGGAGTTTCGATTTCAAGGAAGCCGTTGTCATAAAAATAATCACGGGCAATCTTTGCAATCTTATGACGCATTATGATATTATCCTGAAGCGGCTTTCTTCTAAGGTCAAGATAGCGGTATTTAAGACGAAGCTCCTCGTTTACCTTTGTGTCAGAGGTAATTTCAAACGGGGTTGTGTTTGCTCTTGATAAAATTCTAAGCTCGCTTACAAGAATTTCAACGTCGCCCGTCTTAATTTCAGCGTTTACGCTTTCACGCTTTCTGAGAGTTCCCTTTGCCATAAGGACAAATTCGCTTCTGACGGTTTTCGCTTTTTCAAAAACCTCTCTGTCTGTTGTATCGTCAAAAACGAGCTGAACAATTCCCGTGCGGTCACGAAGATCGATGAAAATGAGGCTTCCCTTGTCACGGATACGCTGAGTAAATCCACCTACCGTTACCTCGTTTCCTATTCCTTCTACCTCGCCGCAGTAATGTGTACGACTCATTCCCTTCATTAAATCTGCCATTTGTCTTTCCTCACAATTTCAAAATTCTAGGTTATTATACCACATATTGCCCGAAAAGACAATAGAAAATATAAAAAAACAGGCGGCAAATACCGCCTGTCTCGTCTTTTGTTATAAGCCGATGTCCATAAGAATTGTGTTGACAGCTCCTGCAAAATCGTCTCCTATTGAAACAAGGAGCTTTTCGCCCGTCTTCATATTCTTTATTTCAGCCTTGCCCTGTTCGATTTCGTTATCGCCGATTACCATACTGAATCTTGCACCGAGCTTGTCAGCGTATTTCATCTGAGCCTTCAGCCCTCTGCCTACAAGGTCGCACTCAGCCCAAAAGCCCATTTCACGAAGGCTTCTTACGAGCTTTGCGGCATAGACAGCCGTTTTTTCGTCAAAGCTTGCAATGTAAAGATCACATTCCTTTGCAGGTTCAAAATCAAGCCCCTGCTCCTCCATAACCATGATGATACGCTCAAGTCCCATCGCAAAGCCAAGTCCCGCAACAGAAGCTCCGCAAACCTGCTCGACAAGTCCGTTGTAACGACCTCCGCCGCAGATTGTGCCCTGAGAACCTATGCTGTTGGAAATGAACTCGAAAACGGTATTTGTATAGTAATCAAGACCTCTTACAATTCTCGGATTGATTTTATAGCTCACCTTCATTGCGTCAAGAGCGTTCTTTACTGTTTCAAAGTGTGCCTTACAGTCGTCGCAAAGGTAATCAAGTATAAGAGGTGCGTTTTCTGCGTTTTTCTTACAAATTTCGCTCTTACAGTCAAGAAGCCTCATCGGGTTTCTCTCAAGTCTTTCAAGACAAGTCTCACAAAGGCTTTCCTTATACTGTGAGAAATATTCTCTTAAAGCCTGCTGATATTTCGCACGACATTCGGGGCAACCGATACTGTTGATTTCAAGGGAAATATCCTTTAAGCCAAGACGCTTGAAAATATCGTCTACCATACAGATAACTTCAGCGTCAGAAATCGGAGAAGAAGCGCCGAGTATTTCCACGCCGAACTGATTGAATTCACGCAAACGTCCCTTCTGAGCCTTTTCATAGCGGAAGCAGCGAGTAAAATAATAAAGCTTTACAGGTAAAGCGCCATTAATGAAGCCGTGTTCGATTGAAGCACGAACAGCTCCCGCCGTACCTTCGGGCTTGAGCGTGATGCTTCTGCCGCCTTTATCGGTAAAGGTATACATTTCCTTCTGAACAACGTCGGTTGTGTCTCCAACGCCACGCTGGAAAAGCTCTGTGTGCTCAAAGGTAGGAGTTCTTATCTCCTTACAGCCGTAAGCTTCAGCGGCTTCCTTTGCGATTTTTTCGACAGTGTGCCATTTATATATATCTTGCGGGAGCTTGTCCATAGTTCCCTTGGGGGTTTTTGTAATAAGTTCCATTTTTACCTCTCATCTGTTCTTTTTTATACATAAGAAAAGCGTACTCAAAGTACGCTTTTGTGCTATACTCTTACGATTTCGCGCCAGTCAAGGTCGCCTCGTTCAAGCGCATGTATGAGTGCTTCGCCCGTTGCAATGTTAGTTGCAACAGGAATATTATGCACGTCACACAGACGCAGAAGGTTTGCAACGCTTGGCTCCTGGAGATTTGACATAGGATCTCTGAAGAATATCAGAACGTCTATTTCATTACAGGAAATTCTTGCCGCAATCTGCTGGTCGCCGCCCTGAGCACCGCTGAGCGTTCTTTGAATATGAAGTCCTGTTGCCTCAGAAACAAGCTTACCCGTTGTTCCTGTTGCACAGATACTATGTCGGCTCAGAATTCCGCAATACGCAATGCAGAACTGAACCATGAGTTCTTTTTTTGAATCGTGAGCAATAAGTGCAATATTCATATTCCCTCCAGCTTAATTAATTTTTATCGTCAACGGAACGTCGTCGCCGATTATACGATGTGCAACAGCGTTAAAAGCTTTATATCCTGCGCTCTTAGCAGGAAGAGGCAAGCCCTTTGCTCCGCACACTCTTATATGATTGTCCTCAGGAACAACGCCCAGAAGCGGTATTCCGACCGTATCCATAACCGAGTCAAGGTCGTAAAGAATTTCCTCGCTCTTAAATTTACTGCTGACCTTGTTGATTATCAGCTTCTGATTGGTACAGCTTTTGATGTAAAGAAAGTCAGATAAAATAGCCGAGTCACGCACGCAGATAGTATCGGGAGTAGTGACCATAAGAATCATATCCGCGCCCTTGATTACGTTAAAAACCGAATCGCCCACACCGGCAGTATCGACAATGATATAATCAAAATGTTCACGCATCTCGTTACACACGCCCAAAATTTTCTCAGGGTCAATTTCGATAAACGGGTTTCGAGTTGCACAAACAAGGTAAAGATTAGGGCTTCTTTCGACCACCTGAGTTGTAGCGTCAAGAATATCTACCTTTCCTTCAAGGTATTCGCCTATGTCGTGTCTTATTGAAGACTGTACGCCAAGAATTATATCAAGGCATCTCAGACCGAAGTCAAGCTCAACGAGAAGCACCTTTTTTCCTTCAAGCGCAAGCATCGTTGCGACATTCGCTGATGTCGTTGACTTCCCTGTTCCACCCTTTCCTGCGGTAACTGCGATTATCTGTGACATAATCCACCTCCGACATTCTCAATACCTAGGTGTAATTGTAACACATTTTCACAATATTTGAAAGAGTTTTATTGCAAAAAAAGAAATATTTGGTAGATTTAATGCTATTTTTTTGATTTTTTTATGCAAAATCAACAATTATCTTACAGGTGTTTTCTCCCCGTCCCAGCGTTTCCACGGGGATATGATATTGCCCTCCTCGTCAACGTCAGGCTCATAGCAATCGTAGAAATATGCGTCGATGATATTTCTTATCATATATCGCGAGTATTCGCCCTTTTCAAGAATTATCCCGAATGCAATCTGCGGATCGTGTGCGGGATAATAGCCCATAACGGTTGAAGTAAAGGTATTATAGCTTGAGTCAGACTCAGCCGTACCTGTTTTTATTGCAACCTCGTAAGGCAGATAATCGAACGTCCACTTATCAGATCCCGTTGGCCACGTGCACCACGTCGAAACCTTTATCATTCCTTCTCTTACAACTTCAAAGGCGTTACTTCCCTTGTCGTCAATCACAGCCGCAACCTGTGGCTGAGTTTTGGAAATCATCTCGGTATAATCATAATTCCACACAGAATCAATGACGTACGGTTTATATCTTACGCCGTCGTTTGCAAGAGTAAGCGCCTGAACAGCAAGGTTAAGCGGAGTTACCTGAGTTTCTGACTGACCGATCGAAGCCTGAAGAACGTTACCCGGAGTCCACGTAACGCCCGTAATCTTTTCAAAGATTTCCGGGGTTATAAATCTGCCCGTTGACTCGCCAAGTCCAAGTCCAAGCTCAGTTCCGTAGCCAAAAGCGTTCGCATATTCAGCAAGCTTGTCAATTCCAAGCTGTCTTCCAAGATCATAGAAGAAGATATTGCACGAAACGTAAAGCGAATCTATGACGTTATATCCGTAGTGCGAGCCTGTGCAACCGGGCTGATAGTCGCTGTAATAGGTATATCGTCCTGTGCAGATGCCCCTTGAGTTTCTGTCGATTAATCCTTCTGAAAGCCCTGCGATAGAATTTATCGTCTTAAAGGCTGAGCCGGGACGGTAAAGACCGTTCAGCGCCCTGTTAAGAAGCGGTGAATATTCTCTGTTAAGTACCCCGAAATAGTCGTCGAGGTAATCGTTGATATCATAAGTCGGATAAGACGCCGTTCCCAAAACCGCCCCTGTCTTTGCATTAAGAACCACGACTGCCCCCGCAGGACACTCATTGCCTCGGTTAGGGTCGTTGTTATAATGAAGCCAATTTATCTGATTTTGAAGAATTGTCTGTAAGTCGTCCTGAAAATCTGCGTCAATAGTGAGCTTCACGCTGTTTCCGGGCTGAACGGTGCTGGTTATTTCATCAGAAACCGCATTACCGCTTGAGTCACGGATAATAGTTCTTACGCCGTTTTCTCCTCTCAGCTCATCTTCCATCATAAGCTCAATACCGAATTTTCCGATATTGTCGTTAAGGCTGTACCCTTCGTCTTTAAGCTCGTTATATTCGTCGATATTTATCGGCTCATAGGTACCGAGAATATGAGGTGCGGTCGAGCTTCTCACATAAACACGCTCAGGCTCCTCTATTATATCTATGCCTGCAAGAAGCGCAGACTGTTCCTTTATGGCAGTAACAGTCCTGAGGTCTATATCTTCTGCAAACACGTATCGGTTATTATAAGAAAAATCGCTCTGCGTCATCTGGTATCTTACGCCGAGAATACAACGGGCTGTCACGTCGTCATATTTTTCAAGGTCAAGCTTATAGAGCTTAGCAAGTGCGTCAATGCAGTTTTCAACGGTAGCGTCAACGTTGACTCTGATTTTTTCCTTGAAAGCATCAAGCTTTTCATCTGAAACGTCAGTAAATCGAAGCGGCTCCGTCATCGTAATAGGAATGGTATCTATCCACTTCTGACCATTTTTGTTCATAACAGACAATAAATATGAAATTATCTCGTTTTGCGATTCCGAAGGAAAAAACGCCTTCTGAATTATAACTTTATATACGATTTTATTTGTGGTAAGGACAGTTCCGTTAACGTCGGCAATCTGACCTCTTGACGCCTGAACGGATTGAGTGGCTTCAAGCAGCTGTTTTGTCTGAGAAGCGTAATACTCGCCGTCAACAATCTGAATAGACATAAGCTGAATTGAGTAAGCGCCCGCAATCACCAGCGCAATAAGCACAAGAAAAGCGTTCCTGATTATCAATCCCGCACGCATTCTACCACTACCTCCTGTCAGTTTTTTTGTCAGACTCCTTGTTGTCGCTCTGAACCTCCTTTACCTCCTCAAGTCCAAGATGTGTTGCAATGAACTTAGTGAGAAGGAAAAGCGAAAACGAAGTAACGCAGGTCGCTATGAATGAAGGCAGATAAATCCGCCATATCAGAAGCTCTGCGCCGTCAAGGTCCCAGATTGCGTATCTGAAGGAATAAAAAAGAGCAAAGGTCAACAGCGTCGTTATTGCCGTACAAATCAAATGATTCAGTATATTGACCTTTATAAGATTTCTTGATAAAAGCGACGTAAACATACACGCAATCATCAGTATCAGCGCGTGAAAGCCAAACAACATTCCTGTTCCGATATCAAGGAAAAAACCGCAGAAAATACCGAAAACTGAGGAAGAAAATTCCTGTTCACGCATAGCCACTCCTATGCACAGCGGGATAATAAAATACGGTTGCCACGTTCTGAACGCTCCGCAAGACATAAGCGAAAAAGCCAACATCAGCGTCAGGGCATAAAAAAGCCAACGCAGGAAAACCTGCGTTTTCATTTTTCTTGTCATCGCCCTATTGGAAACCACTCTGAATTTCATTATCGCTCCTGTTATTCGGTTATTTCACCCTGACCGTAAAAATCTGTGATTGCAAAAACGTCGGAAACCTTAAAAGGGTTTTCAAGCGGTTCAATAATCACGTGAACCGAAAGACCGTTATCGTCCTTTATAATCTCCTTGACCTGACCTATGGGTATATCCTTCGGGAATATGTTACTTCCTGTTGTAACAACTATTTCGCCTATTTTTATCTTATTATCAACAGGAACGTAGCTCATCACGCAATAGCCATCCGCCGAATATTCAAGCTTATTTTCAATAACCCCGATGTCTCCGCTTTCAACCGTTCTTGCGCCTATCTGAAGCTCAGTTGAAAGAATAGTCGTTACCTTTGAATAAGACGGGGAAATTTCTGAAATAATACCCACAAGCCCTATCGAAGTAAACACAGGGTCGTTAAGAGCCAGTCCGTCGTTCTTTCCCCTGTTTATCGTAAAGCCGCCGAAGATGTCGCCTGCGTTTCTTGCTGTTACAATACAAGGCGCACTCCACTGATAATCCGTGTTCTCTTTTTCTATTCCGAGCATCTCTTTGAGCTGTTCATTTTCCTTTTCAAGCTCTTCCTTGATAAGATAGCCCTCGTACATCTCTGAAAGCTGCTGCCTGAGAATTTCGTTTTCCTGCTTATACTTGTCTGCATTGGAAAATTTGTCAATAGTTTCGTTTATCCAGTTTGAAACCCCTGTCGCCATTGATACGAACGGGCGTGAAACTGCCTCGAAGAATGTCTGAGGTGCCGAAGCGGCGCCTGCTGAAACTGCAACGTAAATCATAAAACCGAAAATTACGGCAAATATGCACACGAGGACTTTGAACTTTTTACTTTTGAAAAATTCCTTCATAGTTCCTCCTTAATAAAAGTGCAAAAAGGGCGGTTTTAATCCCGCCCTGTTTTTTAGTAGCTTCTGTCGTCGTCGCTGAGAACGTCAATGAGCTTTTCGATATTTTCGAGAACTGCGCCTGTTCCGTCTGCAACACAGTCAAGCGGTCTTTCAGCTATCTTCACGGGCATTCCCGTTTCGTGATTTATAAGAAGATCAAGACCTTTAAGAAGAGCGCCGCCGCCTGCAAGCATAATACCCTGGTCGATAATATCTGCGGCAAGCTCAGGAGGAGTCTTTTCAAGAGTCGTCTTGATTGCTTCAACGACGTTACTCAAAGGCTCGGAAAGAGCTTCTCTGATTTCTTCGCTCGTTACTGTAATATTTTCAGGCAGACCGTTCATAAGGTTTCTGCCCTTGATGTCCATTACAGGCTCGTTATCAGCGTAAGGGAAAGCGGAGCCTATTCCCATCTTGATATTTTCGGCTGTTCTTTCACCGATTAAGAGGTTATATTTTTTCTTGATGTAATTGATAATAGACTGGTCGAACTCGTCGCCTGCAACTCTTACGGATCGGGACGTTACGATACCGCCAAGAGAAATCACGGCAACCTCGCTCGTACCGCCGCCGATATCGACAATCATACTTCCCGTAGGCTCAGCAACAGGAAGCCCTGCACCTATTGCCGCCGCCATAGGCTCTTCGATAATAGAAACGCGCTTTGCGCCCGCATTCTGAG
>JAZNST010000063.1:0-4003 GCA_045591405.1 Ruminiclostridium sp.
CACAGAACGACATGGCTACGATCCGACTTGCCTCGGCGCTCGCTCCGCCTTACTTTCTGAAAAAATACGCCCCGTATCAAACAGGGCGTTTACTTTTAGCGGCGATGACGTCTGTGAACGTCACCGATATAATCAGCCTTGCGTATTCATAGCGACGAAGAGGTTAAGATAGCCGGCAAAGGAAGTCCAGAGAAAATAGGGGATAAGAAGTGCGGCGGCTTTCAGGTTGATTTTACTGAAGGCGACGCCTGTTGCGATTATCAGAAGCCATAAAATCGCAAGCCAGATAAAAGCAAAGGTGAACCATTGGAGGTTAAAAAAGAAAATCGGCCAGAAAAAGTTGACCACGAGCTGAACCCCATAGAGAATCAGCGCCTTTTTTGAGTTTTCCGTGTCAGCGCTTACCGCAACGAGATAAGAGGCAATTCCCATAAGGATAAAAAGAATCGTCCATACAATCGGGAACAAAAACGCAGGCGGCGACAGCGGCGCACGAGGGAAGCTCTCGTAGGCTTCAAAGGCGTTCATAGTAATAAGAGACGAGGCAACTCCCACGCCAAGAGGAATTGCAATTGCGATAATTCGCTTTTTGGTATTAGTTTTCATGATAGCTCCTTTCGTTTTGTTTAGTATATTGGTTTTTTACACAGAATATACGGCGGCTTGTTCTTTTGTCCTTTCAATCGGCATAAAATTAGACAAAAATCACAGAAAGGAAAAAGATTATGCTTGCATTGACAACAACGAGAAAAAATGCGCTCAGAGTCATCACAATCGTTCTTACCGTTCTTATCGGTGCCGCTATGGCGATTGCGCTTATAATGTCGTCTATGACGGCAAGCGCACAGAGCAGAAAAATCCCCATTTACAGCGTTCACAGAAACGACGGAAAAATTGCGTTGACCTTTGACTGTGCGTGGGGCAACAGCAACACAGACGAGCTTCTTGCTATTCTTAAAACCGTCGGGGCAAAGGCTACCTTCTTTGTCACAGGGGAATTTTGCGACAAATATCCTGAGGACGTGAGAAAAATGTATGAAGCGGGACACGAAATTGCAAACCATTCCGACAAGCACCCCCATCTTTCAGGAATGAATATAAACGATGTGATTGCCGATACGAAGGAATGCGGAAGAAAAATCGAGATGATAACAGGGAAAGCCCCTGAGCTTTACCGTGCGCCATACGGCGAATATGACGATATTTCGGTAGATACGGTCGAGGGAATGGGGTATTATTTCGTTCAGTGGTCAGTTGACAGTATTGATTGGGAGGAGCCTTCGCCCGATACTATTATTAATAGAGTAACGGAAAAAACGACCGACGGCTCAATTCTTCTGTTCCATAACGACCTTGAAAACACAACCGCCGCCCTCCCCGAAATTCTCTCACAGCTAAGCCAAAAGGGCTTCAGCTTTGTAACGGCAGGGGAGCTTATTTACAGGGACAATTACTCTATCGACAACAGCGGAAATCAGATAAAGGAGCTTAAAACCTTCCGCTACACAGACAACCGTTACGCTGACGAGGCGTTTGAAATTATAAGAGCGAACCTCAGCATAGAGGAGATTTATACGCTGGCGCAGGGAACCGACCTGTCTCTTATAGAAAAAATACGCCCGCTACTCAATAACGAGCAGCTGACAGCTATTCAAAATATGAGCTACGACGAGCTTAAAGAGGCGGTTCGGTCGCTTGTTGAAAGCATGGAAGCGCAGTATTATATTGAAAGAACCGAGAACGCATCGGAGGTTTCTTCTATTAAGCCCGATTTTACGCTTGAAACCGAGATAAAATGACAATAAGGCAGGCTTTTTTCGAGCCTGCTTTTTTGTTTTTTGATGTTGCAATTGCACAATCAGCTTCAACAATGTTCAGTAAAATCATAGAAAATAAACAGAAACGACAAAAAGTGCTTTTCGGTAAATTCGACGAAGAAAAATTTACAAATGGTATAAAAGCGACAAAAAATACAGAAAAGCAACATTTATTACAAAATGGTTACAAAGCGGTTACAAGGTTTCATTGTGCATTTTATATAAAAAGAGGGTGTTGAAATTGTTTGACAGGCTGCAAACCGAATTGTATAATGAGTAGAGTATAATAGGCGGAATAAAGATATATAATCCGTCAAAACTCAAAGTGTAGAAAACAGACAGAAGGAGGATTTTATGAAAAGCTTTTTTCAGACGAAAATCCCGAAGGTCTTGAACTTTATCGCATCTAAGAAAAATTCGCTCAGAAACCACAGATTTGCAGGCTTGCTTTTAGGGCTTGTGTCGGTGAGCGTGGTTTTCCTTATGACAGGTATGCTTTATTTCAGATACGAGGCCTTCATCAATGATAACGGCGAACAGTACCGTGTGTTCACAATGTTCGACGAGCTGGAAGATATCCTTGAAGAACAGAATATCACCGTAGGAGAATACGACCGAGTGCTGTTTGACGGCGTAAAGGATAACGAAGCGTATATTACTATTTACCGTTCAGTTACCGTAGCAGTAATTCCCGAAGGGGAAGAACCCGTTTACGTAGAATGTGCTTACGACGAAACCGTTGCCGACGCAATAGCTCGTTCGGGCGTTTTGGTAGGTGAAAACGACTTTGTTCTCCCCGACCTTAACGAAACCTGTCAGAACGTAAGAGAAATCAACGTGATGAGAGCTTACGACGCTTATATTGCAGTAGACGGAAAGGTTCTTACTCTCCAGACTGCAGGACAGACGGTAGAACAGCTCCTTGAAAGAGCAGGAATCGAGCTTAAAGAAGAAGACTATCTTGACTGTGAGCTTGACGAGCCTGTAACGGAAGAAATGATTATTACCGTTACGCGAGTTCGCTACGCACAGAATAAAACGGTAGAGATTATCCCCTACGAAACCGTTTATAATAAGAGCAATCTCGTTTCTATGTATGAAACAGCCGTTACCGTCAAGGGCGAAAACGGCGCAAGAGAAAGCATCAGCCTTGTAAAATACGTAAACGGCGTCAGAGTAAGCGAAACCCCTGTAAGCACAAGCATTACAAAAGAGCCTGTGACAGAGGTTATAAGCCAGGGTACAGCTCTTGCAACTCCGTACAGTAAGCTTGATTCAGAAAACCTCAAGCTCGTGAACGGACTCCCTGCTGAATATGAATACGTTGTTTCGGGAAAATCAACCGCGTATACCTCGCCTCCGGGCTGTGGCACTTATAGCGGCAGACCTCTCATTATCGGCTCTGTTGCGGTTGACCCCGACGTAATCCCCTTTGGCTCAGAGCTTTATATCGTTTCTAGAGACAGCGGCCACGTTTACGGTTATGCGATTGCGTCAGACACGGGCGACCTCACAGCGCACGGAGTTCTCGTTGACCTTTACATGGGACTTACCGCGGACGCTTACGATACAGCCTGCGCTTACGGCGCACACCAGGTTGACATTTACGTTCTCAAAGAGGGCGCAAACGACGTTTACTGGTAATCTATAATATTAAAAGCAGTACGATTGGGTACTGCTTTTTTGTTTATGAGAAAAGCGAGTGGCAGGGCAGGGGCGCAGCCCCGAAGCCGAGCGAAGCGAGGCGAGAGAGGGCGGGGCGTAGACGAACGGAGTGAGGCGAAGCCGCCGCCCGTTTGCGCTTTCGCCGCAGGCGAAAGCGCTGGGCTGCGCCCTGTGCCTGTGCGGAAAGGGCGGCTGTGGGAGGGGCGAGCACGCAAAGCCTCAGCGTACCCCGAAGCCGAAGGCGAGGCGGCAAAGCGGAGCTTTGGCGGCGAGCGTGAGGCTGAGTGGGTGCCACGAGGGTTTGCGCTTGTGTTCGCCAACGGATAAGAGGAACTGATGTAGTTAAAGGCGGCTTCGGAGGGGGCGCCTCTCCTTTTTATATCCGTTCTAAAATCAAGTCGCCTCGCTCTTGGCACCCACTCAGGCACCAGGCTCGCTGTCGCTCCGCGACACCTCGCCCCTCGCCTTCGGGGTACGCCGAGCTCGGCGAGGGCTTGGGCGCCTCCCCTCCAAAACCACCC
>JAZNST010000064.1:0-23620 GCA_045591405.1 Ruminiclostridium sp.
TAAAGTAAAGAAGCGCCGCACCGCCGATACTTGATATAAGGATTCTTGGCTCAATAAGCTGAATAATTGCACAAATAATCCAGATACCGACTGCAAAGAAGATATTTTTAAGTCTCTGAGGAGCAATCCTGTTTCTATGAAGAATTGCGCAGATTATGCCTGAAAGCATATATAAGGCTATGCAAACGTAAATGCTTGAGGGCATCGAGCCGTAAGAGTACACAAAGAAGCCGTCTGAGTAATAGTAAATCTTTCCGAAAATGCAAGCGATAACCGCAACAAGCATCGGCGTAGTCGTAAGGAGCAGAATCGGTATTTTAAGATCGGAACGTCTGGCGGAGGTGTGAACAATATACATAAAGAATCGCCACGTCATCAGACACAGTGACAAAATAAATATAATATGTACAATATCTGTCACAACAGTGGGAACAGATTCAAAATTATAAAGACAAACAAGCGTTCCGATTTCGGCAAGAATGTTGAAGGTCATTATTGCGTAAAGCTGAGTGAACAGCTTCATTGACCTCAGCGGAATCTTTCTCTTCCTTATGTTAACCACGCCGATTATAATAAGGAGAATCAGCGCCGCAAACGGAAATCGCAGATTAATATTTGATATAATATCCATCATTTTTGCTCCTCGTTATTTACACGGTAGGCAAGAGTAAGTAAGCTGTCTCCCAAATGAACGTTTTCAACGATTATATCGTCGTATTCAAGATTGATGTCAAAATGTGAGAAGTTCCAGAACGCCTTTATTCCAAGAGAAATAAGCTGGTCTGTAAGCGTCTTTGCGGCGTTCTTTGGGATACAGAGAATTGCTATTTCGGGCTTTTTTTCCTTGCAGAAGGAGGAAAGCTCGGATGTGTGCCTTATTTTCAGTTCGCCGATTTCTTCGTCCCGAAGCTCTTCGTTTGAGTCAAAAACCCCGATGAGCTTACAGCCGCTTTTTTCAAAGTTAAGGTGAAGTGCAACTGCCCGTCCGAGATTACCCACGCCGATAAGAACGGTTCTGAGCTGTTTTTTTACGCCGATAATGTTCCCGATTTCATTTCTGAGCTCAGCGACATTATAGCCATAACCCTGTTGACCGAAGCCGCCGAAGCAGTTAAGGTCCTGTCTTATCTGTGAAGCGGTAAGCTTCATCTTTTCAGAAAGCTCACGGGAGGAAATTTTTGTGGTTCCTTCCTTCTGAAGCTCTCCCAAAAAGCGATAGTATCTCGGAAGGCGTCTTATAACCGAGTTTGAAATTTTATCGTTCTTCTGCAAGAATATCGCCTCCAATCAGTTAAGAATTGCGTCGAGTCTTTCTTTAATTGCAAGCAGGAAGTCCTGAGTGTTAACCTTTGTTTTATTTTCAAGGCTTGAGAGGGCAACAAGGTCGCCTGTCATCACGCCGTCTTCGATAGTTTTGATTGTTGCTTCTTCGAGTTTCTGAGCGAAAGCCTCAAGCTCGGCGTTGGAGTCGAGCTGACCGCGCTTTTTGAGAGCGCCCGTCCAAGCGAAGATTGTAGCAACGGAGTTAGTAGAAGTTTCTTCGCCCTTGAGGTGCTTATAATAGTGGCGTGTAACAGTTCCGTGAGCTGCCTCGTACTCATAAACTCCTTCGGGAGACACGAGAACGGAGGTCATCATTCCAAGGCTTCCGAAGGCCGTTGCAACCATATCGGACATTACGTCGCCGTCATAGTTCTTACAAGCCCAGATATATCCGCCCTTTGAACGAACGACACGGGCAACAGCGTCGTCGATAAGAGTATAGAAATATTCGATTCCTGCCGCCTTAAACTTTTCAGCGTATTCAGCGTCGTAGATTTCCTGGAAAATATCCTTGAATCTGTGGTCGTATTTCTTAGAAATAGTATCCTTAGTTGCAAACCACAGATCTTGCTTTATATCAAGAGCAAAGTTAAAGCAAGAACGAGCGAAGCTTGCAATACTGTCGTCGATGTTGTGAAGTCCCTGGATAATTCCGTCTGACTTTGCAAAATCAAATATAAGCTCACGGGTTTCGTTTCCGTCCTTATCGGTTACGATAAGCTCAGCCTTAGAGCCTTTCTTAACCTGCATTTCCGTGTTCTTGTAAACGTCGCCGTAAGCGTGACGGGCAATAGTAATCGGCTTTTCCCAAGTAGGAATGAGGGGAGTGATTCCCTTAACGATAATGGGGGCTCTGAAAACTGTTCCGTCAAGAATTGCACGGATAGTACCGTTAGGAGATTTCCACATCTGCTTGAGGTTGTATTCGGTCATTCTCTGAGCGTTAGGTGTAATTGTAGCGCACTTTACCGCAACGCCGTATTTCTTTGTAGCGTTTGCACTGTCGATTGTAACCTGGTCGTCGGTTTCGTTTCTGTGAACAAGACCTAAGTCGTAATATTCAGTATTAAGCTCAACGTAAGGCTCAAGGAGAATATCCTTTATCATTTTCCAGATTACTCGTGTCATTTCGTCGCCGTCCATCTCAACGAGAGGAGTGGACATCTTTATTTTCTGCATTGGCTTTATTTTCCTTTCAGATTATTGATAGATTTCGTCGCCCTTTACGCCGTCGAGCGCTTCAAGCTCGGAAATCGGGCTATCGTCGTCAATATCGGCGCGTGCGGCGTTTTTCTTAAATTCGTTTTTTGCGGCAAAGGCACAAAAGCCTGCGTAAGCTCCTGCGGCAAAGGCCGCCGCTGTCATTAAAAAAGCTGTTGATTTTTTCATAGTCACTCCTCGCAATCGTCACAGCAATTGCAATTATCGCAATCACAGCATTCAAATTCAATTGTAACGTCGCTCTTTACAAAAGCGTAAACAAGACCTGCGATAAAAGAGAGAACAGCTGTCAGAAGAAATTTTTTCATAATCACTCACCCATTCTGTTTTGTATAGTTGAGCAGACCGCCTGCAAGAATCATAGCCTTACCTCTTTCGGAAAGCTCGCAGTTTACAGGGATTTCTGTTCCCTTAGTGAGATTCTTGAGGACGATTTTTCCGTCGTTTGCAATAACGTCTCTGATATTTTCAAGGCAAAGCTTGTCGCCCTGGTCGATCTTATCGTAATCAGCCTCGTTATCAAAGCAAAGCGGAATGATACCGTTGTTGATGAGGTTCTGTCTGTGGATACGTGCGAAGGACTTGCAGACGATTGCCTTTACGCCAAGGTAAAGAGGAGCAAGCGCCGCATGTTCTCTTGACGAGCCCTGACCGTAGTTCGAGCCGCCAACGATAATAGTTGAGTTTGCTTCGAGCGCACGCTTGGGGAAGGTTTCGTCACAAACAGCAAAGCAGTGCTGAGAAATAGCGGGGATATTTGAACGAAGCGGTAATATCTTTGCACCCGCAGGCATAATATGGTCAGTAGTGATATTGTCGCCGACCTTGAGAGTAGCAAGAGCCTCAACCGTCTGAGCAAGCGGAGTGTTGACAGGGAAGGGCTTGATGTTTGGACCTCTGAGGATTTCAACGTCCTTAGCTTCAGCCTCGCTTGCAGGAGCAGCAACCATATTATCGTTGATATAGAACTTCTCAGGCATAATGTAAGGAGGCATTGCGCCAAGAGTTCTGGGGTCGGTAAATACGCCCGTGATTGCAGAAGCGGCGGCAGTTTCGGGAGAAACAAGGTAAATCTGACCGTCCTTTGTTCCGCTTCTTCCTTCAAAGTTTCTGTTAAATGTTCTGAGAGAAATGCCCTTAGAGTTTGGCGACTGTCCCATACCGATGCAAGGACCGCAAGCACATTCAAGGATTCTCGCACCTGCGTCGATGAGGTCAGAGAGCGCACCGCACTGAGCCATCATATTGTAAACCTGCTTGGAGCCGGGAGCGATCGCAAGGCTTACGTCGGGATGAACTGTTTTTCCCTTGAGGATATGAGCAACCTTGAGTAAATCCTGTAAGGACGAGTTTGTGCAAGAGCCGATGCAGACCTGGTCAACCTTGATTGCGCCGATTTCGTCGATTGATTTTACGTTATCGGGGCTATGAGGGCAAGCCGCAAGCGGTACAAGCTCAGAAAGGTTAATTTCAACCGTTTCGTCATAAACAGCGTCGCTGTCAGCGCAAAGCTCAACGTAATCTTCTTCACGGCCCTGAGCCTTGAGGAACGCCTTTGTTGTTTCGTCAGAAGGGAAGATGGAGGTTGTTGCACCAAGCTCAGCGCCCATATTTGTAATAGTTGCACGTTCAGGAACGGAGAGGCTTTTAACGCCTTCACCCGTATATTCCATTACCTTACCCACGCCGCCCTTAACGGAGAGAATCTGAAGAACTCTGAGGATTACGTCCTTGGCGGAAACCCAGTCGTTGAGTTTTCCTGTGAGCTTTATATTTACTACCTTCGGCATTGTTATGTAATATGCACCGCCGCCCATTGCAACCGCAACGTCAAGACCGCCCGCACCAAACGCAAGCATACCGATACCGCCGCCTGTGGGAGTATGGCTGTCTGAACCGATAAGAGTCTTACCGGGCTTTCCGAAGCGTTCGAGATGAACCTGATGGCAAATACCGTTACCGGGGCGAGAGAACCAGATACCGTGCTTTTTGGCAATGCTTCCGATAAAGCGATGGTCGTCTGCGTTTTCAAAGCCTGACTGGAGAGTGTTATGGTCGATATAAGCAACGGACTTTTCCGTTCTTACTCTGTCAACTCCCATAGCTTCAAACTGAAGGTACGCCATTGTTCCCGTAGCGTCCTGAGTTAATGTCTGGTCGATTTTAAGGCCGATTTCCGTGCCTTTTGTCATTTCACCGTCAACAATATGCTTGCTGATGATTTTTTCTGTTAATGTAAGTCCCATTTTTTAGTCCCCCATAATTTAATACTCATCAATTATACTATAATTTTATATAGATGTCAATGTTTTAACACGAAGTCGAAGCAAGTTGACTATTGTCGTAAAAAGTGCTATAATTTATTGGATTATACTTTCCGTGAAAGGAAAAAATATGAAAAAAAGATTTATTCCGTTTCTTGCCTGCGTGTGTGCGGTTTTGTGCGCGTGTAGTCAGAAACAACCCGATATAGATAATGTCAATCATTTTACGGGCGCTACGGTTATAACTTCCTTCAGCGAGCCTCAGTCTGCTCAGGACATACCCGACGAGCCTGTTGAAACGCCGATTTTTTCACAGACAACCGCTCCCGACGAGGTTACTGATGAAAGCACGGGCGAAAGCGAGCTTACGGGAGAGCCGATAACTCAGGCTTCAACTGAAAAAACGACGGCTCAGACCACAACCGAAAAAACGACGGCTCAGACTACAACCGAAAAAACAACTCCGACAACCCCCGAACCTACTACAACCGAACAAACCACGACCGAGCCTCTGACGGAAGAAACTACGGTAAAAACCGAGCCTCCCTTACAGGGCGGTGTAAATTCCTACGTGCCGCTTAATTACAGCGAGGTTAAGGGCGTTTGGATTTCTTATATCGAGCTTTCGACGCTTCTGACGGGAAAAAGCGAGAGTCAGTTCACCGCCAACATAAAAAGAGTGTATGAAAACTGCGTTGATTTGGGGCTTAATACCGTCTATGTCCACGCAAGAGCATTTGGCGACGCCTTTTATAAGTCCGACTACTATCCGTGGTCAAAATACGTGACGGGAAAAATCGGGGTTTCGCCCTCGTTTGACCCGTATAAAATTATGGTTGAACAGGCTCACGCTTACGGTCTTTCGTTCCAGGCGTGGATAAATCCGTACAGAATCTGTTCTGACAGCGATATTTCCTCCGTTTCGTCCTCCTTTGCAATAGGCGAATGGTATTCCGACAGCTCAACGAGAGGCGATTACGTCGTCAAGGTCGGAAGCTATTGGTATCTTAACCCCGCCTACGACGAATGTAGCGATCTTATAGCGAACGGGGCAAGGGAAATCGTTGCAAAGTACGATGTGGACGGAGTTCATATTGACGACTACTTCTATCCCACGACTGACGCTTCCTTTGATAGCGTCGCCTTTGCCGCAAGCGGTTACTCATCGCTCAGTAAATTCAGGCTTTCAAACTGCGACAGAATGGTAAAAGGATTATATAATGCAGTAAAAAGCGCTAATTCTAAGGCGATTTTCGGCGCAAGCACACAGGGAAACGTCAACAACAATCTTCAATTTATGTACGCTGACGTAAAGAAATGGTGCTCACAAAGCGGATATGTGGATTATATGGCGCCTCAGATTTATTACGGCTTCAAAAATTCGGGACAGCCTTATGTGACTTGCCTTAACGAGTGGCAGACGATGGTTTCGGGAACGGGAGTTAAAATAATTCCCGGACTTGCCGTTTATAAGATAGGCGAGGTTGACGCTTACGGCGGTGCAACAGGCAAAAACGAATGGATAGAAGACGAGCAGATTATAAAAAGACAGATAATTGCTTCGCGTGAGATAAAAAATTACGGCGGATTTGTGCTTTATAGCTATAACTACGTGTTTAGTCCCTCAGCTCATCAAGAACAGATAGAAGCTGAAATACAAGCCGTGAAAGAACTGATCTGAAAGGAAAACGTATGCTTAAAAAAAGAATTGCGTCGCTGATTATTGCGTTGGCAACAGCCGTATCCCTTAACCTTGGAGTCTTTGCGGAGGCTGAGGCAACGGCGGAGGATATAACAGGCGAAAATCAGTCGCAAATTGTCAGAGCGTCAAATTTCACGCTCCCAACAAACGTAATCTCAACCGTAATCGAGCCTGAGGTCAACTATTGCACGACGGAGGATTATGACGAGGAAAGCGCCGCCGTTGAGCTTGATTCAGTCTACTCCAGAATGACGGAAATAGGGCTTAACACGGTTTACATAAGAACAACCCACGAGGGAAGGGCTTTTTTCAGTACGGATATGAATAAAAGCGAGCAGACGGACTATATAAAGCTTGCTATTGATATGGCTTACAGCTATAATATCAAGCCTATTCTCGTTCTTGACCTCAACTATATCGTGTCGCTTTCAAAAAACAGCGCAACGATAGTAGACACCCTTGTTTCACACGTTCACCGTTTTACCCTCAAATATCCCTGCGAGGGAATCATTATTGATAATTACTACTGCGCTCCAAGCTCGGAAATGTACGACAGATATATGTCGGTAGGCGGCGGAATTGGTTATGAAAACTGGCTTTACGATACAAGCGAGCTTTATTTTTCAACCGCAAGCGAAATAATTCATCTCACAAATAACTCCATTCCTGTCGGAATAATGGTAAACGATATGTGGGCTAACCGTTCAAGCAACGAGCTTGGAAGCGACACGGAGGACATATTCGAGGCGCATTACGACGGCTTTACCGACACCAAGAGCTTTCTTGAGAAGGGCTACGTTGATTTTGCGGTAATTCATTGCTACGGCTCAATCGAAAGCGGTATACTTCCGTTTGAAAACGTCGCTCAGTGGTGGAGCGAGCTTTGCACGACGAACGGCGTTACAATGTACCTTATGATGTGTAACGACAAAATGGGAACGGCAGAGGGCGACTGGTGGCGTGAAGACCAGCTTTTGCGTCAGCTTGCGCTTGCGTCTGAGATGGATTCGTTTGGCGGCTGTGTTTTCCGTTCCTACGATAAGCTCATAAACGACTCGGTTACAACAGGAAATCTCAAGAAATATTTCGGAAACGAGATTGACGTCGAAACTCTTTTCGAGGACCTTATAATGCAATCCCCGAAAAACCTCAGCTTTACAACCTACGAGCCTTATATTGACTTTATGGGAACCTTTGACGCTAACTTCGACGTTTACTTCAACGGCTCAAAGATTATCCTCAACGACGCAGGAAACTTCTACTTTGAAGAGCCGCTTTCGGTTGGTCAGAATAAGTTTACAATTGAACACAAGGGAACGGTTTACACTTATAGAATTGAACGTAAGGTAATCCCGATGAAATCGCTCGGTTCGTCTATTGCCGAGGGAAAAACCCTTGAGGTAAGCGGAGGAACCACAATCACTCTTACCGCAAACGCTTATAAGGATTCGACGGTTATTGCAACCGTAAACGGACAGTCAATTACCCTCAAGCAGACCGATGTCGCCTCAGAGGACGACAGCAACAGCTCGTACTTTATGTATACGGGAACCTACCGCGTTCCAAGCGGAATCATAGGGCTTGAGCAGGAGCTTGGCGCAATTACCGTTACAGCCGATTATATGGGCTATCAGACGACGATTTACGGTGCAAACGTAACCGTTCTCGCCGATCCTGAGCCGATAATCCCCGACATCAACTCGTCGCTTGTCGATCAGAATTCAGCGGGAACAGGCGAGGTTGTCGGAACGATGGACCCCATCTATACCGAAGACGATTATGTAAAATACGTAAGAGTGAGTAACGACTTTACCATAGTTTACGACGGAGCGACAGCAGGCGATATTGCAACGCCTGACTTTGCTCAGCTCCCCGCAGGAACGCTTGACTATTACTATGCGGCGTCGGGTAGCTATTATCTTACCCAAAGCGGAAAGCGAATCGCACAGTCGGCGGCGACTGTCTTTGAGGACACGGGACTCGGAGAAAACGCCCTTGTCGTAAATTCAGTGGGAAGCTATGAAAATTACAGCTATATAAAAATAAAGCTTGATTATAAGTCGAGCTACAATATTGATTTTATCGGAAATACCTATTATGCGGGCGATCCGTCGAATTACATGATTACTGATTTCGGGGCAACTCACGTTGCCATAACCTTTGACAATATAACCTCCGTTACAAAGCTTCCCTCGTTTGAAAACAGCTACGTTTTCAGCAGCGGCGAGTGGGAGGTGACCGAGGTTGACGGAATCCCCAAGTTCAGACTTCTTCTGAAGCTTCGTCAAAAGGGCGTTTACAGCGGTTGCAGTGCAAGATATAACTCTGAGGGCGAGCTTGAGCTTCGCTTCCCGATTATGTCGAAATCGCTTTCTGACCTCGTGGTTGTAATCGACCCCGGTCACGGCTACTGTAAGTATGAGGGCGTTTTAGACCCCGGTGCAGTAGGTCACGTCACGGAATTTGACGCAAATCTGCCTATTGCAAAGGAGCTTGAAAGTCAGCTTACGGCTTGTGGGGCAACTGTAATCAGAATAAAGAGCGAAAGCGAATTCAGCTTCACAAACTCCCGTCCTTCCTACGGACGACCGTATAACGCAAATATGTTTATCTCAATTCACGCCAACAAAATCGTCGGCAACGAGTCCGTAAGAGGAACTGAGGTTTACTATTTCACGCCGTACAGTCAGCCTCTTGCCGCACAGCTTTCGTCAAATATCGCCTCGTATTTTACAAATAACGTCTACTCTGACGGCGCTGATAAAAACAGGGGAGCAAGATACAGCTACTATTGGGTAACTCTGCAGCAGGATTTCCCGTCCGTTCTTATTGAAACGGGCTTTGTAAGTAACCTTGAGGACGCTATGGCGATCGTTAACGCCGAGCATCAGAAGGGAATAGCAAGGGCTATTGTCACGGGAATACAGAATTATATTGCAAGAAGCTCGATTTCTTTGAGCTGATGAAAAGAAATAACGCCTGAAAAGTGATTTTTCGGGCGTTTTCTCATATAATGAAGCAATAACTTTGTTAAAGAAATAACACTTGCAAAAATTGCTTTAATTTGCTATAATATACGTAAAGGTAAATTCCTTGGCACAGGGTTCGTTTTATCCGTTCCCGATGTGTCTCGATTATATGGTTATTAGAAAGAAAAAGCTATGAAGGTTCTTTTTATCGGCGACGTTGTCGGTCAGAATTCGTGCAAGGAGCTGGCTGAGGTTCTTCCTTCGCTGAAAAAACAATACGATATTGATATTACAATCGTAAACGGCGAAAACTCCGCTGACGGAAACGGAATCACCCCATATTCGTCGGGGCTGCTTCTTAACGGCGGAGCTGATGCTATTACAACGGGAAACCATTGCTTCAGACGACAGGATATGAACCCGACCTACGACGAAAGCGAGATTATTATCCGTCCTGCGAATTTTGGGGAAAACGTCCCCGGAAAGGGCTGGTGCGTACTCGACTACGGCTCGTGGCAGCTTGCGGTTATAAACCTCATAGGTACAGCGTTTATGCAACCGGTTGAAAACCCGTTCAAATACGCTGATATGATACTTGAAAAGCTTTCTACAAAAAATATAATCGTTGATTTTCATGCCGAAGCTACCTCTGAAAAAAAGGCAATGGGCTATTATCTTTCAGGGAGAGTTTCCGCTGTTCTTGGTACGCATACTCATGTTCAGACCGCTGACGAAACAATTCTTGACGGTCACACCGGCTATATCACCGATGTGGGAATGACAGGTGTTCACGATTCTGTTCTTGGAATTGATAAGAACGTCATTCTTGCCCGTCTTACGACCTACTACCCCCAGCGCCACGTTTATGCAGAGGGAAAAACACAGGTAAATGCAGTTGTTCTTGACATTGATAAAAAAACAGGCAAATGCTTTTCAATCGAGAGAATATTCTGTTGATTTTTGCATCTATGAAAGGAAGGAATTGTTATGGATTTAGTAAAGGTATCGTCCAAATCTACCCCCAAGGCTGTTGCAGGCGCTATTGCCGCCATTATCCGCAACGGCAACAAGGCTGAGGTCCAGGCAGTTGGTGCGGGAGCTGCAAACCAGGCGGTAAAGTCAATTGCAATCGCCTGCGTTTATATGAAGGAGGAAAATACGGAAATCGTATGTGTTCCTGCCTTTACAGAAATTGAAATTAACGGTGAAACAAGAACCGCAATGCAGTTCATCGTAGAAAAGAGATAATTACGCAATATGAAAATGAAAAAAATTGTTTTCGCAATAGTTGCTGTTGCGCTTGTCGCATTCTGCTTTTGCACTTCAATCATAGCCTTTGACGCTAACGACTACGATTTTGACTTTGATTTTGACTCAGGAAGCGGCGGCGACGAGGGAAGTCTTATAGGACTCTTCTTTATGGGCGGCGGTATCCCCGGCGTTATTGTTGCGGTAATAATTATAGTCCTTGTGACGATTCTTAAAGCGAAATCAAAGGGCAAGGGCGGCGGAGTACGTCCCGCAGGCGGCGCTCAGGGACTTAACGTGTTCCTGCCCGATAGAACCACTCAGATTGAAGCTATTATTAAGGAAAGCGACCCCAACTTCTCGTCAAGCGACTTCATAAGCTTTGCAAAGCAGGTTTATATTGATATTGAGGACGCTTGGTGTAAGCGTGACCTTACCCCTGTTCGTCCCGTTCTTCACGAAAATCTTTATAACACCACAAACCGTCAGATTCAGTCTAAGATTGAGCAGGGCGTTGTTTATCACTATGAAAGCATAGCAATTAACACGGCTTATCTTACAAGCTACATAAAGGACGCTCAGTTTGAGTACCTCACAATGTATCTCAACGCAAGAATGATTGACTATCAGGTTGACGAAAAGACAGGAAATATTATCAGAGGCGACAAGACAACACGCTGGGATTTACGCTATAAGATGAAGTTCGTGCGTTCTGTCGGCGTTCTTACAAAGCAGGAATCTGCTGAGGCAACCCGTCACAATTGTCCTAACTGTGGCGCTCCGCTTGAGGAAATGACCTCTGCGGGTAAGTGCGGCTACTGTGGCTCAATCGTTACGACAGGTCAGTATTCTTGGGTACTTACTGATTTCACCACAATCAGAAACGACACCAGAGACGAAGGCGTTATAGTTCCAAGAAGCGACGATAATAACAACAACGGCGGTAACGCATAATGGAAGGTCTTCTTATTACAGGGATAATTCTTCTTGTAATAGCTGCTGTTATTTTCATAATCAAGCGAAAAATCAATAGCTTTACAAGACGTTATCTTAATATGGGCGCATCGGAAACGGTAAAATTTCTTGCCGACGGAATAAAGAACGAAAGCAAGCTACCACAGCCCATAACCAATCTTTCCGAGGTTTACAGACCTCAGATTGCAAGGGATTTTCCCGAAGTTGGCTTTAACGGAATGGTTTCAATCGCCCGAAACGGATTGAACAGTATTCTGAACTCTATTGAAGCGCAGGATATTACCTTACTTGATGAAAACGCTTCTCAAAAGCTTAAAAATCAGGTTCAGGCGGCGATTGACGACGATTGCAGTATGCAGTCCGTTCATCATTTTGATAACGTGAAAATCCACAAAATCGGCGTTTCACGCTACTCGAAGTCGATGAACTCGGCAACGGCGGATTTTGAAGTTTCGTTCCAGAGTAACAACTACGTCGAAAATTCCCAAGGCAAGATAACGGCAGGCTCAAAAACCGAGCTTACCCAATCTGCATATAAGATTGTTCTCACTTATGATATGAACGTTCACGAGCAGGATTCGAGCATTGTATTTGCAAGCACCTGTCCCAACTGCGGCGCTCCCGTGTCCGCTATGGGCGCAAATAAGGTGTGTAAGTACTGCGGAACAGGCATTACCGAGATTGAGGACAGAGTATGGCGAATTGACAGCTACAAACTGTTAAAATAATTTAATTCAGAAAGGAAATAAAAATGGGACTTATTAAAGCAGCAATCGGTGCCCTCGGAGGAACTCTTGCAGACTCATGGCAGGAAACAATTCACTGCCCTCAGATGGACAACAAGACAATCATCCGTTGCGGTACAAAGAGAAGCGACGGTAACTCTCGCACAAGTAACACGAAGGGTAATGAGAACATCATCAGCAACGGAAGTGCAATCCTTGTTGAAGAAAACACCTGTATGCTCACTATCGACAACGGTAAAATCACCAACGTCGTAACAGAGCCCGGTAGATACATTCTTGATAACTCAACAGCTCCTTCCATCTTTGCAGGTCAGATTAAGGATTCCTTCAAGGACCTTTGGGACAGAATCAAGCAGGGCGGTACTCCGTCCTCTGAGCAGAGGGTTATTTACATTAACCTTATGAAGCTCCCCGGAATTCCTTTTGGAACAGGCTCACCGATGCCTTATTTCGATCCTCGTTATAACACGTCTATTGAGCTTCGCTTCTTCGGTTCGTTCGAAGTTGAGATTCCCGACGCTGAACACGCTGTACGCTTCTATCAGGAAGTAGGTAACAAGGGCGTTAACGGCGGCGATATGTCTGTTGCAAGCGTATTCCAGACCGATCAGTACAAGAACGAGTTCATTATGGCAATGAGCCAGGCTCTCGGTGGACTCTCAAGCGACGGCGTAAGCTACAGCCAGATAAGCTCCAACCTCCTTTCTCTTACTGCTAAGACAAGAGAAGCTACTCTTGACAGCTGGCAGCAGAGAGGTATCATTATTTCCAGTATCGGTATGCAGTCGCCTACACTTTCTGCAGAATCTCAGAAGCGTCTTGACGACAGACTCAAGGCTGATACTATGCTTGGTGCTGACGTTCAGAAGGCTATGATGGCTACAAGCCTTGCAAGAGGTATCGAAGCCGCAGGCTCTAACGAAGGCGGCGCAATGATGGGCGTTATGGGTATGAACGCAATGATGAACACAGGCGGAAATATCCTTGGTCAGATGGATCAGGCGGCTATGCAGCAGCAACAGCAGATGCAGCAACAGCAGATGCAGGCAAACGCTTGGAAGTGCTCTTGCGGCGCTCAGAACACAGGTGCTTTCTGCGCTTCTTGCGGAACAAAGAAGCCTGAAGCTTGGACCTGCTCTTGCGGAACTCAGAACACAGGTAAGTTCTGCGCTAACTGCGGCGCAAGCAAGGAAAAGCTCGACGCTCCTCAGACTGCTCCTGCAGCTTTTGAGTGGACTTGCGCTTGCGGAAATAAGAACACCACTAAGTTCTGTGCTGAATGTGGCGCTCAGAAGCCTAAGAAGTACAGATGCGACAAGTGCGGTTGGGCTCCTGCTGAGGGTGCAAATCCTCCGAAGTTCTGCCCTGAGTGCGGCGATCCGTTTAACGACGCTGACTTGGTGTAATAACCAACCCAAATTCTTAAAAATAACCCCGTTGCTTTCGAGTAACGGGGCTGTTTTTATATATGTCAGTAAAGCGTGCCGATTTCCGAGTTATAATCGTCAAGAAGAAGCCTTAACGCTGTAAATGCCATAAAAGAATAAAGGTCGGCACCCTTTGGAATTTCCGACGGAATTTCAAGAGGTTGTATTTTTTTGCCCGAAAGGGCGGTGATTTCACGGTTGAGCGAAATCACGATATTCTCGTCGCAAAGGCTTGTATATGAAAAAGTGTCTTGCTTGTGATAGCCGCAGGTGTAGATTTTACAGCTTGAGGCTTTAAGAAGCTTCATCTGCTTTTCGTTTTCAGAAAAGGCAATAACAGCCGTCGATTCGGGAAACGCCTCAAGGGAAGTGAGCGTGTCCTTTTGGAGAATCACCGCCGCGTTTTCGAGCTGAGCGTTGCTTATTTCCTTTGCTCCGATAAAAAGAAGCTCATAGCCGTTTCCCTTGCTTACGATGCTGTCCTTATCAACGAAAGTCACACTGTATCTGAGCGACAGCTCAGACAGGATAAGCTTACGAAGTACAGAGCTTTTGTTGCCCAAAACAAAAATAGTAGTCAAGAAATCACTCCCTTGACTACTATCTGCAATTTGTAATTTTTTATACTTACTGAGCCATACCAAGCTTGAGAGCGTTGATATTAGCTTCGATGAGGTTTGCCTTTTTGGGAGGAACAACCTTGTGCATAGCCTTTTCGATTGTTTCCATAGAAGCAATTCCTGTTTCCTTGATAACCTTACCAAGAAGAATTACGTTAGCCATTCCCTTGAGGTTATTGTCAGCGGCGAGCTTTGTAGCAGGAACGTAGAAGCATTCTACGTCTGTGCGCTCGGATTTTGATTCAACAAGCGTACTGTCGATAAAAACCTTACCGCCCGGAACAACTGCGTTAATAAACTTGTCAAAGCTTGGTGTGTTCATTGCAAGGAGAATATCAGGCTCAAGCACGAGAGGAGAGCCGATAGGCTTATCGCTGATGCAAACCGAGCAGTTACAAGTACCGCCACGCATTTCAGGACCGTAAGAAGGAAGCCACGAAACTTCCTTTTCTTCAAAAAGACCGAAGTAAGCAAGCATTTTTCCGATAAAGAGAATACCCTGTCCGCCAAAGCCTGCAAGTAAGATGTTCTGTGTCATTACTCTGCCTCCTTGTTACGAATAGGAGCGTCCTTATAAACGCCCAACGGATAGTAGGGAATCATCTCGGTTTTGAGTCTGTCAAGCGCCTCGATTGGCGTCTTACCCCAGTTTGTAGGGCAAGTTGAAAGAATCTCAATAATTGAGAAGCCCTGTTTCTTACGCTGATATTCAAAGCCCTTACGGATAGCCGCCTTAGCTTCTCTTATAGACTTAGGGTCAATTACCGTTACGCGCTGAGCGAGCGCAACGCCGTCGAGCTGAGAAAGCATCTCGCAGATTTTAACAGGGAAGCCTTCAACGTCGGGATTTCTTCCGTAAGGCGTTGTCTGAGTAATCTGACCGGGAATTGTAGTAGGAGCCATCTGACCGCCTGTCATTCCGTAGGTTGTGTTATTTACGAAGATTACTGTGATATTTTCGCCTCTTGTTGCGGCGTGAACGGTTTCAGCCGTACCGATAGCGGCAAGGTCGCCGTCGCCCTGATATGTAAATACAAACTTGTCGGGATTTGCACGCTTTACGCCTGTTGCAACAGCAGGGGAACGACCGTGAGAAGCCTCAATCATATCGCAGGCAAAATAGTCGTACGCCATAACCGAGCAACCAACGGGGCAAACGCCGATTGTGTCGTTTTCAATACCCATTTCGTCAATTACTTCTGCAACAAGACGGTGAATGATACCGTGTGTGCAGCCGGGGCAGTAGTGAAGTGTTACGTCGCAAAGAGCGTGAGGTCTCTTAAATTCAGGCATCAGTTTTTACCTCCCATTTCTTTGATTTTATCAAGAATTTCTGTCGGGTTGGGGATTACGCCGCCTGTTCTTCCGACAAACTCAACGGGGAGCTTGCACTCAACAGCGAGCTTAACGTCGTCAACCATCTGTCCCATGGACATTTCAACTACGAGGATTTTCTTTGCATTCTTAGTAGCGTCTCTGAGCTCTTTTTCGGGGTAAGGCCAAAGAGTAATCGGACGGAATACGCCTGCCTTGATTCCTTCTTTTCTTGCAGCTTCAACCGCTGTCTTTGCAAGGCGGGCTGTCGAGCCGTAAGCGCAAACCACGATTTCAGCGTCGTCGCAGTCTGTTGCCTCAGCAAGAGTTTCCTCAGCTTTAACAACCTCGTATCTCTTGAATCTTTCTCTTACCTTTTCTTCAAGCTCGTTAGCCTGGAGGTAAAGGGAGTTGATGATATTGTGAGTTCTCTTTCCGCCGTGACCGTTAGCCGCCCAAGGTTTCTGAGAAGCGTCAGAAAGCTTTATTTCAGCGTCCTCGTTAAACGAAACAGGCTCCATCATCTGACCGAGAAGACCGTCAGCGAGAATTACTGCGGGCATTCTGTACTTATCTGCAAGGTCAAACGCCTTTGTAACCATATCAGCCATTTCCTGAACGGTAGAAGGAGCGAATACGAGAACGTGGAAGTCACCGTGACCAAGAGCGCGTGTTACCTGCCAATAGTCAGCCTGAGATGGCTGGATACCGCCAAGACCCGGGCCGCCTCTTTGAACGTTTATAATAACGCAGGGAAGATCTGCACCTGCTATGTAGGAAATACCCTCTGTTTTAAGAGAAATTCCGGGAGAGGAGGAGGAAGTCATACAACGGATACCGCTTCCTGCACAGCCGTAAATCATATTGATAGCAGAAACCTCGGACTCAGCCTGAAGGAACACGCCGCCGATTTTAGGCATACGCTTTGAGAGGTATGCGGAAATTTCTGTCTGAGGAGTAATGGGATAACCGAAGAAGCACTTACAACCCGCACGTATAGCGGCTTCTGCGAGAGCTTCGTTTCCCTTCATAAGTGTAAGCTCGCTCATTACTTCTTGTCACCTCCTATTGTAATTGCACAGTCAGGACACATCATAGCGCAGAATGCACAGCCTATGCAGGCGTCATCATCAGTGCAAACAGCGGTATAATAGCCTTTTTTGTTCAACTTTTCCGACTGAAGCGCCACGATATTCTTCGGGCAGGCGGTTGTGCAGAGACCACAGCCTTTGCAACGGTCGAAATCGACATTCATCTTTGCCATATTGTTCTCCTTTCGGTAAGTAATCATATATTTTCTTTTTCCCATATAGGTTTGACAAAAATATCTATTTCATAAGGGTTGTCGATTCCCTCAAGAAATCTTTTTTGGGCGCAGTTCATCACAAGAGGAAGCTGTGCTGCTTTTGCAATTTCCTTTGCGTATTTCTGACCTTCCACAACGGTATTTTTTTCAGTCAGCTCGCCAAGGTTTGAGTTATTGATAATCCCTTTGCATCTGAGCTGAGAAGCCGCTTCAATATCCCTCATCAGCAAAAGCGCTTCTTCAGGCTCACGGGTAAGGTATCTGAACCTGTTTACAACGTAAAACATTGAAGCGTCGTCACGCTTTGAGAGAATATCCGCATAGCGCCCAAGAGCAGTAGCTCCTGCGTCGTCTCCGCCGACGTCTATCACGACGTAGCCCTCTTGATTTATAATTGAGCTTATATCGTAGTTAAGAGCAGGAATATCAAGGTTTGAGTTTGCGTAAAGGGGGGATTTGAGAGCGATATTCTTACTGCTGAACAACTCTTCAAAGTCAGCTGTTCTGAAATAAGGATTCACAATATCAAGGTCGATAACCGTGACCTTTTCTCCTCTTTTTGCAAGGTCAAGAGCAATATTCACAGAAACGTTTGTTTTTCCGCTTCCATAATGCCCCGTAATAATTATAATTTTCGGAAAAGCCTTTTGCATTTTCACCTCTTGTGTAAAACGCCTCGCTTTTACAAGGTGTTTTTCAAAGAAAAATTTTAGCTATTTATCATATCTCTTATGAATTCCATAATGTCGTCGCCTGAGGAGGCTACGATTGCAAAGAAAATAGAAACGAAAATAATACCGAGAACGAAGCCTATAACGTTGATAATAAGCATAGCACGGCAGAAGTTTTTCTTTGCTGTCTTTGTATTATTATCAGTAAAGCCCCAGACGATACAGAGAATGATACTGATAATACCGAAGAAGGTGCAAAGGATATATGTACCAACCCACTGACCTGTTGTCATTTCGGGAACCATAGACTGCTGAGACTGCTGATAAGGCTGCTGATAATTGTTGTTATTCTGTTCGAAGCCCGACTGACCTACGGGAGCAACGGGAGTTGCTGACGACGTTGTGGGGTTACAATTAGTTCCGCAACGCTGGCAGAAAGTATCGGTTTCGGATAATTCGTTTCCGCAATGCTGGCAAAATCTTGACATAATTATAATTTCTCCTATCCAAAGTAAATTTGCTCGAAAGCTGTTATATTATAACATATATTGACTTATTTGTAAAGGGTTTACACAGATTGTTCGTTGTGTTTTCTGAAATTTTTTTCTCTGAATTGCTTTGGCGTACAGCCTGTGATTTTTTTGAACGACTGAATAAAATGACTCTCCGAGCTGAAGCAAAGATAATTCGAAATATCGAGGCAGGTGTGGTTTGAGAATCTGAGCATATTTTCGGCAGCTTCAATACGCTTTTTCATAACGTATTCAGAAACCGTCATTCCCACTTCCTTATGAAAAAGCTTTGACAGATACGCAGGGCTTAGCTCAACGTGCGCTGCGAGCTTTTCAAGCGTGATTTTGGTGTGAAGATTATCATAAATATAATCAAAGCAGATTCTGAGCGTTTTTGAAAAGGCGCTGGCACGCTTTACCATTGACATTCTTTGAGTAAAGTCTTCAACTGCCTGATGGTGAAGGTTTTTTATCTCCTGCTCGCTTAAAGCAATATCAGCGCTTCTTATGTAAACGTCGCTCAGATTATAAGCAGTTTCCGTTTCCATTCCGCCCTCGATGCTGTATCTTGTAAGCAGAGAAACAGTGATTATAAAATGATATTTCATATTTCTCAGCGGGTCTGCGCTAAGCTGTCCCAGCTCGTTGCTGTCAAGGGGCTTAAAAAGCCGTCTGACCTCGTCTATGTTTCCGTCCCTCACATTGTGAAAAAATGCGTTTTCACGCTCGTAGGGGATATGCGAAATATTATTTTCCCTGTTGCTGAATTCTATGCTTGATAGCTTTTTTTCAATATCCATAAATTGCCTCGTTTAATTTTTATTGTCCGTTTCTGCAATCACAAAAAACGCGCTCTTACTCGTCAAACGGAATAAAGCTGAAGCGCTCGTATTCAGCGGTCAGGGGTAACTTTGAGTCGTCAAAGGGCTTGAGCCATTCGTCAACGTCCTTACCGCACCACGCATTCATCATTATTTTTCCCTTGACGGACGGGATATTTTCGTCGGCGGTATAAACGGCTTCTCCGTCTACAAACCAGATTATTTTATCCTTATGCCACTCAAAAGCGTAGGTGTGAAAGCTTTCCGAAGCGTCAAAGCCAAGGTCGTAAATGAACTCGTGCTCGCCAACGCCGTCGGTAAAATAGTTGAACTGAATCTTGGTTGTGTCCTTACCGAGAATTTCAATATCAATTTCGTCCCAAGGGTTATTATCGGAAGGGCCTGTGTAAGTGAAGAATGAGGACACAACGCCGTCGTTTTTTATCGCCTTCATACTTACTTCATAACGACCGTAGCCGTAAAATTCAGTCGTTCTGAACTCTCCGCCCGAATATGGGATAGCCTTATTTTTTCCGTCGGTGTCAATCACAAGCTGCATTCTTCCGTTCTCAAAGGTGACGTTCTTATTGCGCCAGGTTACGTTGAATATACTTCCGTTTGTCCAACCGTCTGCGATTTCAAATCCGTTTGGCTTACCCTGTGAAAAATCAACAACGAGCGAGCCTTCGGGGAGGCTCTCCTGTTCGCTTGCGGTTGCTTGGGTTGTGGTTATAGTCGGTTCGGTCGGCGTCGGCGTTGCCGTCTCTGAGCAACCGCAGAGCGCACTTGTCAAAAATGTTAATATTATCACAATAGGTATAAATCTTTTCTTCATTTTAATCCTCCTACTTTTAAGTCGTCCAAACGCCCTTTTTCATACAGTTTACAAATTAATAATGTCAAAAATTGGGAATTGTATCAAATAAAAATATAAATTTCCTGTAAATCAGAGACAAAAATATGACACAAATGCAAAAATAATGATATGAAAACGATTGTAATAGTAGTATCATTTAGTTAAGCAAGAAAATTGCGGAAAATCGTTTGAGCTTAGTTTCTCGTAAAAATGGGAGGCGCTTGCCGCTTTTGCCGATAGCTGCTCACTTTTTCGTAATCACTTGCCCGTATGTTAATATTTTCATACTAAAGGCTTATTTTTGAATTTAATCAAATGAAATATATTACAGTGTAGAACGAAGCGTTGGGCGAATGATAAATATAAAAAACACATTCGCCCAGGGAGGCGCTTCAAAATCAATCAAGCAAATATCATAAGATTCCTCTGATATATTTTTAGCTTTTTTACTGAAATCAGACACAAAAGCGGGGTAACAGGCTGTGTTCTCGGAATACAGCCTGTTACTTTTTTATGCTTCGGGCTTGAATTTACACACATATCCGTTAAGCTCAACGCTGAATCTCTGTGCGATAACGGGACACTTCGCTTTAAGCAGGAAGAAGATTTCACGCTTTTCGTCCGAAAGCGCTTCATAGTTTCCTTGCCCCTTACTCACGACAATATCAGCCTTATTGAAAATTTCCATAAATTCATCTGAACAAAGGTCAGTTATTGTTCCCGGCGTAAAGCAGCCGCTTGGGATAATATGAGAAACCTTATCAAGTCCTGACTCTATCGCTTCTTTTTCGGTTGCGTCGTTTATAATCGGGCCGCTTCTTACGGCGTAATAAACCTTGAGATTTTCGGGCAACGCTTCGATCATAACTCTGTCGAATACGGTTTCGCCCGTGTTATCGCCGATTATGAGAAGGGTAGAGGCTGAGCTGAGCTTTTCTCTGAAAATCTTAACGTCTGAGATTGCAAAAGGCTTCTCAAGCTCGTTTTCGATACACTTTTTTACGTCTACGTCAGCGTAAACTGCGGCGTCGATGTTGTTTCCCGTTGCCGCTAGCTTGAGCGCCCAATAAAGCTTATCGTCCGTTTTTTCAGAGATATAATCCTTTAAGAAAGGATAAGACTCCACCGCAACCGCAAGATCCCTTCTTTTTCTTTCTACAAAGGGGTCTGCGATTCCCGTGTGTTTTTTTACGATGTTATGTATTTCCCCTGCAATTTCAGGGGAGCATCTGAAGCTCTTATAATCAACGAGAAGAGAAAGCGTTTCTTCGAGCGCCTTATCCATTGTTTCACTATCATCGCAGTTGCTTCTGATGGCGTCGATTGACTGCCTTACGATACATGGGATGCAATCATAAAGAAGCTTCATATCAGACCTCCGCCCTCGCCGCAAGCTTGTAGATTTCCGTTACGTCAGCCGCTGTAAGCTCCATAAAGCCGTATCTTTTTCCGTCGCCGATACCGAGCTTTTCAACGAGCAGAGGAATATCCTCCTCCTTAGCGCCAAGCTCCTTGAAGTTAATTGGCATACCGATTTCACGGAGGAATTTTCTGAACTCACGGATTCCCTCAAGCGCAGTTTCTTCGGGATTCTGGAAGTTCATTTCACAGCCCCAGATACGAACTGCCATCTGAGCGAATCTCATCACGTCGTGCTTATAAACGTAGCTCATCCAAGCGGGCATAATTACCGCAAGCCCTGCACCGTGAGCGCAGTCGTAAAGCCCCGAAAGCTCGTGCTCGATTCCGTGACTGTTCCAGTCCTGGCTTCTTCCTACGCCTACGATATCGTTATGTGCAACCGTTCCCGCCCACATAATATTTGCTCTTGCGTCATAGTTGTCCGGCTCTCTTACGGCTCTTGGTGCTTCCTTAATCATTGTCAAAAGCACAGCCTCGCAGAGTCTGTCTGTGATTTCAACCTCTTTTGTGTTGGTAAAATAGCGCTCGAAAACGTGAGCGATAATGTCAGTTGCACCACACGCTGTCTGATAAGCAGGGAGCGTCTGAGTAAGCTCAGGGTTAAGGATAGAAAATTTCGGTCTTATGAGGTCTGAGCTTGCCCCTCTTTTGAGCATTCCGTTCTCCTTAGTTATAACAGACGAGCCTGAGCCTTCGCTTCCTGCTGCTGCAATAGTCAGAACGGTACCAATGGGGAGGGCTTTTTCTATTTGCTTCTTATTTTCATAAAAGTCCCAGAAATCTCCGTCGTAAAGCGTGCCGATTGCTATTGCCTTAGCCGAGTCGATAACCGAGCCTCCGCCGACGCACAGGATAAAATCGACCTTTTCCTTACGACAAAGCTCAATTCCCTCATACACAAGCGTGTCACGGGGGTTTGGCTTTACTCCTCCAAGCTCAGTAAAGCTTATTCCGCTTTTTTCAAGCGAAGCTTCAACTCTCGCAAGAAGTCCCGACCTTACCGCCGAGCCTGAGCCGTAATGCACAAGAACCTTTGTTCCGCCGTATTTTTTTACGTAGCGTCCGCAGTTGTTTTCCGTGTCTTTACCGAAAACGAATTCGGTAGGGCTGTAAAAGCTGAAATTATCCATAGCAATACTCCTTTATTTTTATTGTTATCATTATACCATTTTTCGACTGCATAATGCAACAAAAATCCGCTGTGAGATTTACCCACAGCGGAAAATTTTTATCTGATACCGAACTTTTCAATTACGTAGTCCATATCCTTGTCGCCTCTACCCGAAAGGTTAATGAGAACGGAGCCTCTTTCCATCTGCTTTGCAAGCTTCATTCCGTATGCAACGGCGTGAGAGCTTTCAATAGCGGGAATGATACCTTCAAGCTTAGAAAGAGTGAAGAAAGCGTCAATAGTGTCCTCGTCGTTGATAACGTCGTACTTAACTCTTTCAATATCGTGGAGGAAAGCGTGCTCAGGACCTGACGAAGGGTAGTCAAGACCGCTTGCAACCGAGTAAACGGGAGCAGGCTCGCCGTTTTCGTCCTTGAGCATAATGCTGTTGAAGCCGTGCATAATGCCCTCAGAGCCATATTTGAGGCTTGCGGCGTGGTCGCCTATCTTTTCGCCTCTGCCAAGAGGCTCGATTCCGTAAATATCAACAGGGTCGTTAAGGAAGCCTGAGAAGAAGCCCATTGCATTAGAACCGCCGCCAACGCAAGCAACTATTGCGTCAGGAAGCTCGCCTGTCATTTCTAAGAACTGTTCTCTTGCTTCAATTCCCACTACGCTCTGGAAATCGCGCACCATCATCGGGAACGGATGAGGGCCAAGAGCTGAGCCTATGCAGTAGATACAATCCTTATATTCCTCAGAATAAGCCTTAAATGCGGCGTCAACGGCTTCCTTCAGCGTCTGAAGACCGTCTGTAACTTCAACCACGTTTGCACCGAGAATCTTCATTCTTGCAACGTTCGGAGCCTGTTTTTTTATATCGACAGCGCCCATATAAATATCACATTCAAGACCGAAATAAGCCGCCGCTGTTGCAAGAGCAACGCCGTGCTGACCTGCGCCTGTTTCAGCGATAACCTTTTTCTTACCCATATATTTTGCGAGAAGCGCTTCGCCCATGCAGTGATTGAGCTTATGAGCGCCTGTGTGGTTGAGGTCCTCACGCTTTACGTAAAGCTGAACGTTTCCGAGCTTACCCGAAAGGCGTTCAA
>JAZNST010000065.1:0-4039 GCA_045591405.1 Ruminiclostridium sp.
AGCTTCACGGCTGATTCAGCGTGCGAAAGCCTTGGCGCCCCGTCGCCTTCGACGAGGGGCGCACCGCCTTTCGCAAGAGGGCGCAGCCCCTTTGCGGCGAAGCCGCAAAGCGCCGCCGAAGGCGGCGTGCCGCAGGCTTGCGGCGGGCTGCGCCTCGCCTATAAAAACGAGACAGCGGCGATTCGGGCGAAAACAAAAGCTTGCGGTGAAATATCGTCCGCCCAAAGGAAAAAACGAATCCACAGAAACGATAATTTGTTGCTCTGTATGAAAAAGAGCTTCACGGCTGATTCAGCGTGCGAAAGCCTTGGCGCCCCGTCGCCTTCGACGAGGGGCGCACCGCCTTTCGCAAGAGGGCGCAGCCCCTTTGCGGCGAAGCCGCAAAGCGCCGCCGAAGGCGGCGTGCCGCAAGCCGCAAGCTTGCGGCGGGCTGCGCCTCGCCTATAAAAACGAGACAGTGGCGATTCGGGCGAAAACCCCGCAGACACCAAAAAGTAAAAAATCCGTCACAGATTGATACTGAGACGGATTAATTATGTAAAAGCTTTTACTTGATCCACCATTCAGGCGTAAGCTCGCCAAGGGTGACGATTTTTTCACTTGAATAATCAAGCATTATTTCAACGTCAGCGTAGTTTCCGGCCATAAGCTGAACCATAAGCTCACGACAAGCGCCGCACGGAGCGCCCGTAGAGCCGTCGGGAAGAATACAGAGGACCTTGTCTATCTCGTTTTCGCCGTTTGTGAGCATATTGAAAATAGCGTTTCTTTCAGCGCAGATTCCAAGCGTCGAGCAAGTGTCAACGCAAATACCCGTGTAGATTTTCCCCGATTTTGAAAGGATAGCGGCGCTGACCTCGCCGCAAGTTACGTAATCAGATACTCTCCTTTCGCTTAGAACAGCCTTTGCCGTGTTATACATTTCAACCCATATTTTATCCATAACTACTCCTTTTTTAGTTCAAAAAGCACTCCTGACCTTAAAATCAAGAGTGCTTTTATCTTTTTTTACAAGAGAGATTTTATTTTACACTGCCCTTGATTACGCCAAGACCTACCGTACTCATATAGAAGGTTCCGTATTCGTTGTAGTCACCGATTACGAACGCTCCGTTTCCTGTACCGCCGAACTGATGCTGATCGTCGGTGAGTTTTTTCCAGGTAAGTCCCTCGTCCTCAGAAGCGTAAACGCCCTCGCCCTGTTCGTTTGCTTCGCCCCAGATGTAAATAACGTATGGCTTTCCTTCTTCGCTTGCCTTACCAACGCCCACAGCGTCGCAGGCGTCAACGGTTTTTATAACTTCAAAGTTCTGACCGTAGTCGGTTGAAATTGCAAGAGAAGAGCCAAGAGCAAGAACGATTTTTCCTTCAATGCCATAAGGCTGAGCAAAGCGCTTCGATGTAGAAACGCTCACAAAGGTTTCGCTGAAGGTTTTTCCTCCGTCAGAGCTTACGCAGAACTTGCTTCCGCCTGCGGCGTAAACGTAATCCTTATTAACCGTGTCAGCGAAAACGTAGTAGTCAGAAGATATTCCCTCGCACTGCTCCCACGTTTTTCCGTAGTCGCTCGTGTAATATGAAGCGTGTGTGTCAGCAGGGCTCCAGACGATTGTCTTTCCGTCAGCCGTAACAGCAACCTTTCCGCCCTGAGCGCCGTTTTTAGGAGGCTTCATCTTTGTCCAGGTTTTACCGCTGTCAGTTGAAAGCCAAGCCGCCTTAGTAGCGTCCGTTCCGATTTTTACCCAAACCTGCTTATCTTCGCCTCCAAAGGCAATAGCTGAGGTTGAGCCGATAGCAGTCGAGTGAAGCTTTCCGTAGTCGTCGGTATCGTCGTAAACCATACCGTCATAGTCGCCGATTGCCGTAACGAGAGGACCGCCGGGGATTGACATTATATCAAGAGGAACTGTTTCCTCAACGCCCTTAGCATTGAAATAGAAGTTGTTTTCAGTTTCGTCCCAGATATTGTCGCAAGCAAAAATACCGTTGCCCGAAACGACCATAAGCTGATTCGTATCGGAGGGATTGAGCATCAGACAGCCGCACCAGTGAATTGCGTAGTCCTTTACCCATTCGATTCCGTTTTCGTCCATTGTCATTGTGTTGTTGACATTTTTCCAGCTGGCGCCGCCGTCGGTTGAGGTAAAGAAAATATCTCCCCAGCTTCCGTTTGCCTGCTGAACCCATGTGTTGATGGTTACTGCAACAAGTCGGTCGGGATTTTCGGGGTCAAACGCTATATCACCAAAGCAATTAATCTGTGGGGTGATGTCGGTCGCCGTCTTTGTGGCAAGGTCGTATCTTACGATTGCGCCGTTTGCGCTCTTGTGGTCGTGAGGGCCTTCGCCGTCGGCGTAAATTACGTAAAGCTGACCGTTTTTGCTGTCAAGTCTGAGGCGCTGAGGAATAAGGTCTGTGGGAAGCCCCTCTACCGCTGTCCAGCTTGCGCCCGCGTCTTCGGAAACGAATATGTTTTGCTCGTTCTTTTCGGAGACGGAAACAAAAATTCGCTGAGAAACGCCGTCCTTCGCTGAGGTTTCGTCGATTGCAACCGAGTTTATTCCAACGCCGTTAGCGGTAGTTTTCGTCTCAAAGCCTTCGACTCTGTTAAAGCTCTTACCGCCGTTGGTGCTGACGATAAGTCCGCCGATTCTTCCGCCGATATAAATAATATCGGAATTGTTCGGGTCAACGGCTATTCTTTCGCCGTTTTGTCTTCCCATACCGTTTCCGTGGAGCTTTATAAGGTCGGTGAGATCAACCTGCTCAAAGGTTTTTCCGTAGTCGCTCGAAATAAGAAGCGCTGTCTTTCCGCCGCTGAAGTAGTTACAGCCTGCGGCGAGATATACCATTTCGGGCTTATTCTTATCAACTGCAATTCCGTCGATACTGAGAAGCCCTACGTCGTCCTCGCTTATATCATAGCTCATACATTCCCACGTAGCAGTCTGCGCATTCCAGCGATAAGCGCCGCCTACGTCGGTTCGTGCGTATATTACGTTTTCGGCTGTTGGATGTGCGATAAGACCGCTGACAAATCCGCCGCCGCCCATCTTGAGCTGCATAAATTCATAACCGTCGCTTTCCTGTGAATTATTCTGCTGAGGCGCTGTTGTTGCATCAGGAACATCAGGGGTGTCAGGCTCGTTCGACGAACATCCCCCAAAAACAAAACACAGCGACAAAAGCAACGCCGCTATTCTTTTTTTCATCATTTTTCTCCTTGTTGTCATGTTGTTTATTTTTTATATTGTAACAAATACCACGATAAAAGTCAAGGAAATATTGATTATAAGCGAGGTTAATCGTTTACCTTGAATCACGGCGAAAAATGTGGTAAAATTGTTCTTGGTGATTTTATGGAACTGATAATTGCTGACAAAAAACAGCTCAAAAAAATAAAAAAGCTTTATAAAAAAGCGTTTCCACGCTGTGAACGCTGTCCTTTCAGGTTGCTCTTAAATCAGCGTAAAAACGGCACAGGGGAGCTTTTTGCGCTCGTTGACGGAAAAAGCTTTACAGGCTTTGTCATTATGGCTTTTCACGGCGACTTTGCGCTTATAAATTATTTTGCAATAGAAGACGCACTCAGAGGGAAAGGTATGGGAACGGACGCTCTTGAGCTTATCAAGGACAAATACCGTAACAAAAGGCTTTTCCTTGAGAGCGAGTTACCCGACGAGCATAACCCGAACAACGTGCAGCAGCTTAGGAGGCTTGCTTTTTATAAGCGCTGTGGCTTCAGAGTCGTCGGAAATCCCGTCTCGGTTTTCAACAACAGGTTCCTTCTGATGTCTTGCGGCGAAGGAATCAGCTTTGACGAGTATGTGGCTGTGCTGACGGGGGTTTTCGGGAGCTTTGTCGCTCTGAACGTAAAAGAGCTTCACGGCTGACTCAGCGTGTGAAAGTCTTGGCACCCCGTCGCCTTCGGCGAGGGGTACGCCGCCTTTCACAGGAGGGCGCAGCCCCTTTGCGGCTTCGCCGCAAGGCGCCGCCGAAGGCGGCGTGCCGCAAGCCGCAAGCTTGCGGCGGGCTGCGC
>JAZNST010000066.1:0-19793 GCA_045591405.1 Ruminiclostridium sp.
CCGAAGGAGCAAAAAAGCAAGGTCGCCAGCGAAGCTGGCGACCCCCGCCCGTGCCGCAGGCACGGGCGGGGCTGCGCCCCGTGTGCCGTAAGCGGATGTGATAAAAAGGAGAACGCGCCCTGTGCGCCTTTGAAAAAGAGCCTCTCTTAAAAGCAAAAACCGCACTCGATACACGATGTGCGGTCTTGGCTATTTTTTATAAAGCCTCCGAGTTAAGCTTGTCTATTTCGTCAACAAGCTCCTGAAGCGTCATTTTTCCATTGAACATAAGAACAGTCTGCTTGAGCATACTTCCATCAAGATAGCGGATTCTCTCAGAATCCTCCTTTGCCGTCTCCTTATCGTAATCAAGACCGTTCGCTTTAGCTATACGCTTTGCGAGGCTGTAACCGTTCGGGTGATTTCTGAGGGTGATAAAAAGCGAATCGGGAGTAATGGGCGCAAAGTAATCTCTGCCCTTAATTTCAACCTCAGCGCAAAGCGGACAGTTATCGCTCGACGAGCCGACGAGAACTGTAAATTTACCGCTGTCAAGCGCCCACTCGTGCGCCTTGTCGTCCCAATAAGCAAAGCTCCTCTTATCAAGCATAAAGCTCACGTCAACGCTCTCTCCCGATTTTACAAGCACCTTTTTGAAGCCCTTCAGCTCCTTTTCGGGGCGGTTTACACGGGAGTTATTTTCACGGACGTAAAGCTGTACGATTTCCTTGCCGTCAACCTTGCCTGTGTTTTTCACCGTCACAGTAACAACGAGCTTGTCGTCCTGCGTGATTTTGTCAGCGCTCAGGCGCAGATTTTCATATTCGTAGGTCGTATAGGAAAGACCGAAGCCAAAGGGGAATTTCGGCTTTATTTTTCTCGTGTCGTACCAGCGGTAGCCGACGAAGATTCCCTCGTCAAAATGAGTCACGGCGTCGGTTCCGGGGAAGGAGGTGAATGACGGTGTGTGTTCAAGGCGTTCGGGGATAGTCTCGGCGAGCTTACCGCAAGGGTTAACCCGTCCGAAAAGAATATCAGTCATAGCTTCTGCCCCCGCTTCGCCGCCAAGGTACGCTTCAAGAATCGCCCTGACCTTGTCCGCAAAGGGAATTTCAACCGCCGAGCCGTTACAAAGAACAACCGTGCAGTCGGGCCTTACCTTTGAAACTGCGTTGATAAGCTCGATATGGCTCTGTGGCATCGACATATTCCGTCTGTCCGCCGCCTCGTATTCATAAGAAAGCGGAAGTCCTGCGATTATTACCACGTCGTCACACTCAAGAGCAGTCTTTACCGCCTCGTTTATATAAGACAAATCAGAGTCGTTTTCAAGGTCATAGCCTCTTGAATAGGTCGTTTTTGAATATTCAGAAAAAGCGTCAAGCGGCTTTGTTACGTTCACAGCGTTTATCCACGAGCTTCCGCCACCCTGAAAGCGAGGATTTACCGCCATCTCGCCGATAAGGGCGAGACTTCTTCCCTTTTTAAGCGGCAACAGCCCCTCATTCTTCAGAAGAACCATAGATTCTCTTGCGACCTCTCGCGCGGTTTTATGGAGCTTCGTTCGGTCAGAAGGCACAGGCTTATTTTTTCCCGAATAAGAAAGTGCAAGCGTCAACACTCTTTCAACACAACGGTCGATTTCTCTCATAAGAAGCTTATTCTTAAACCTCTTGTCGCTTGGCTTTATGGCGGTCTTTTCACCGTTTACCGCCTTGATGATTTCGTTGGCGCCTACCTCGTTTGAAGTGGGCATTTCAAGGTCAAGTCCTGCGTAAACGCCCTGAGGTCTGTTTGAAACTGCGCCCCAATCAGACATCACAAGCCCCTTATAGCCCCACTCCTTACGAAGAATATCGGTAAGAAGCCACTTATTCTCCGAGCAATAGATTCCGTTGATTTTATTGTAAGCGCACATAACTGCGGCAGGCTTTGCAACCTTTACAGGATATTCAAAGCTTGCAAGATAAATTTCTCTGAGTGCTCTTTCGCCTATTTTTTCGTCAAGAAGAAGACGGTTTGTTTCCTGTGCATTAGCCGCAAAGTGCTTTATAGTAGCTCCCACCTTCTTGCTCTGGATTCCCTCGATTACTCCTGCGGCAATATGCCCCGAAAGGTAAGGGTCCTCGGAAAAATACTCAAAGTTTCTTCCGCAAAGGGGGTTACGCTTGATATTGTTTCCGGGGCCAAGAACAAGCCCAAGGTCAAAGGAAATAGCTTCCTCGGCAATCGCGCGTCCCTGCTTTCTTGCGAGCGCCTCGTCCCACGACGAAGCAAGAAGAACAGACGGCGGGAAGCAGACCGCTTCTTCTGATTCTTCAGTAAACGAGTCCTTTCTCACTCGGATTCCGTGAGGACCGTCAGCCATTTTGAGCGAGGGGATTCCGAGGCGTTCAAGAGGCAAAGTGCTCCACGAATCCTGCCCCGACAAAAGCATAGCCTTTTCCTTTAGGGTAAGTTCCTTAACGAGCTTTTTGATGTCACTTTTTTTCATAAATCCGTTCTCCGTTAGTCAATAGCTTCTATCTTCATAGTAAAGCTCAATGTTTCGTCGGGCTGAGCGGTTCTCACCTCAGGCTTTGAAGCGAATACGCCGTCAGCGTCTTCAAGGTCGTCACAGCCGCACCAAGGCTCAATGCAGATAAAGGGAGCGTTCAGCCCCGCAGGAGTCCACACGCCAAGAGACAGGAAGCCCTCCCACGAAACCTTAACGCCTTTGTTATTCTTGTCAAGAAGCTTCACGCTTTTTGAGCTTATGCCGTTAAAATAAACAACGTCGCCGTCAAACTGAGAGTAGTCGAGCTTATAGATTTTTTCGTCTGAAAGTCTTTTGATTTTACCGTCTTTTCTGAAAAGTCCTGTCTGAAGATTTTTTACAGGGCCCAGAACCGTTTCGTTACGCTCAAATTCAAGACGGGAGCTTCCCACGTCTTCGCACGCAAAGGCAGGATGCGCCCCGATACAAAACGGCATGGGAACGGTGCTCTTATTCTTTACCTCATAAAGAATCTCAAGAGAATCCTCGCTGAGCGTATAGCTCATCGTAAAATCAAAGTCGAAGGGGAAGTATTTTCTTGTCGAAGCGTCTGAGCAAACAGTGAATCTCGCCGTATCGTCAGCGGTTTTCTCAGCTTCAAAATCCATATCACGAGCAAACCCGTGCTTAGGCATTTCGTATATCTTTTCATCAAAGATCGTCTGATTGTTTTTAGAAAAGCCTATTGCAGGGAAAAGAACAGGCGACGATTTTCCCCAGAATTTCGCATCAGCACACCACATAAGCTCCCTTTGACCGAGAACGAGCGATTTAAGCTCTGCGCTTTTTGAGGCGATTACCGCCTTCGATTTTCCTTTATTGAGTGAAATTTCCATAGCTTATTCTCACTTTTTATTGAGGTCGAGGAAGATTGTGTTGAGTCGTTTGGGAAGCTCGTGAGTTGTTCCTGCCCAGTTGGGAAGCTCGCTCCACGTAACTACGTTCTCACTTTCAAACATTGACTTGAGGAATTGCTCGGACATCTTTTCTTCGTTGATTTTCGGAACGCTGTCAAGGTTCAGAATAGGAGCGCCCGACTTTGTGGACTGATAAACGAAGTCGCCGTACCAAGGCATATAGTAAAGCCACATTGCCCCGTCCTTCTGGCACTCCTTGACGTCGGGAATATAACCGCACTCAGAAAGAGTCATCATCTTTGAAGGATCAGTTATCGTTTCAAGCTTATTATATCCCGAAAGCTGTGAGGAGTGGTCCTGAGAGTTGGGGTAAATATCTGTTCCTGCAATGTCGTAAGTATTCGGATGAACTGTCATAAGCTTATTCTGTCCGTTCCATACCCAGATAAGATTCGTAAGCTTGTGGTAATTCTCAAGACGGTCATAAATCATATACCAAAGCTTCTGATAGCACTCTGCCTTAACGGTTTCGCCCGTCTGCTTGCCCCACCAGAACCAAGAACCGCTTGCCTCGTGGAGAGGACGCCAAAGAACAGGAACACCCTCAGCCTCAAGACGCTGGAGCTGAATTGCAACAAGGTCAATATCGTGAATTACACGCTCGTATTCGGCAGTTCCGGGTGTTACTGCGTTCATAAGGCTGAAGTTTGTGATTTCGTCGGTGTAAAAGGCAGTTCCGCCGTCGGGATTGTTTATATCTCTGGGGACGTTCCAGTGCCATGTAAACGTAACAAGACCGCCGCAGTTCTTCCACCAGTCGATTGCCATATCAACCTGAGTTGTGTCGCCGCTTGCAGTAATAAAAATCATATCAAAGCCCTTCATAGCGGGAAGGTCCTTGGTCACAGCGTAGTAAAGCGTATCCTCGTGCGACTGAAGTGTGAACATCTGCTGTGCTGAAATTATATTTTTTCCATAGTTTTCACGAAGGAAGTCAAAAACCTCCTGAGTGATTTCGTTTGTGTTTTCAGAAACAGGCTTGGTTCCGTCGATCTCCTTTTCGTCGAGCTGTTTGAGCAATGCGTCGATGTCTGTCTGATAAGAAAGTGCTACTTCCATATCAACGTCGCCGTCAGCTGTTACCTTAACGGGATTTGAAAGCGGAGCCGACGACTGAGAACAGCCTGAGCCGATTGAAAAAACCATGCCAAGAGCAAGTATAGAACTAATTATTCTTTTCATTACGTAATCCTTTCTTTATGCAACGCTGAGGTTGTAGATTGAGTATATTGTAGCATAAAGCGGTTATTTTTTCAAGTAATTTCGGCAAATACGCACAAGACAAATCAATGCGACAAAAATTTACTTTTTCTATTGACAAATAAAAAAAGCTGTGATATAATGTAAAAGCTGTCTGAGACAGTAATTTATTCGACCGTGGAGATGTCGCCTAGTCCGGTCGAGGGCGCATGATTGGAAATCATGTAAACGTGAAAGCGTTTCGAGGGTTCGAATCCCTCCATCTCCGCCAATAGCTCCTGCTTCAAAGTAGGGGCTATTTTCTTTTTTAAGGCGTATTCTTTCGCCTGCTACTTACTAATTGTCAGCAAAAACAAAGACCGACGAAAACCCGCCGGTCTGTTTTTATTATCAAAGATATTTCAAAAGCTCGTCACGAACGCCGTCAAGTCTTTCGTCCGAAAGCCCGAAATCCATTTCCTTATAGCTCCACGCGCTTCGGGAAATTCCGTGCTTTTCAAGAACGCTGTTAATGCACTTGAACCACTTGAGCGTATCTTCAGGCGAAGCGATATTGATAACGCCGTATTCTCCGCAATAAAGCGAGGTGTTGTTTTTCTTTGCCGCTTCGATCGGAACCGAGAAAAGCTCCTCAAAATATTCGGGGGTGATGTTGCCTTGCTCGAAGGATAAGCGCTCGTTAGGATTGATTTTATCTGTCCAGTACGCCCCCTGGTGAGTAAATTTAAGCGGCTCGTAGCAATGGAAATTATAAACTACCTTGTCGTCGTACGGCTTTGAGAGGTCCGGAACGCCTACTGCGCTGTTGTTCCAGTAGCTGCCCACAAGGATAACCGTGTCGGGCGCATACTTTCTGATATGCTCTATGCACTTGTTGGAAACCTCGTTCCACGTGTCGATAAAGCTCTTATCGGTGACTTCGTTGAGAAGCTCAAAAGCTATCCTGTCGCTGAGCCCTCCGTATCTTTTTGCAAATTCCTCCCACAGCCTGTAAAAACGCTCCTGGAGCGCCTTGCTCTCAAAAAAGCCGCTTTCTGATTCGCCGTAGTCGTCAAAGGAAAAGCCCGCCGTTTTATGAAGGTCAAGAACGACGTTGAGATTATATTTGCCGCAAAGGTCAACGGCTCTGTCAATGCGCTCGAAGCCGTCTTTCTTATAGCTTGCGTCCTCGTTTTCAAGGACGTTATAATCAACGGGAATACGAACGTGGTCAAGTCCCCACGAGGCTATTTTCTTAAAATCAGGCTCGGTTATGAAATTATCAAGCCTGTCCTTGCTGTAATCGCACTGAGAGAACCAGCCGCCGAGGTTAATACCTCTGTAAAATCCTTTTTCTTTAAGCATTTATATCTCCGCCTTTCTTTTGTTCTGTGAAATCAGTATAGCACACGCTTTCTTAAATTTATAGCACAAATTTGCATTTTGTGTCAGATATTATAACCGATTTTTCCGTTGCAAAACCCACAATAAAAAAGCGTCGCATTTTGGAAAAATCCGCCGTGCAACGCCTTTATTCACTTTTATAACCGAGACTGTCGCTGATTAAGCCCAGGGGTCGTCTGCAACAGGAACACGAATATCAGCAAGACACTGAATATCGTTGAGGAACCACTGACCTGTCGAAGGCTTTTTTCTGAGCTTGATAGGGCGTGGGTTATCCGCACCGCCGCTTGTCACATAAAGCGTAGCCCAGTTTTCCTCGTCAAAGGAATAGGGGTTTTCGCTTACCTTGATTACGTAAGGCGCAGACGGCTTATAGCCGTTTTCGGGAGTTGCACCGTCAAAGAAGGAGAAGGTCTTATAGAACTTTCCTGTGAGGCGTTCTTTGATAAAGTCCTTTTCGTAAGTGCTTACTTCAGCAGGACCCTTGAGGAAGTTAAGCATCGCAATAGCTTCGTTCGGGTTCTTTTCATAAGCGCAAAGAGCTACTATTGTGAGCGCGGTAGTCTTGAACGCAGAGTCAAGAGAAGCTTCGGGGAGCGCCTGAAGCTCTGAAAGATTATTTGGGAGCGAGGAAAAAGTAAAGCTTTCGGTACGGTTCGTTCCCTTTCCCGTTGAAGAAGCGTTGCTTGCTGTTTCGTTCTTTACAGCGTTGGTTGCCGATTTTACCAATGAATCAAAAAATCTCATCTGCTAGTCCTCCTTAATAAATCTGAAGTTCATAAAATTAAAAAAGCCGTTTTCATCAATAGGGTTTACCCAACTGTCAGCCTTTTCTCCGCAAATTTCGCCATCAATTTCCGTGTCAAACCAAAGCTCGCCGTCACGAAGCTCCCACGCCTTAGGCTCGTCTGCTATTGCACCGTCAACAAGCTTAATAACGCCTGCGGCAACAGCCTTATCGACCTGCTCCTGTGAAACGCCGTCGGGTAGTGCAGAAAGCATATAAAGCTTTCCGTCGTCGCAGATTTTTATGAACGTGCCGAGCATTCTTTTTCGCTCTCTCATTTCGTCTGCTACTGCCTCCTCGTCGCTTTCATCGACGTAAGGCATCGGCGAGTTCAGATATTCGTCGGGCGTAAGGTAGACGGGCATATCGTCATCGCCAAAGGTCATCACAGAATGAAGCTTCCATTTTCCCGTGTAATTCATAAGCACTTCTCCTTTTATTTTTGCGTTCTCCCGACTTGTCGGGAAAACAAGCTGAACCAAACAAAAAGGCTCTTGTAATTGTCAACGCAGTTACAAGAGCCGTGAGTATCCAAACGCAAGCGGAATACTCTTACCCTTGCAGAATGTAATCTGCATTCCCCTTGTAGTAAGCAAGAAGGTAGAAATAGGATAGTTCGCCTGTATCGGAAGAAAAATATGTAATTGATGAGAAGATAGCTTTTCTACATTTTCCTTATGATTTTCAGTAATCAGCCAAGGTCCTTACCGCAGCCCTTGCAGAAGCGAGCCTGAGCTGAGTTTTGAGTTGAGCAAGCAGGACAGATCTTTACAGCGGGAGCTACGGGAGCTGCATACTGAGGCTGTGCGACATACTGAGGCTGTGCGACATACTGGGGCTGTGCCATAGGTGCGCCGCCCTGTGAAGCAAGAAGCTCCTTCTGAGCGCAGGCCTTAGTGGACTTAACGATAGAGATAGGAATGAAAACGATAGCGGCTAAGGTAAATATAAAAGTAATCAGAGAGAAAACAAACGTACCTGTTGCCTGTGACGTATAATAGCCATAGGCATAGCCATAGTCTGAAATCGACGCAAGAGCAATCCAGAAGGTTATGAAGAAGTAACCGGCAACGGGGAATAAAACCATCTCTAAGCCGTATGCAACAAGAGAAAGAACCTTTAGAACCTTAGGGGTATTTGTAGGGAGCATAACGCTCTTTTTTGAAGTTACGATTGAAATAATTGACAGAACGATTGCGGCAAGTGAGATTATGATTGCAAAAATCTCAATAAAAACAAAAAGCCCGTCCATAATATACCTCCAACGATTTATTTTTTACATTATACACCTTTTGACATTTTTTGTCAAATAAAACAGAATGAGCTTTTCAGATTACAGAAGCTCCTTACCACAGCCCTTACAGAAGCGTGACTGAGCTGAGTTCTGAGTTGAGCAAGCAGAACAAATCTTTACGGCAGGAGCTACGGGAGCTGTGTACTGAGGTTGTGCCACAGGAGTGCCGCCCTGTGCCGTAAGCATTTCTTTTTTAGCGCAAGCCTTCGTGGACTTGCAAACGGCAATCTGAATCAGAATAATCGCAAGCAACGACAGAGCAAGAGCCGCTACCGTTATCACGAATAAGCCGCCGAAATCCCTCAAAACATACTCGTTTGGATCAAAAATAACCGACGGAGAGAAAATTGCAAAGAACGAAACCGAGGTTGTGAAAGAAAACAGCTCAACCCCGAACAAAACGAGCGAAAGAACCTTGAAGGTCTTTGGCTTGTTTGTATAGAGTGTGGCTGTGTTTTTAAGCGAAGCGATCACTACGATTGATAAAACGACAGCCAGAACCGAAAATACCAGCATAAGAACGTGAATAACAACGTATAAGGTCTCATCCATAAAAAATCCCATAAATATCCTCCCTTTTCCTTTTGCAGTGTTGATCATCTTGCGATACAATCTGTATAATACATAAGTTTATTTACTCATTGTAGTATACTATTCGTATTTTTTAGTGCAAATTGTCAAATAGTATATTTTTTCGTCAACAACAAGTCTTTTTTGTTCAAATTCGGCGCCGCTTATTTCAAGAGCAGTAAGATCCTCGTCGTTTCCAAGACCGCTTGCCTTGAGATAAGCCTCCTTTTTTGACCAGCACGCCGTATAATATTCACAGGCGTTCTGCGTTGAGAGCGCCCGAAGCTCGTTTTCGTTCATAAAATAGCGAGCGTTATGAACAAGCTTTTCTTCGGGGGCTTGCACAAGCTCCTGAATATCACAGCCCACACTTGCGCCGAAATAAACCGCACAAGCGCAGACATCGGCTGAATGGGAGATGCTGAAATCAAAGTCAGAACCCTCCGCATAAGGTCTTCCGCTTTCCGTGCGTTTGAGAAGGACCTTACTTCTGTCAACCCCAAGCTCGCAAAGAATCGCATCAAGAAGCATAAATCCGCTTTTACTCTGACGAAGGGACGCTCCCTTCTTTTTTTCTATCGAGCTGAAATAAGCACTGCCGCCCTTATGGTAAGAAGCGGCAGTTTCTTCAAAAAAGCTCTGTTCGGCGCATTTTGCCGCCTTATAGTAAAGCTTATTCATAAATAACGGATTTATCAATGGCTGTAAAGAGCATATTGCCCTTTGCCTTTACCTTTCCGTCAACGGTGATTGTTGTTGTGAACTCAAAAAGCCCCGACGAAGCAAGAACCACTCTCGCTTCAATTTCAAGTCTGTCGCCGGGAATTACGGGCTTTATAAACTTGAAGTCCTTTACCTTGAGAAGAACGTAAAGCTTGTCCTTAAAATCCTCGCCCTGAGTTTCGGGGTCAATTACAAGCGAGCAAAGCTGAGCCGCACATTCCTCGATAAGAACGCCGGGCATTATGGGACATTCGGGGAAATGACCGACAAAATAAGGCTCGTTTACAGAAACGTTCTTTATTCCCTTTGCATAGACGTTAGGCTCAATTTCAAGAACACGCTCAATCATCTGAAAGGGCGGGCGCTGTTTTATTCTCTCGTTTATCTGGAGAAGATTCATCATAAGCTCATACCTCCGTCAAGAACAAGCACCTGTCCCGTGACGTAACCGAGCGTTCCGTTACAGAACGAGCAGACAGCCTTTGCCACTTCGTTAGCGGTAGCAAAACGCTTCATCGGAATATATCCAAGGTATTCGTCAAGCTTTTCCTGTGGAACGGCAGTTATCATCTCTGTTTCAACAAAGCCCGGAGCAACTGCGTTTACGGTAATTCCATAGCGAGCAAGCTCCTTTGCCAGAGTGTGAGTCATTGAGTTTACAGCACCCTTTGTTGCGCTGTAAACGCCCTGCCCTGCAAGAGCGTGAATTGAACTTACAGACGACACGTTTACAATTACGCCCTTCTTCGCTCTCATCATCTTGAGTGCGGCTTGCTGAGCGCAATGGAAATAGCCCTTGATATTGATTGAAAGAGCCTTGTCGATTGCGTCCTCAGTCATCATAAGGAGATATTCGTCCTTTACAACGCCTGCGTTATTAATCAGAACGTCAATCTGACCGAAATCGGCGGAGATTGCTCTGAACATATCCTGAACAGCCTTGAGGTCAGCCGTATCCGCTTTATAGGCAACCGCCTTACGACCGATAGCCTCAACCTCGGCTACTGTTTCGTTTGCCGCCTGTTCGTTGCTGTTATAGTTGATTGCAACGTCAAAGCCGTTTCTTGCAAGCTCAAGCGCACAAGCCTTGCCAATGCCTCTTGAGCCGCCCGTTACTACTGCTACTGCCATCTCAATCAATCCTTTCTTTTAAGAATAACTGCGCTGTAAGAGCCGCCCGTTCCTACGCTGACGCAAAGAATCTTGTCACCGTCAATCTTTTCGTCGGCCTTTGCGCTGAGAATTTCAGCCGCATAAGCAAGATTCATTGCAGCAGAAGCCGCCCTCGCTTCGCCCGTGAGCTTTTTGGTTGAAATAACCGAAGCTTGTGGCATAAGCTCGCAAAGAACGCTCTTTTCAAGGCTGTCAAAGCTATCAAGTCCGTTTGCAAAGCCGCAAACCGCCTTAATTTCAGCCACGTCAACCCCTGCGTTCTTACAAGCTGAAGCAATAGCACGCTTCATTGCGTCCTCTGTTCCTCTGACTGTTTCATAAGAAACAGCGGTATGTGCGGTCGCATAACCGATTATCTCAGCAAGAACCTCTGCGCCTCTTGCCTTTACGCTTTCTTCGGTTTCGATAACGGCAGTAACCGAGCCTTCGCCGAGAACAAAGCCGTTTTTATCCTCGTAGGGCTTTGCATTTTTAAGAAGTCCGAGCTTGTTGTAAAGACTCTGGGTTGTCGCTGTGTTTTCGTCTGTTCCTGCGGCAAGCATAATCTTTTCTTCGGAATTTTTCAGCACGTCGCACGCATAGCATACGCTCTGAAGTCCTGCCTGGAAGCTGTTTGCAACAGTTACGTTATAGCCCTTGATTCCGGCGAAGATAGAAAGATAGCCTCCCGCCGCGTTCACAACGGTATTGGGGAAGGAGAATGCGCTTCCTGCCGCCGTTCCGCCTTCGAGAAGATTCTTCTGGAAGCCGATAATTTCAGTTGCCGGACCGTCTGAGGTACCGATGATGATACCGATGTCGTTTTCGTTTGTCTCGTCGATAGTGATTCCCGCATTTTTGAGCGCTCTCATACCGCTTACGAGCTGAATCTGACTAAAGCGGTCAAGCTTACGGTAAAACGCCATCTTGATTCCAAGCTCGTTATAGTCCTCAGCGCCGATGGGAGCAGTTACGCTCTCGGTTTCGTCGGCGGTGCTGATTACCTTTCCAAGACCTGTTACAAAGAGTCTCTTTTCCTCTCTCTTATCAGGAATATCGTGAGGGTTCTTTGAGAAGATGATGCTTGCGTTGTTTCCGCCAAAGGCAAAGGAGTTCGACATTGCAAACCCGATATTCTTTTCTCTCTTTTCGTTAGGGATAAAGTCAATCTTTCCCGCCTTTTCGCTCAGCGCCGCAAGGTTTTCTTCAGTATAGCCGATTGTCGGAGGAGCAATATTTTCACATACGGATTTAACTGTAAATACAGCCTCAATCGAACCTGCCGCACCAAGACAATGTCCTGTCATTGACTTTGTGGAGCTAACGGACAGCTTATCGTTTTCACCGTCAAAGAGCGTATGAATTGAAAGGAACTCAGCCTCGTCGTTCTTCGCCGTTCCTGTTCCGTGAGCGTTTATGTAGTCAATTTCAGAGGGCTTTACGCCGCTGTTTTCCATTGCACGCTTAATAGCGCTCATCTGTCCCTGTCCGTCGGGACGGGGCGCTGTAATATGATGTGCGTCGCTGCTTACGCCTGAGCCGAGAATTTCACAGTAGATTCTTGCTCCTCTTGCAACAGCGTGATCGTAATCTTCAACCACAAGGATACCCGCACCCTCGCCTAGAGTTATGCCGCTGCTTCTGTTAAAAGGAGAACAGGGGTTTTCGTCAAGAGCGTGAAGAGCGTGGAAGCCGCCAAAGGCAAGCGTCGTAAAAGCGTCGGAGCCGCCGGCGAGGAAAACGTCCGCGTCTCCCTTTCTTATAAGGTCGCAAGCGTAGCCAATGCTTATTGTACCTGCCGCACAAGCGTTTACTATATTAGCCGTTTCGCCGCCAAGACCGAAGTGACAAGCCACGTTATTGGCAATAGCCGCCGCAGGCATCTTAAAGATGTCGCTCTTGTCTTCATTTCCGTTCTTTTCGTCTTTATAATATTTTTCAACGCTTAAAACGCCGCCCACACAGCTTCCCGAAATAACGCCAATTCTGTTCTTATCCTCAGCGTCGAGTCTGAGGTCTGCGTCTTCGATTGCTTCCTTAGCCGCTTTTATACAAAGCAAGGAGGAACGGTCAAGCTTTTCTTCGGACAGCTCGCTGTCCTTGAGCGCTGATTCTGCGCCCATCTGGGCATAACAGTTGTCTGTGTTTACCGTTGTGACCTTTTTTATTCCCGAAACGCCGTCAAGGACGTTCTTCCAGCACTGGTCAACGTTGTCGCCCACTGCACAGACAAGTCCAAGACCCGTTACAACGCATCTCTTACTCATGGCTGTTTTCCATTACGTAAGCGCTGAGAGTTTCGATTGACTGGAAGTGCTCCTTTGCAACGCCTGTCATCTGAATACCGAAAAGTGCGTCGATTCCTGCGATGATTTCGATTGAGTCGATAGAGTCAAGACCGATATCGTCACCGAAAAGCTGAGAATCATATTCAAGCATATCAGCGGGGATTCTGAGGTTTTCTACGAGCATTGCCTTAATCTGTTCTGCGATTTTTGTCTGTGTTTCGTTCATAATAAATACCTTTTCCTTTCATCAGCCGACTGAAATTTCATCTTTTTCGTCGGTATTTTCCGTTTGTTTATTTTCAACACCCCGATATTCATCAAGGTAAAGCTGAACTGTGTTCTGAACCTTTGCGATTTCCTGCTTTGCATAAAGCGAGCGCCTCATATCAGGCGGACAGGTCATATCGACAGGCTCGCCGATAATAACACGTTTTCTTTTTCCGAAAACTTTTTTATATTCACCGCAAAACGCACACGGAACAAGCCTTGCGTTCGTTGAGCTGGCAAGAAGCGCCGCACCGGGCTTAAACTCGTTCATAACTCCCGTCCTTGAGGTTTTTCCCTCAGGGAAAACGATAAGCGAACAGTTATTTTTTATAAGCTCCGTTGACGCCATATACCAATCTGCGTCGGGCGAATTTCTGTCGATGGGGATTGTCCTGCACATCTTTATAAAGGTACCCAAGGGCTTTTTATCGTACCAGTCCTTTGCAACAAGCGTATATGTACGGAAGCGCCCAAAGACAGCCCCTGCAAAAAGACCGTCGTAATAGCTCGTGTGATTACACACAAACACAAACGGCTCCTTTTTCGCACGCTTTTTGAGCGACTTGTCCTTCCAAATAAGCTTAGGTCTGAACAGAAAGTACATTCCGCCCTTTACAAGTCCCTGAAGCATAACTCCGAGAGGAGATTGTTTTTTCATCTTTTACTCCTTGAAATTTAGTGAGAGTAATTCCCTCAACAAACTATACTATTACATAATACGATTTTTTTCAATGGACAAAAAAGCAACAAATGTGGCATAAGCCTCACTTGTTGCTTTTGATGTTGCATTTTGTCGAAATTTCGTCACTTTGCACAAGGCTATTTTTCCATTACCCCCGAAAGTCCGTTCATAGTAATAGTGTACGCAAGATGAGTTATATACTCCTGCGAACAGTCGAACGCTCCCGTGAGCCATTCGGAGTAGATTCCGAGAACCCCGTTCATAATGTATTCAGAATATATCCTGAGCGTTTTTTCGTCACAGGCGGAGTTTGCCCTCAGCATATCGAAAAACAGACCGACAACGGCGCCCTTTACCTTACTGAAAAGATTTTCGCCTGCCTTCTGGCGCACAATAGTCGTGTAAAGCCGCCTGTTCTGAAACAAAAGAGAGGTCATTCCCTCAAAGAAAATATCAATTTCAAAATAGCCCTTCCCGTCGGTCTTACACACACTCATTATTTCTTCGCTGACGGTCGTTTCTATTTCGTCAAAAACCTCGTATATCGAAGAATAGTGACGATAAAAGGTTTTTCTGTTTATTTCGGCACGGGCTGAAAGCTCGGAAATTGTGATTGACGAAAGGTCTTTTTCTTCGAGAAGCCCGATAAGCGCGTCTTTTATCGAGCGCCTTGTCTTTGACGTTCTTATATCGTTTTTCATAGCTTTTCCCCGCTGTTACGCAAATCGTTTACGGTATTCGCTCGGCGAAACTCCCTCACAGCGCCTGAACATCACGCCAAAGTAGCTCATATCGTCATAGCCTACTGCCTTAGATATTTCGCCGACGCTCTGATTGGTTGAAACAAGCAGGTGCTTTGCGTGCTGGATACGCTTTTTCGTAATATATTCAACCGGTCTGAAGCCAAGCTGACGCTTGAAGATTTTACAAAGATACTGAGGGGTTTTGTCAACGAGCGCACAAAGCTGAGACAGCTCGATGTCTTCCGTATAATGCTCCTCAATATAGTCGATAACGCTCATAAGAATAGATTTATTGGTCGTACTCTCAGATTCGATTTTATTATAGACAAGCCGATGAAATTCAAGAAGAAAATCATAAGTGTATCCTGAGCTTGTGAAGGTTCCGAAAAGCTTATCGGATTTGAGCGTCGAATATATCTTCTGAAAAATATTTTCAAGGCTGTAAAGATCACGCAGAATGTAAACGCACGGCTTTGTAAGCTCAAGCTTTTCAAGAATAACGTCAGCCGACGTTCCGTTAAAGGCAATCCAATGAGTCTCCCACAAATCGCCTATCGTATAGTATTCGTGCGGATAATTCGCAGGAAGCAAAAAGCACATATTCGGAGAAATCACGTATTCCTTTCCGTCAAAGACGAGGCGACCTTCTCCCCTTGTGCAATAGATAATCTGATGATGCGGATAGCCCTCTTTTCTGACAATATCAAACTGCCAGTCGTTAAAGCCGATTCCGTAAACGTAAACGGGAAGCTCACGCTCGCTTCCGCCGATTGGGTATATGGATTGGTTCATATTGTCACCCTCTTTCATATTCTTATAATACAACAATCGGTCGGTTTTGTCAAGCCCGTTTCAAATAACAACAGCTTTTTCTTGATTTTTTACAACCGCCCGATACAGCAATTTCCAGCCCAAAATCCGCTAGTTTCAAATATTGAGAATAGCGAAATATTTACGATTGACAACGAGAGGAAATAATCCTAGAATAATGGTATAGAAATATTCTTGAATATTAAGGAGGAATATCAATGAAAAGAAAGCTTCTCGCTATGCTTCTTGCACTTGCAACCGTATTCAGCATTTCTGCCTGTGCTCAGCAGGGAAACTCAAATCAGGGTACCGCTGACAACACAACCTCAGCAGAAGGCGAAACAGGCGAAACAGACGAAAACGGCTTCAACTATAACGAAGCAAAGAACGACCCCAATACGCTTATCTGGATGTCTCACTATGACCTTAACCCCACAGGAAATACTGAAAGAAGCGCTGAGCTTGCGCTCTTTGAGGATACCTACGGCGGAAAAATCGTATACAATCAGACAACCTGGGACGGACGCTTTGACGACCTTGCAACAGCAATCGTATCCGACCAGTCCCCCGACATTTTCCCTTATGAGTGGATCGCTTTCCCAAGCGGAATTATGAAGGGACAGTATCAGCCTATCGACGACCTTGTTGATTGGACTGATCCTAAGTGGGCAGGAATGCTCGACGAGGCTGACGCTTACCTCTATAAAGGTCAGCACTACATTGCACCTTATGAAATTATCGAATCTCTCCTTCTTATCTATGACCGCACGCTCATTCAGGAGGAAGGCCTCAAGGACCCCTACGAGCTTTATGAAAACGGCGAATGGACCTGGGACGAGTTTAAGTCGATGATGCAGACCTTCTGCCAGGGCGGAGAAGACAGAATCGGCTGTATGAACGCATTCGGTCGTTCTATGGTTATGTCAACAGGTCAGACCTTCGTTACATACGACGGCGAAAAGTTCGTCAATAACATAAGAAACGCTGACCTCGGAAGAGTTCAGGAATTCCTTTCAAGCCTTGCTAAAGAAGGTCTTACAGGAAACGGCGAATACCTTGCAGTATCTCAGGCTATGGTAAAGGGTAACGTCCTCTTCTACGGAAGCGGTAACTGGGATATTGATATGGCAATCAAGGCAGGTAACGCAATCGACCACGAAATTTTCGTTGTTACAATGCCCCGTGACCCTCAGAGCGACGAGCTTTACGTAGCTGAAAACCTTCAGGCTCACATGTGGGTTGCAGGTTCTACAAAGAAGGACCTTGTAAAGACTTGGTTCGACTGCCTCAGAACAGTAAAGACTGACGAGGAATACGTTGCCAAGGCTAAGGAAGACCAGCTTGCAAATACTCTTTGGACTTCTGAAATCTACGACGCAGTTATGGACATCAGAAGCGACAAGTTCAAGAAGGTATTTGACTACGGCTACGGCGTAAGCGACGCAATGAGCACAATCATCGAAGAGCTTTACAACTGCTGCTGCTTTGACAACGAAGCAAACACAGGCTGGGCTAACATCAGCGAATCCTACGCCGGAACAATGGACGGCTATATTGACGAGGTCAACGCAAGATTCGGTGAATAATTGGATTTTCTTCATTAACTCCTGACGCAAAAAGAATTATGGGGCAACTCATAGTTCTTTTTGTATTATTGAAAGGCTTTTTACTATGCTGAAAACTATAAATCTGAGCGGCAAATGGCTCTGTGAAATTTCAGAGGAAAATAACGGTCTGCCTTGTGCCTGTAAAACGGCAATCAATCTCCCCAATACTCTTTCAAACGCAAAAATCGCTCCCAAAAACGATGATTTGTGCATGGGCTTTCTTACCGACACAAGAAGCTTTTGCGGCTATGCGTGGTTTGAGCGTGAGCTTGAAATCGAAGACGACCTCACGGGGAAAACGGCTGTTCTTTTTCTTGAACGCACAAGAGTAACCGAGGTCTTTATCGACGGAAAAAGCGTCGGAAGTCACAACAGTCTCTGCTCGCCTCACCGTTACGAGCTTACCCCTTTTCTTTCCAAGGGCAAGCACAAGCTTACGGTTCGTGTTGATAACGTAAACTACGCCACAAAGGGCGGACATCTCACCTCTCCCGACACCCAGACGAACTGGCTTGGAATCACGGGAAAAATCGAGCTTAGAATCTACGGAGAATACTACGTCGAGTTTGCAATGACAGAGCCTGATATCGACAGCTCAACGCTCAGAGTTCACGGAAAAACTAATAAGCCCTCAAAGATGAAGCTGCGTGTGTTTTTTGAAGGAAACGAAATAAGCTCAAAAACGCTTGAAAACAGCTCGTGTGATTTTTCAACCGAGCTTTCGGTGCCTTGTGAAAACAGGCTGTGGGACGAGGAAAACCCCAATCTTTTTACGCTTGAAATTTCCTGTGGGGACGATATTTTCTCAACCGTTTTCGGAATGAGAAAAATCTCATCGGAAAAAAGAAAGCTCCTCATCAATAACAACGAGACCTTCCTCAGAGGAAAGCACGACGGAATGATTTTCCCCAAAACAGGCTTTGCGCCAACTGATACTCAGTCGTGGCTTGAGGTTATGAAAACGGCAAAGGCGCACGGAATCAACCACTACCGCTTCCACACCTGTTGTCCTCCGAAAGCGGCTTTTGAGGCAGCCGACCTTCTTGGAATCTATATGCAGCCTGAGATTGCCTTTTGGGGAACGGTCACCTCGCCCGACGACGCCGAACACAACGAGAAAGAGCAGAACTTCCTCATAGACGAGGGGTTCGCTATGCTCTATGAGTTTTCAAATCACCCGTCGTTTGTTATGATGTCGCTCGGAAACGAGCTTTGGGGCAGTACCAAACGCCTTAACGAAATGCTTTCGGGCTTTAAGAAGCTTCATCCGACTGTGCTTTACGCCTGCGGCTCCAATAACTTCCAATTTGCCCCTCAGACGCTTGAAAACGACGATTTTTTCAGCGGCGTGCGCTGTTCAAGGACAAGACTCTTTCGTGGCTCTTATGCAATGTGCGACGCTCCTCAAGGACATATTCAGCTTTGTGAGCCAAGCTCTTACCATAACTATGACGAGATTATCTCAGGCGCTAAGAGCGAAAACGACGAAGGCGGCGAAATCGAAATTCAGTACGGAACAGGCGTTAAAAAGGTCAAGGCGGAGAAAACCGACGGCGAGTTTGTGCCCAATATTCCGGTTATCTCCCACGAGGTCGGTCAGTATGAATTTTTCCCCGACTTTGACGAAGAAAAGCTCTACACAGGCTCAATAAAAGCCCGCTATCTTGAGGTTTTCCGTGAAAGGCTCGAAAAATCGGGACTTTACGGCAAAAGATACGATTTCTTCAGCTCAACGGGAAAGCTTGCGGTTGATTGTTATAAGAATGAGATTGAGACGGCGCTCAGGTCAAAGGAGCTAAGCGGTTTTCAGCTTCTTGATTTACAGGACTTCAACGGTCAAGGGGTGGCTCTTGTCGGAGTTCTCAACTCGTTTATGAAGTCAAAGGGAATTATCGACGCTTACCAATGGCGACGCTTCTGTGAAAAAACGGTACTGCTCGGAGAGCTTCCGAAATATGTTTTTGAGGCAACCGAAAAGCCTTCGCTCAAGGTTTTACTCTCAAGCTACGGAAGAAATAAGGTAAAGGGCGGAGTTCTTGAGGTAAGCTATTGCAACAGGAAAACACAGACAAGCTTCAGCGCAGACGCTCAAAGGCTCTCTCAGATAGCCGAGCTTACGCTTGACTTTTCAGAGATAAAGGAGCCAACTCAGATAACGCTGAGCCTTGAAATAAAGGGCGCTGAAATTTATAACAGCTATAAGCTCTGGGTTTATCCCAAAGCTGAGGCTCAAATCAGCGAGGAGGAAATTGTCCTTGAAAAAGAGAGAGTTTTTATTTCCCATTCGCTGAATCAAGCGAAAAAGCGCCTTCGTGACGGCGAAAAAACGATACTTTTCACCGACAGAAGCGACGCTTCGATAGATAATACTTATTGCACGAATTTCTGGAACTACCCGATGTTCAGAAGCATTTCTGAAAGCATGGGCAAGCCCGTCCCCGTAGGAACGATGGGAATGTGGACGGATAAAAATCACCCTGCGCTCAAAGGCTTTGCGGCTGATGATTACACGACGCCTCCTTGGTTTCATATTGTAATGCACAGCCACGCCGATATTCTCACAGGTAAAAACGCAGATATTATCGCACAGCCTATCGACAACACTGAACGCTGTCACAGACTTGGGCTTCTTTACGAAATCGACACGGACGAGGGAAAGCTTCTCGTTTGCACCTCGAAAATCTGGGAGATTTCCGATAAGCCCGAAGTAAAGGCTTTCGCAAGGTCGATTGCCGAATACGTCCTCGAAAAATAAAATAAAAAGACGGAGCCGTTTGCTTCGGGTTCTAAAGGACATTTTTTATAAATGGAATAGTCGACAGACGAGCGAATACCGCCAGAGGCTCCCTTGTGTA
>JAZNST010000067.1:0-13190 GCA_045591405.1 Ruminiclostridium sp.
GGGGCTGCGCCCTGCGCCTGTGCTTTTTATAAGCCCCCGTCGCCTCGCTCGGCGTACCCCGAAGGCTCAAGCCTGAGTGGGTGCCAAGAGCGAGGCGATTTGCCTTCGCCACGGATATATAAACGTTCCTCCCCTCTCTCCTCCCAAACCTTCTGCTCATTTCGCCTCCCTAAAGCCTCCTGTCAAGGCGGCTATTTTTTATAAAATAGTGTTGCATTTTCAGCGAAAATATGAGATAATATACTATGAATGTTCAGGCAACAGCGAGAAGACTCCTCAGGCGTTCTTTGACGGGGTTCTTCTGCGCTCACCAACCGACATCGGAGGCAATATGGCACAAATCCTAAACTTTTCAAACGACTATAACGGACTTTCCTCTGAAAAAGCGGAGAGAAACCTTGAAACATACGGACTTAACTCAATCTACGCCGAGGACGACTGCTCAGCAGGGATCGGAAAAGCTCTTGTAAACCCAAGACTTTTCATAATGCTTGCGGCAACGGCTCTCTCTGCTTTTACGGTAAATATCGGAGCTTTTTGCGCAATGCTGATACTCACGGCAGGGTACGTCGGCGTCACTTGTTACGCACAGACGAGGCTTTCTGAGAGGGAAAGAGCGCTCAAAAGGCTCTCAGGCGTAAAATTCAGAACCGTCCGTGACGGAAAGCTCACGCTTGTGAGAAAGGAATATCTTGTTCCTGACGATATAATCGTTCTTCACGCAGGCGAGTGTGTTCCTGCCGACGCTTATCTTCTTGAAGCCGACGGCCTTGCAGTAGACGAATCCGTAATTACAGGAAGCTCTACGCCTGTTGCCAAGGAAATAAGCCGAGACGGAGGAAAAACCGTCCCCAAGAAAAATTGCATTTATAAAAACACTCTCGTTCTTAAAGGCGAGGCTATCGCCCGTGTTTTTGCAACAGGCGAGGACGTAGTAAGCGACGAGAAAAATATTCACGAGGCGCCTACTGCCTACGAAAAGGCTATATCTAAGGTAACGCCATATCTTAATATTGCGGCTCTTGCCGTTCTTGCAATAAGCGCCGTTCTTTCCGTGATAGTCTCTCAGGGCACGGATATAATCTCCCTGATCGCTCCGTCTCTTCTTAATGCGTGCGGCTTTGCTCTTTGCTTTACGCCGCCTATGCTCGTTCAGGTTGTAAAGGGCTATTATATCAGAGGCGCTCACCGTCTGAGCCGAAAGCACGCGCTCGTTAAAAACCTCAATTCGCTCGAACGCCTCAACGCCATAACCTGCGTATGCGTTGAAAAATCGGGAACAATCACAAAGAGTCATCTTGAGGTTGCGTCCGTGTTTACCTCGAACGACGCAATGTTTACGAACGTAAGCGTTCTTGCCTGTGAGAAAAACCCCACGAACTCAATTGACAGCGCAATTCTCTTTAACGCCTCCTTTGGCGGAGCCGACGTCAAGGAGCTTCAGTCCGAGGAGCTTGTCGCTTCTTACCCCTTCTCCGAGGAAAATAAGATGGCAGGAAACCTCTGGAGAGTAAACGGAACTAAAATTCTCTGCGTAAAGGGAAGTCCCGACGTAATTCTTGCTCAATGCGACCTTTCTGCTGCGAATATGCAATCGGTTGCCTCAAAGCTCAGCGAGCTGAGTCGAAACGGGGAGCAGGTGCTTGCTGTTGCATACAGAACCTTTGAGGACGACGACGAAATCCCCTCTACGCTTTTTGGCGTGGTGTTCAGCTATATCGGTCTTATAAGCTTTACAAACAGCACGAAGGATACGATTCCTTTTGCAGTAAGAAGCTGTTATAAGTCGGGCGTTGACGTTATTATGACAACAGGCGACAGCGAAGACACAGCTGTTGCGATTGCACGAAAAATCGGGCTTCGCGAGGGAAAAATCGTAACGGGCGAAATGCTCAGAAAAGCTAAGCTCTACGGCGATCCTCTTGACCTTACCGACGTCAATATCTTCGCAAGAGTCACCCCCGAACAGCGCCGTGAAATCGTAAAAATGCTTCAGGAGCGAGGCGAAATCGTCGCTACCTCAGGAGACGATATGGAGGACGTCGAGGTGCTCAGAACCGCCGACGTGGGAATTGCAGTAAGCGGAGGCGCTTGTCCCGCGGCTTCTGAGGCGTGTAATCTTCTTATGGGCGACGAAAACTTTATCGCCGTCGTTGACGCAATCAAGGACTGCCGTCAGATCCACCTCAATATGAAGCGTTCGATAAAGATAACGCTTTGCGCTCTTATAAGCCTTATTCTTCTTTCGTTCGTGAGTCTTATCACAGGCTTTGGCTTCTTCACGCCCCAGCTTTCGAGCCTTCTTTCTCTGATAATAATTCCTGTGTGCGCTCTGCTTTTCCTTGATAACGCCGCTGACGCAAAATCAGAATTCAAGCCAAGCGGACTTATCGGAAAGGGCAAGGTTGACCGTTCGTTCTTCCCCGATACTCTTATCCGTGCGGCGTCGCTTTTTATCGGAATACTTCTCGTGTTCGCTCTTTCTATGGGGCTTGACGCTTCGGTAAGGCGCTCTCTCGTGTTCTTTATGTTCTCGCTTGGCCTTACGCTTCAGACTCTCTCGCTTATGAGTAAGACCAAAACGCTCCCCCGAATGATAAAGGAAAAGCGAAGCGGCTTTGCTTTTCTTGGGGCTGGGCTGATTACGCTTCTTACGCTTCTTCTGACCTTTGTTCCGTTTGTAAACACAGCGTTTTCTCTTGGAGCTCCCGACCTTTCGGTTGCGCTTATTGCGCTTATAATTACGGTTGTTTCAAACGGCTGGTTTGAAGTCTCAAAATACATAAAAAACAAAAAATAAATCGGAGGCAATTATGCAGAATATTCTTGCAATTCTTTACGGAATGGTGTTTGGCGTTGCAAACATAATTCCCGGAGTCAGCGGAGGGACTATGCTGGTGACCTTCGGCTGCTACGATAAGGTCTGCGGTGCGTTGTCGTTTAACCTCAAGGAGATGAAAAAGAACGCAAAGTTCCTCGTCTTTTTCGGAATCGGCGCAGTTATCGGTCTTGTGGGATTTTCTTTTGTGATAACCTATCTCTTTGAAAACTTCCCCACTCCTACTTACACCTTCTTTATGGGGCTTATTCTCGGCTCCGTTCCGCTTATCGTGAGAAATGCAACTCACAAGGAAAAGTTCAGACCTGTCTGCCTTCTTCCTTTTATCGTCGCTCTTTCACTGGTTGTCGGGCTTGCCGTTCTCGAAAGCTCAAATCCCGAACAAGCGCCCGTCGAAATTTCAGCGTCAACCGTCACCTTTACAAACAACAGCGCACAGGATATGAAGTCGTGGAGTCTTGAGCTTACAGAGGGCGAAATTACCGCCGTTTCCGATAACGTAAGGCTTGAGTTTGTGAGCGGAAAGACCGAAATGATAAAGGACTGGTTTGGAATCGAATACGACACGACGCCAAGAACGATTCTTCCCCCCGAAGACAACGCCGTTCTCAAATCGGGCGAAAGCGTAAGCTTTACCTTTGAGGGAAAAGACGTAAGCTTTAAGGCAGGATATGAATATTCAATGTCTTTAGTCTTCTTTATAACGCTTCTTCTCGCTTCTCTCGTTGCGGCTGTTGCAATGATAATTCCGGGCGTTTCAGGCTCGTTTATGATGGTTCTTCTGGGAACCTATGCGACCGTTATTTCCGCTGTCAAGGACTTCAACTTCATCGTTCTTCTTCCTGCTGCTATCGGAATTGTAATCGGACTCGTCTTTGGCGCAAGGCTCATCACCTTCCTTATGAAAAAATTCCGCCTTATCGTTTTCAGCGCAATTCTCGGACTTGTAATCGGCTCGCTTTACGCAATTCTTCCAAGCGGAATCGGCTTCAATCTTGAAACGCTCATAGGCGTATTCACGCTGCTCGTTGGCGGCTTCGTGTCATTTATCGTAGGAAAAAACACAAAGGTAGAGGATTAAGGAGGAGCTTATGACTTATCAGGAACTCATCAAGGGCGGAAACAATATCGCAATGACCGAAAGAATACAGGTCGTTGAAAAAGACGGGATTTCCTATAAGCTTTTTGATAAGAGCTTTACAAAAAACGAAATCTACTATGAGGCAATGCTTCACTCTCTCGCCGAAAACTCAGGGCTTCCTGTTCCAAGGCTCAGAGGCGTTGAAGAAATTGACGAAAGAATAGCTATTCTTACCGACTATATCGACGGAAAAACTATCCTTCAGCTCATAAACGAGGAGCCTAACAAGCTTGATTATTATATCGACCTTTTCTGCTCCGTTCATATCGCCGTTCTCTCAAAGGAAATAGCCGACGTAAAAAAACTCAAGCACAGACTTATGAAGGAAATCGCCATTGCGCCTGTAATAAGCGACGTAAAAAAATTCGAGCTTCAGATGAAGCTCACCTCCATGAACGAGCACAACAAGTTCTGTCACGGAAATCTCAACCTTGATAACGTAATGGTTGACACTCACGGCGATATTTACGTTCTTGACTGGGTTGCCGCTACTCGCGGAAACGCAAGTGCCGACGTTGCAACCACCTATCTCAATCTCACGCTTATTTCGGGCGAGGTAGCGGGAAAATATCTGCGCTGTTACAGCGAAAAAACCGATACCCCGATTGAATACATAAACGACTGGCTGCCTATCGTAGCGGCGTCGGGGCTTAATAAAAAGTGCCTTGGAAAGCAGGAAAGATCAATCCTTCTTGCGTGGCTTGACGTGGCGGAATAAGATATGGAAGCTGTAACTCAGACGCTCATAATGGCGCTTCTTATCGGAGTTGGCGCCGTCTGCTTCAAAACGAAGCTCATATCAGAAAAAAGCCTCAAGAGTATTTCCGGAGTTGCTCTCAAGGTTGCTGTTCCGTGCGTTATAATAAACTCGTTTCAAAAGGATTTCAGCTCCGATAAGCTCAACACTCTGCTTTACTCTCTGGGGCTTTCTGCGGCGGCAATCGCAATATCTCTCATCATATCGTATCTTGCTGTCAGAGGAAAGGACAAGGAAAAGCTTTCCATTGAGCGTTTCTCGTCGATTTACTCTAACTGCGCCTTTATGGGAATACCGCTTATAAACGGAATTTACGGTGAGGAGGGCGTTTTTTGCCTGACGACCTTCTACGTGCTTTTTAATATCCTCGTCTGGTCTCACGGAATATTTATGATAAAGGGCGAGAAGAACCTTAAATCCGTGCTTAACGTCCTTAAAGCTCCCGCTTTTATTGCAATAGTAATCGGCGTTATTCTCTTTTCGTTCAGAATAAAGCTCCCCGATATTATAGATACGTCAGTTGACTACCTTGCGGGGCTTTCGACTCCTCTTGGTATGATACTCGCCGGTGCAACCATAGCTCAGACGAATATTCTCAGAACCCTCAAAAAATGGAAGATATATTTTATCTGTGGCTTACGACTGCTGATTATCCCGATTATAACGATATTTGCGTTTTTGCCGCTTCCTGCCGTCGAGCCTGCAATGGGAACAATCGTCCTTGCTAACGCTTGCCCTACGGCAGTAATCTGTACGACCTTTGCCATAAATCTTAACAAGGACTCGCTTTACGCCAGCGAAATTTTCGCAGTAAGCACCCTTCTTTCAATGGCAACCATTCCTCTTATAAGCTTAATTTACGACGCTGTGCGCTCGCTGGTTTAAGGAGAAAAAATTGAAAAAGCTGATTTTGCTGACGCTCTCGTGCGTGCTTGCGCTCTGCTCGTGTAACAGTCAGCCCACAATAAACGAGGAAATAACCTCCGACACGCTCAATCTCGCCGAGCCTACCGAGACGGTAGTAAACGAGCCTGTGACGACGCCGATTACTACGGATAATTCCTCTGAGCCGTCTGAAAGTACGGCTCACATAACCTCTGAAACCCCCGCAATTTCTCAGGACGAGTCGTCTGCTACTTCAACAAAGGCGCCCCAAACCCTGCCTCCCGTTTCTTCTGAAACAACGACAGCTCAGACGCTTCTACCCGTAGTTTCTCAGACGACCGAGCTTACAACTCCGACAGGGCCTGTTGAGCTTACTCCGCTTGAATCGGAGGGAAAGCCCCTTCTTATCGGAATAAGCCCCACGAGCGTTTCAAGAATCGTTTATAACTATTCTCAGAATACAACCGAGCAGGATTATAAGAGCGAGTTTGTGACGCTTAAAAATTCCTCGCTCAAAAAGGAAATGCTCTCTTACCTGAACGGGCTGGTCTACGTTCCTCTTGAAAGCGGACAAAGAGAAGAAGAAGCTCTTGAATACGAAAAATGGAAGCAAGCCAGACCCTCTGCCGTGCTTATTCCCGAATCAATAACGCTTTATGATTACACGGGAAAAGAAATAATCCGCTTTTATTCCGACGCCGTTTGGGCAGTACCTCACGCGGCAACCCCCACGCCCTACATAAGAGCCCTTTATAACGGAGTAGAATACGAGCTTTTTTACGGCGAGATGAAATACGATAAGCTTCAGTTCAGCGTTACGAACGCCGTTTTGCTTCAAAGCGGAAGCTTTACGCTTCAGACCTATTCGAGCGTTGCGAAAAAGGCAATCGCCCCCTATTCCTCCGAGCTTTCTTCTCAGGCGGCAAGCTCATATCGCCTTTATCCGCCCGACTCGCCCATTATTTCAACCGACGGAACGGTTCTTTACCCGTCTGATTTTCCAAGCGGAACGCTCCTTGTGGACTGTATTTACAGCTTCACCGAGGAGGGAAATCTTATCGTTACCCTTGACGCAAAGGACGCTGAAATTCTAAGAATCGAGGCTGCTTACTGATGGAGATTTTTATAATTTATCTTATCGTGGTGAGTCTTGTCGGCGTTATTCTTACCTGCTATGATAAAATTGCGGCAAAAAAGCTCCCAAAAAGCAGAATCAGGGAGCGTACTCTTTTTATTTTTGCCGTTCTTGGCGCGAGCTTACCTATGCTTATTACAATGAGCATTATCCGCCACAAGACAAAGCACAAGCGCTTTATGCTGGGGCTTCCCCTTATTTTTACCGTTCAGGCGGCGCTGTTTATTTTTATATATTTTTACGTCGTGCCGCTGATAATAAATAACTGAAAGAGGTCTTGATATGAATTTTTCCGATGTAAAGCACATAGGCCGCACCTGTGAAGATAAAGGGCTTTTGTGGCTCGGTCTTTCGGGAAGCGGAATTGAATTTGAGGCAACGGGCAAATCTGCCGTTTTAACCCTTACAGGCGACAGAACTGCTCTTGCTGACTGGGCTGAAAACGACCGTGCAAGATACGCAGTTTACGTTGACGGAGAAAAAATCGTTGACGAAACGATGACGAGTGCTGAAAAGACAATCACGCTCTTTGAGGGCGAAAAAACAAGAACGGCTGTTATAAAGGTGCTGAAGCTTTCCGAGGCTCCGATGTCGCTTGTTGCAATCAAGGAAATCATCGCCGACGAGATAAAGCCTACTCCCGAAAAAAAGCTTAAAATAGAAATAATCGGCGACTCTATAACCTGTGGCTACGGCGTTGACGCAAAAAACGAGCTTGAAGATTTTTCAACCTCAACCGAAGACGTAACAAGAGCTTACTCCTATAAAACCGTTACCGACCTTGACGCTGATTATAGCTTCGTGTCTTACAGCGGTCACGGGATTATCTCAGGCTATACCGCCGAAGCGATAAAAAAGGAAAGCGAGCTTGTTCCTCCTTACTATGAAAAATTCGCTTTTTCAAGAGGCGGAACCGACGACTTCAACGCCTTTGACGTTGAGTGGGACTTTTCTCGCTTTGTCCCCGACCTCGTGATAATCAACCTCGGAACGAACGATTCGAGCTACTGCCTTGACAAAGAGGACAGAATAAACGAATATATCGCACGCTACGAGGACTTTCTGGGCGTTGTCAGAAAGCGCAATAAAAACGCCGTCATTCTTTCTATCCTCGGTCTTATGGGAACGAGCCTTTGTCCTGCGGTTGAAAAGACGGTCGAAAACTTCAAAAAGAACACGGGCGACGAAAAAATATTTACTCTGCGCCTGACCGAGCAAAAGCCCGAAAACGGCTACGGTGCGAACTATCACCCGACCGAAAAGAGTCACCGACTTGCAGCAGACGAGCTTATTGCGAAAATAAAGGAGATTATAAAGCTTTGAAACTGATTGCCCTTACCTTTGACGATAGTCCGACGGCTGTCACGGAAAAAATAGTTGAAGCCGCCGAAAAATTCGGCGTGAGGCTTACGCTTTTTTGCGAGGGGCAAAAGCTTAACGAAAATTCGTCTCAGATTCTTAAAAAAGCGCTGAAGCTCGGCTGTGAAATCGGGAACCATAGCTTTTCCCACCCTGCGCTCGTTTCTCTTGACGACGACGAGATAAAAAGGGAAATAAGCTCAACTACAAGCCTCATAGAAAAATATGCAGGCGTGTCGCCAAGGCTTGTCCGCGCGCCCTACGGGGCGGCTGACGAAAGGGTTTTGTCGCTTATTGACTATCCCTTTATGAACTGGAACGTCGATACGCTCGACTGGGACGAAAAGACAACCTGCGAATATATAATTTCTTCCGTGCTTGATAACGCAAGCGACGGCTCGGTTGTGCTGATGCACTCTATATATGAAAAAACGGCACAGGCTCTCGAAACGATAATCCCTGTTCTTCTTGAGCGTGGGTTTGAGCTTGTGACGGTTTCAGAAATGTATAAAAGAAAAGGGGAGGAGCTTCTTTGCAAAAAGCTTTATCCCTGACGGAGAGAAAATGGAAAACAATGTTGAAATAAGCATTATTGTGCCGATATATAACGTAGAAAAATATCTGAGAAATTGCCTTGATTCAATTAAGGTTCAGACCTTTAAGGATTTTGAAGTGGTAATAGTCGATGACGGCTCCCCCGATAGCTCAGCTCAGATTGCTCAGGAATACGCCGACAGCGACAACCGCTTTCGCATAATCCACCAGGAAAACGGCGGCGTGGGAAGCGCAAGAAACACAGGCGTCAAAAACGCAAGAGGAAAATATATCGCCTTTGTCGATGGCGACGACGCTATCCGTGAGTTTCACCTTGAAAAGCTGATAGAATCCGCACGCTCGTGCGACGCTGATATCGTGTGCTGTGGTTATGGGCTTATAAAAGAGGATACGGATAAGGTAAGAGAAAGCGTCGTAATGAAAAAAGAGGGCGTTTACACGGGCTATCCGATAAAGCGCTGTGCGCTCAGAGATATTTCGCTTCGCTGTTATCTTTGGAGTAAGCTGTGGAAAAAATCTCTCTTTACCGATAACGGAATAAGCTTCCCCAACCGTTATTTTGAAGACAGCACGGTTATCCCCACGCTTTTTTACTACGGAAAGACAATCTCTGTTATAAAAGCTCGCTCTTATCTTTATACCGTGAGAAACAACAGCATCACAGGTCTCACCTCCGAGCGATGCGTCGTTGACTATCTCAGCGCCAACCGTGAGATAAGACAGTTTTATCACAGTAAGAGCGACTATAAAAAATTCCGTCTGAGTATCGCCTATCTCAAGGCAAAGGTCGGAATGGTTGCTTTTTGCTGGGTTTTTGTCAGAATATGGCGTGCAAAAACCTTCAAGTACGCAGGACGAAATCTCAGTCTTATTATCAAGCACTGGTTTACAGGCTATAAGGACAAGCACAAAAGCAACGCAGAATAAAATAATCCCCCTTGAGATTTTTCCCAAGGGGGTTTGCTATGCCTTTATTTTGTTGCAATAGGCGGCAGATAGCCATTTTTATAAAGAATCGTCGCCCAGCCCTCGCTCTTATAGATATAATAATCCATCGCAAGATATTTCGTGAGAATTTCCTCGTATTCGGGGAAGTGCTGAGTGTAAGTGTCAAGCACCACAACGTCAGCGTCAACCGAATCCGCAGGGTACATATAAAGCTCGTCGCAATGCACAAGGTGAGGCGTGAGATACGTCGTTGCAATCACAACGGCGTCCTCGTCGATTTCAGAGAGGATTCTGTCGGTTGCTTCTCTTTCCTCGGCGTAAAGCCTGTACTTGTTCACGTGGTGAATATAAGTTGCCCCGATCGTCGAAAAAGTAACGAGAACGCTCGCCATAGCGCAGAAGAACGCCGTTTTGGACGGTTTTTTTGCATAGCGCAGATTCTTCGCAAACAAGAACACAAGACACGCTCCGCTTGCAAAAACGTACTGGAAGCCCACGTTATACTGATAGGTATAGTCTGTGGCGAGATTTACAAGCACCATCGGCAAGAGCAGGATATAATCCTTGATTCGCTTGGTTCTGAGTGGAACGAAGCCAAGCGGCAGCAGCATCTGAATAATAAAGAGGAACTTTTTCTCGTCAATCAGAGTGTTGAGGAAATAAATGGGGTTCTTGATTACGTTTACTACTACGTTTGCAATAGAATCCTCGCCTTCTGCAAGGAAAATCTGATATCTTCCTACCTTGATATCCTCGCCAAAGGAGTTTACGAAGCCTGTTGCAAACAGGAAGCCCGCAATCCCAAGAAGAAGCACACAGATTGAAATTGCCTGTCCCTTGTTGCTTCTGATATAACGAGAAGCTCTTTTAATCGGGTTTTTCTCGTTTTTGAACTTAATCGAGGGTTCTTTTTTGTCGATAAGAAAATATAATGCAATAATCACAACGTAAAGCCCTACGTCCTCCTTGACGCAGATTGAAAGAAGGGTAAATATAAGCGCTCCGTAAAGCGATTTTTTCTCAAGGAAGTAAAAGAGCCATAAAAGAATCGGCGGTAAAAATGCGTTTTCGTGAAAGTCATAAAAGCAAGGGAAGACCATTGCAACGTAGCTGAGAAATACGACGCTTATGAAAAAGGTCGTTTTCTCGCTATAACGCCAGTGCTTGCAAAGCATAAGAAGGGGAATGACAGCCGAGGCTACGATTACCGACTGAGCTATAATCAAAAACTCAACACTTCTGAACGGCAGATAAAAGGGCAAAAGAAGATAGTAAATCGGGGAGAAGTGAACGGTGAAGTGAGAAACAAGCTCGTTTCTTTCAAGCGTTGTGTTCTGGGTAAAATCCGTCGCCATAGACTCGAACATCTGTGCAAAAAGACCAAGGTCAAAATTTGACGAAGCGTAGTTTGCGTTTCTTAAAAGACAGCCCGCAGACACAGCCGCAACCACCGCCGCCGAAACGACGCCAACGCAGATATAAAGCCCCTTGCCCTTCAAAAACGCAAGAGGGTTATCAGGGAAAATCTCCTTGAACGAGAAAAAGAGCCACGCCAGAACTCCGCACAAAACCGTCGCAAAATAAACCGAGGTCGAAGCGACGTTCGCCGAAATCAAAACGCCGAGGAAAAATATAATATAAACTATGGGCTGACGATAAATCCTGTTCTTTATTCTGAAGAAGAAAAAGAAGCTCAGCGCAAAGCCGCCCGCCATAATCAGAAGAACAGGCAGGTTTACATAATCAAGATATTCCTTTGAAAAAATCTTAGTCTGATCGGGAACCAGAATGAACATCATCGTACACGCCGCAAGGAAACCCGTTATGAGCGAATAGACAACGCTTCTGCTTATTTTATAGTTCATTATTTTCTTTCCTCCGCTTTCAGACTTTCAGTTTATCACTACTGTACCCTCTTGTCAAGCAATTGACAAAACTTGACAAAATTCGGTTCAAGCTATAAAATAATAACAAAGAAAATCGTTTCTTTTACACTAACACTTCGCAAGCACGAAGGAGGTTACATAATGACTATATTAATAATTGTAATAATCGCCGCCGTTGTTCTTACGCTCTTTGAGCTTGGAATGGGCTTTTTAAGAGGACTGAAAAAAAGCGTGACAAGAAGCTTTTTTATCCTTGGCTGTGGCGTTGTCGCTTTTACCGTGTCCGTTGCCTTTTCTGAGGCAATCACCTGTGCCGTTCTTTCAGCGTTTGGCTTAGAAGGCTCAGACTTCTCGTCCCTTACGTCAAACCTTATCTCACAGGCAAATCTTGACGAGGCTTCAGCGAACGCACTTTCTTCTGATATTTCTCTTTTCCTCGGCTCAGTTATAAAGCCCCTTTTCTTCCTTATAATTTACTGGGTGCTTAAATTCCTTACCTGGATTGCCTACCTGATTATAGCTAAGGTCAGCGCCAAGAAGGACGAGGCTAAGACTTCCCCCGACGTAAAAAGTCGCTGCCTTGGTATGAGTGTGGGCTTAGGAATCGCCGCCTTTACGCTCGTACCTGTCATTATCCTTACTGCGACTCCCGTTTTCAAGCTCGTGGACGCCGCTAACGACGTTATTACGCTTATCGACGGAAAAGCTCCCGAAACGGCCGACGACTACGTGCAGACGCTTTCAACGACACGAATTGTTGTGAATAAGGTTGTTGATTCGGGCGCTATAAGCGAACAGACCTTAATTACGACGGTAACAGGCGTTATAGATAAATTTATTGATAATATCAGCGGAGCTGTTGATTTGTCGGCGATTAAAATTACATATACCTCAGTAGACGAAATAAACGCTGACCTGAAGACGCTTGAAGAAATTATCGTATGGTTCGATGAAAACGGTATTTTCGGCGCCTTTATGGGCAACAACAGCAATACGACAGTGCTTGTTGAAAAGCTCGACGAGGTCCTCGTCCAGCTCGAAAAGCTCTCCTTTGGAAAGCAGGTATGCGACGCTTTCGCTAACGCCTTTGTAAAGGAATTGTTCGGTGAAACAGGCGCTGAAATCCTCAACGAAGTGGCAGACAGCGAGGAAATCCGTGAAGTCGTGGTGCAAATTGCAGACATCGCCCCCATAATCAACGAAATAGACTCAGGAAATCTCACCCCCGAATCTCCTGAGGTAAAGGAGGAGCTTGACCGCTTTGCTGAAGAGTTTGAGCTTCCTGAAGGAATAAGCGACGAGGATATTGATACGCTCATTGACGGCGTAACGGATATGCTCTCGGAATACGGCGTGAGCGAGGAGGATATTCTCAAATACGCTGAGCTTCTCAAAAACTAAAAGGTACGTACAGAGTCGTGAAAGCGGCTCTGTATTTTTTTACCGTGACGGTATTCAACGGAGCAGAGCCAAGGCACCTCCCCTTCTTAAAGGCGCACCGCCTTCACGGCGCACACCTCCTCTTCTCCGCGTTCTCAGCTGGCCAGCCAGCCGCCGTCCACCTTGATGGTCTCGCCTGTAATGTAGTTGCTGGCGGCGGAGGCCAGGAACAGCACCGGGCCGGCCAGATCCAGGATGGTGCCCCACTCGTGCAGGGGGATGCGGCTCTCAATCCAGGCCCTGTG
>JAZNST010000068.1:0-15881 GCA_045591405.1 Ruminiclostridium sp.
CCCCCTTTTTCCCCCCCCCCCACGGGGCGCCGCCGGGCTTTGCCCCGCAGGCGCCAACCCCCGCCCGAAGGGCCCCGTCCGCCGCCGAAGGCGCGGCGGCGGACGGGCTGCGCCCTGTGCCTGTGCGGAGAAAGGGGCTGATTGAAAGGAGAAGCAATGAAAATAGACGATGTTGAGCTTCCGCTTGGGTTCGCTCTGGCGCTTTCAAAAAATGCCGCCGCCGCGAGCTGTTTTCACAGTCTCACGGGAGTTCATCGGGAAGAGATTTTACAAAAAGCGAAAAGCGCAAGCACCAAGCAGGAGCTTGAAGCGATAATCCGTTCGCTTGACTTCAGTGACGAATAAAACGATTCAAAAGCAGAAGTTTTACTTGACAACGGGAGAAAATAACGCTAAAATAGATTGGACAACTGAATAACATCGTGGGCAACACGCAAAAGCGTGTTAATATATACCCAGCGAGGCACTCCTGACAAGAGGCTTCAGCAAAGGAGATATTATGTCAAACGAAAACAAAAAGGCGATGAAGATCAACGTGGCAACAATCGTGGGCCTGGGTCTTCTCACAGCAGTTACTGTGGTGCTTCAGGCATTCGCAGTAGGAATCCGTTTCGGAATGTTCAACATTACGTTTTCTCTCGTTCCGATAATCGTCGGGGCGGCGCTTTACGGCTGGAAGTCGGGCGCATGGCTTGGATTCGTGTTCGGCGTTACGGTTCTTCTGACCGACGCAGGCGCTTTCCTTGCAGTAAACGTTCCGGGCACAATCGTAACCTGCATCTTAAAGGGTGCGCTTGCAGGTCTTGCGGCAGGTATTGTTTATAAGCTTGTTGCAAAGAAGAATAAGGTTGCCGCCGTTGCGGTAGCGGGTATTGTTTCACCGATCGTAAACACGGGATTATTCCTTCTTGGCTGTGTTTTATTCTTCTATGACACAGTTGCCGCATGGGGCGCAGGAATGGGCTTTGAGGACGTCGGCTCTTACCTCATCTTCGGAATGGTAGGCGTAAACTTCCTCGTAGAAGCTGCAGTCAACCTCGTTCTTGGCTCTGCAATCGTACTTATCATAAACCAGGGCAAAAAGACTCTGGTCAAGGCGTCGTAAGCCGTTTACAACAGCATATTTCGACAGGGCGTATTGAAAAATACGCCCGTATTGTCGTTTGCGAGATAAAATCTGCCGTCTGAAAGGAGCAAAAATGCTTACATATTTTACGAAAATCGCAGAAAATCTGCCTGAATTTGTCAGCGCTGAAAAGGCGGCGAGATTCAACTCACTGCCCGCAATGGTGACGGGGCTTTCTCATATCCATAAGGCTCATCTGCTCGCAAGACTTGCGGTAAGTGCGCTTGATAAGCCCGTTTTGGTGCTTGCAAAGGCAGAAAGCGACGCTTCGAGGCTGTGCGCTGATATAAATACGCTTCTTGGCGAGGAAAAATGTAAGGTCTATCCTGCAAAGGATATAACGCTCGGAGACGTAGAAGCCGCTTCAAGCGAATACAGCCATAAAAGAATAGACGTTCTTTATAAGCTTGCAACAGGTGTGCTTCCTATGGTCGTGGCAACGCCCGAAGCCGCCTGTCAGCTGACTATTCCGCCCTCGGAGCTTTTTTCAAGCACAATCACCCTTCAGGGTAATCAGGAAATAAATCTTGATAAGCTTATAAGACGGCTTATAAAAGCGGGCTTTTCACGTTGCGATCAGATCGAGGGCGTGGGACAGTTTTCTGTCCGAGGGGCAATAGTCGATATTTTCCCCATAAACTCAGCTCAGCCCGTAAGAATTGAGCTTTGGGGCGACGAGATAGACACGATAAGCTATTTTGAGCTTGAAAGTCAGCGAAGAACGAAAAATATCGACAAGGTTGAAATTGCACCCGCAACCGAGCTTTTATTCGAAAGCGACGAGGCGCTTCAGATTAAGATTGAGGCTCTTGCCGCCAAGGTTAAGGGAAAAACGGCGGAGCAGGTCAAAAAAAGACTTTACCGCGACGCAAACAGACTCAAAAGCGGAATTTCGATTTATTCTGACAAATATTTCCCCCTGTGCTACGAGAAGGAGGCGTCGCTGTTTGATTATACGGCGAAAATCGTCGTCTGTGAAAATTCGGGCTGTAACGAAAATATAAGAACTGCCCTTGCACAGCACAGCGAGGACTTAAAGCTTCTTTTTGAAAGCGGCGAGCTTTGCAAGGGGCTTGATACCTTTATGCTCTCAAGGGGCGCTTATTCTCTCACGCTTTCACGACAGACAAGGCTTTATCTTGAAAACTTTCTCAGAGGCGGCGGAACGGATTTAAGCGAAATTATTCCCGTTCAGGCAACTCAGCTCTCGCTCTGGGGCGGCGAATATTCCGTTTTAAGAGAACAGCTTGAGGATTTTATCGACAGAAATTACAGCGTTTGTATCTTCGCAGGAACAGAAAAAGCGGCAAAAACTCTCGCACAGGATTTAAGCGCCGACGGCTTTTCGGCGGATTATTCCCCGACGCCTCAAAAGCCCGCTTCAAAAAAAGTCACGGTCACAGAGGGTATGCTTACTGCGGGGTTTGATTACCCTGACGCAAAGTACGCCTGCATAAGCCACACGGCAGTAACAAGCATAAAAAAATCCGCACCCAAGAAGAAAAAAGCGGAAATTATAAATTCCCTTAACGATATTGCAACAGGCGACCTCGTCGTTCACAACACCTATGGAATCGGAATTTTTGAGGGCGTAACAAAGCTCACTCAGGATAAAATCAGCAAGGACTATATAAAAATCAAGTACGCAGGAACAGACGTGCTTTACGTCCCCGTAACTCAGCTTGACCTTATTTCACGCTATATCGGAAGCGCCGACACCTCAACCGTGAAGCTCTCCAAAATGCACACAGACCAGTGGGCAAAGGCGAAAACAAAGGCTAAAACAGCGGCAAAGGAAATGGCGAAGGAGCTTACCGAGCTTTACGCAAAGCGCCTTCAGAGTAAGGGCTACGCCTTCTCGCCCGACGGCGAGGAGCAAGAAAGCTTTGAAAACCACTTCAACTACGTCGAAACCGACGACCAGATGCGCTGTATAGCAGAAATCAAGCACGATATGCAAAGGAATGCTCCTATGGATAGGCTTCTTTGCGGTGACGTGGGCTTCGGAAAAACAGAGGTTGCCCTAAGAGGAGCGTTCAAGTGCCTTATGGAGGGAAAGCAGTGCGCTCTCTTGTGCCCGACAACCGTTCTTGCGTGGCAGCATTATCAGACGGCTGTAAAGAGAATGGAGGGCTTTCCTGTAAATATTGAGCTTCTTTCTCGTTTCCGTACGGCAAAGGAGCAGAAAAAGGTTCTTGAAAATCTCAAAAAAGGCATAGTCGATATGGTAATAGGAACCCACAGGCTCGTTCAGAAGGACGTTGAGTTCAAGGACCTCGGACTTGTCATAATCGACGAGGAACAGCGCTTTGGCGTTGCCCACAAGGAACGCTTCAAGGAGATGTTCGCAGGGGTTGATATTCTCTCGCTCTCAGCTACGCCTATCCCACGAACGCTTAATATGGCAATGACAGGAATCAGAGATATGAGCGTTCTTGAAACGCCGCCTCAGGACCGTCAGCCTATTACTACCTACGTTCTTGAGCACGACTGGGGGGTTATTGCACAGGCAATCTTTAAGGAGCTTCGCCGAGGCGGTCAGGTCTATTATATCCATAACCGTATAGAAAGTATAGCAAGCTGTGCGGCAAAAATAGCCGAGCTTGTCCCCACGGCAAGAATCGCTACTGCACACGGACAGATGAGCGAGGACGAGCTTCTTGAGGTCTGGAGTAATCTTCTTGACGGTGAAATAGATATTCTCGTTTGCACTACGCTTATCGAAACAGGCGTAGACGTCCCTAACGTCAACACGCTCATTATTGAAAATGCCGATAATATGGGACTTGCACAGCTTCTTCAGCTAAGAGGACGAGTAGGAAGAACAAATAAAAGAGCCTTCGCTTATTTCACGTTCAAGCGTGGAAAGGTGCTGTCTGAAATTGCAACCAAAAGACTCAACGCAATAAGAGAATTTACAAAATTCGGAAGCGGCTTCAGAATCGCTATGCGTGACCTTGAAATAAGAGGCGCAGGCTCAATTCTCGGAGCGCATCAGTCAGGTCACCTCGCCGCAGTTGGCTATGATATGTATCTGAAGCTTCTCAATGAAGCCGTTGACGAGCAAAACGGAAGCAAGGAGCCGCCTAAGGAGGAGTGCCTCGTTGATATAAAAATCAACGCATATATCCCCGAAAGCTATATCAGTAACTCAGCACAGCGTATCTCCTGTTATAGAAAAATAGCTATGATAAGAACCGAACAAGACGCAATGGACGTCACAGATGAGCTTATCGACCGCTATGGCGATATTCCGAAGTCAGTCTATGGACTTATCGAAGTAGCAAAGCTCAGAAGCTTAGCTCAAAAATGCAATATAACGGAAATAGTACAGAATAACGATACGCTGATGTTTTGCACAGAAAAACCCGACATAGCAGGAGTAGGAAAACTCAACGCCCTCTTTGACGGCAGAGTTAACCTTAACCTCATAGGAAGAACGTCTATAAAAGTCAAGCTCACACCAAACGAACAGCCCCTGGACGTTATGAAAAAAGCCCTGGAGTGCCTCTGTGAATAACAATCGTACAGAACAACCCAAGCATTGCTGAGGAAAACCCTTTTGAAAAAGGGCTTTTCCTCAGACTCCTTTCCGAAAACTTTTAGTACAAAAGCCCGCCTCACAGGGTTTCACCCTGTGGGACGGGCTTTTGAATTAAAAGTCTTTGAAGGGGAGTTTGAGGGGAAAGCTTTCTTCAGAAAGTTTCCCCTCAATAAGTACTTGGGTTGTTCTGTACGATTATTCAGTGAAGGCCTTTTGGGCTTTGAGGGCGGCGCGGTAATTATCCATATATTTTGAGAAGCCATCGGCTTTTGAAGCGTCGGGGTTTTCCGTATGTGTTTTTGAGTCGGAGAAAACCTGCTCGTCGAGAAAATCAGCAAGCGGTTTTTTTGCGCCGCCTTGAGCGTAAAGGGCAAGAAGCGCAATTCCCCACGCTCCGCCCTCGCCTGCGGTTGTCATTGTCGTAACGGGAACGCCGAGCGCAGACGCCATAAGCTCAGCTCCGATATTTTCCGTCTTGAAGAAGCCGCCGTGTCCCATAAGGCGTGTGATAGCGATTTTTTCTTCGTCAAGAAGCTCCATTCCGAGCTTGAGAGTTGAAAAAGCGGAATAAAGGTTTGCTCTTGCGAAATTTTCAAAGGTAAAGTCGGCGTTTTCCTTTCGTGCAAGGACAGTTCCGCCTTTTTTTGCACCTGTCAGATGCTCGCCTGAAAGGTAGTTTACGCTCACGACTCCGCCGCAGTCGTCGCTTGCGTCCTTTCCCGCCACAAAGAGCTCAGTCAGCACCTCGCCCATAGTTTTTTCTACGCCCATTCGCTTTAAGAAAGAGCACAGCATTTCAGCCCAGGCGTTTATATCGGAGGTACAGTTGTTGCAGTGAACCATAGCGACGGGAAGCCCGTCGGGAGTCGTCACCATATCAAGCTCAGGAAGCGGCTTAGAGAGCGATTTTTCAAGAACGACCATAGAAAAAATCGAAGTTCCTGCCGAGACGTTTCCCGTGCCTGAGCGAACGCTGTTCGTAGCGACCATACCTGTTCCTGCGTCGCCTTCGGGAGCGCAGAAAACAGCCCCCGATTGAAGTTCGTTAGTTTTATCAAGAAGCGCCGCGCCCTCTTTTGTGAGAACGCCCGCCCTTTCGCCGCAAAGAAGAACCTTAGGAAGAAGCTCACGGATATTCTGATTGAAGCCCTCTGCTTTTGACATTTCGTCAAAAATCGCAAGCATTCTCTCGTCGTAGCATTTTTTCTCGCTGTCAATGGGGAACATTCCCGAAGCGTCGCCGATTCCGAGAACCTTTTCTCCTGTCAGAAGAAAGTGAACGTAGCCTGCAAGCGTTGTGATATGGGCGATTTTATCAATATGAGGCTCTTTATTGAGAATAGCTTCATAAAGGTGAGCTACGCTCCAACGCTGAGGAATATTGAACCCAAAGGCTTCGGTGAGCTTGTGGCTTGCGGTTTTAGTCGTCGTGTTTCTCCAGGTTCTGAACGGCACAAGGAGCTTTTCATCCTTATCAAAGGCAAGATAGCCGTGCATCATCGCAGAAATACCGATTGAGCCGACTTTTACGAGCTTTTCTCCATATTTTTCGGCAACGTCTTCCCTTAGCGTATCAAAGCTTTCTGAAAGCCCTTTTTTCACCTCGTCGAGCGAATAGGTCCAGTATCCGTCCGTAAAGCTGTTCTCCCACGAATAGCCGCCCGAAGCGAGCACTTGTCCGCCCTCTCCTACGAGCACGGATTTTATCCTTGTCGAGCCAAATTCTATACCAAGAGAGGCTTTTCCATCTTTTATAATTTCTTTACCGTTCATAAAAATCTCCTTTTAAGGTTATGCTTTCATAATATCAGAAAAAGCCGCTTCAATCAACCGTTCGATGAAATATTGGCAGAAAAATCTCCTTTTTAATAAAAAAGGCAAGAGCAAAACGCTCCTGCCTTTGATTTATCAATACGTACCCGATTCGCTCAGCTGAAGCTTTATATCAAGGCGTCGGCTTCCTGCTGTATAACCAAAAACGCTTTCTTCAACTCTCACAACGGTAACGGTAACGTAATCGTCCGTCTTTTTGTTTTTAATCAACGACTGAACCTCGTTCACGCTCATAACCTCGGTTCCGTCGATTGCAACGATAATATCGCCGATTCGAAGGTCGCTCTTGGCGGCGTTCGAGTTTTCAGAAATCGAAGTAACGAGAAGCCCCGGCGTGTCAGCGCCATAAAGGTAAGCGGAATACTGACTAAGCGCAGAGGTCGTTACCCCAAGCATAGGTCTTCCCTTTACAACGCCGTAGTTTATAAGGTCGCTAAGAACGGGCTTTGCCTCGTTTATCGTGATTGCAAAGCCGAGATTTTCGGTATTTTCAGCGATACTTTTTGAGTTTACGATTCCAATTACGTTTCCGTACATATCAAAAAGTCCGCCGCCTGAGTTACCGGGATTTATCGGGGCGTCAGTCTGAATCGCAGGAAGAGCATAGCCCTCTGCGCTCGTTGCATAATATCTTCCAAGACCTGAGATAATACCTTGAGTTATAGTTTTATTGAGAGTAGAGGGGTTTCCTATTGCACAAACCTCCTGACCGCACTTGAGCGTGTCGCTGTCGCCAAGGGCGGCGGGGAAAAACGCCTTTTCTCTTGAAATCTTGAGAACGGCAAGGTCAGTCGCACTGTCAGAGCCGACAACGACAGCCTCAAACTCCTCGTTCTCGCTTATTCCGTCCTCAACCGTAACCGAAAGCTTTACAGCGCCGCTTATTACGTGAGCGTTAGTGACGATATAGCCGTCACTCGTGAAAATTACGCCGCTTCCCGTTGAATAAGGACGAAGCGCCTGCTCGCCTGTCGTCGTGTTGGTCGCTGAACGGTAATTTGTAACGATTACGATGCTTCTGTGTACCTTTTCGAAAAGCTCGGCGGCGTCAAGCTCGACGGTCGTGTTTCCGTTAGCGAGGTTTTCAAGCGAGGAAAGGTCGTCAGAAACAGGCTCATCGGGCTTCTGATACGGTTCAGTTGTGTTTGCGGGAATATCGTTTTCAGGCTCGGCGGTTGTCTGTTCGGGGTTTTCAGGCTCCTGCGGCTTTTGTGAAACGATGTGTTCTGAGGCAAGGGTATTGGCAAGATAAGCTCCGCCAAAGCCGCTTCCTGCACCTAAAACACAAATTGCAAGAGCAATCGCCACGATCGAAGCCGTTCTTTTCTTCTTTTTCGGTGGCTTTGGCTCAAGAGTAGAAAAATTATATTGAGGGTTCTGATTTTCGTACATACCGATGTTCCTTTCTGTATCTTATGTACCTCATTCTAAGCTCTTATTGTGAAAACCAAGTGATGTGAAAAAGTATTTTTGATAAATTCATTCCAGATCGCCACGCTTGAGAGCGTTAAGGGCAATTCCACATTCGATTCTCTTTTTCTGCATTTCGCACGCAAGCTTATTGGGAATCTGAACGTCGCCCTCGTACTGGAAGCTGTTTGCGTTACAGCCGCCTGAGCAGTAGAATCTCGCCCAACATTCAGAACAGCCCTTCTTGCTGTAAATATGAGTTTTTGCAAAATAGTTCTTTATTTCAGAGTTTACGTTTCCGTCAAATATGTTGCCCATTTTCCATTCGTCCATACCGACAAACTGGTGGCAAGGGAAAATATCTCCGTCGGGAGTTACCGCCACGTATTCGTTTCCGCAACCGCAACCGCGAAGACGCTTGATTGCACAGGGACCTTGCTGAAGGTCGATCATAAAATGGAAGAAATTAAAGCCGCAGCCCTTTTCCATTATTTCATAAAGACGGTCGTATTCACTGAACACCTTGGGCAAATCGGCGCTTGTGAGCGCGTAGGGGTATTTTTCGTCCGTTACGACAGGCTCAATCGAAAGCTGCTCAAAGCCAAGGCCGTTTGCGACGTGAAGAACGTCGTTTGCAAAATCGAGATTATATTTTGTAAAGGTTCCTCTCACGTAATAGTCTGTTCTTCCGGGCTTAGTTCTTCCCTCAACAAGCTTTTTGAACTTAGGAACGATTAAATCGTAGCTTCCCTTGTTGTTTGGGGTGATTCTTATGTTGTCGTTTATTTCCTTTCGTCCGTCAAGCGACAGAACGCAGTTTGACATCTCGTTATTGATATATTCTATCTTTTCGTCGTCAAGGAGAACGCCGTTGGTTGTAATCGTAAAGCGGAAATTTTTTCCGTGCTGTTTTTCGATTGAGCGAGCGTATTTCACCGTTTCAACGACGGTATCCCACGCCATAAGCGGCTCGCCGCCGAAAAAGTCAAGCTCAAGGTTTTCTCGTCCGTAGGATTTTTCAATGAGAAAATCTATTGCCTTTTTTCCGACCTCAACAGGCATAAGCTTTCTTCCCGTTCCAAAGTCGCCCGTCTCAGCGAAGCAGTATTTGCAACGCAGGTTACAGTCGTGAGAAACGTGAAGGCACATAGCCTTTATCGGAGCGTTGAGGCTCTTATCGGCGTACTGTCTGTAATCGTCCTCTGAAAAGAGGATTTTATCGTTATAAAGGCTCATAAGCTCGCCGTAGATTTCTTCGATTTCGCTCTTATCGGCGTCGGGGAGCTTCTGTGCGATTTCGTCAGCGGTTATATTAAAGCCCTTTTCGTCGGGGCAGATAAAGTCAAGCATTTTATAGGTCAGCTCGTCCACAATATGAACGCCGCCGCTGTTTACGTCGAGCACGAAGTAGTTTTCGCCCTGTTTATACTTATGTATTCTTGAGTCCATTATCGGATAGTTCCTTTCAACTTTTCTGAAAAAATCAAAAAAAACAGGGCGGAAAACCGCCCGTTTCTTCGTTCGCAGGCTAAATTACTTAGTAGCCTCGCAGGTCTGGTTAGCAACTGTGCAGGATGTCTTGCATGCGGACTGGCAAGATGTCTGGCACTTTCCGCAGCCGCCCTTAGCAGCAGTTTCTTTAAGATTAGCCTTATTAACTGTCTTGATATGCTTCATAATAAGCCTCCTGTTTTTTCGATTAGATATATTGTAGCACATTTCTGCGCTAATTGCAAGGTTTTGGGGAAATTATTTTATAACGGCGTAAAGCCCCTGAGACGAGAGCTTTTCAGCCGCCTCCGATACAGCGGCGGAGGTTATCCCGTCGTCATTAATCACAGGCACGAGGGTGCGCTCGGAAAGTAAGGGGCGAAGCCTTGAAAAGACAAGGGCTATTTTATCAGCCTGATTTGTCGGGAGAGTAATTTCCGTTCCGCTTATCTCAAGCTTTGGAGAGGAGAAATCGGAAGAATTATAGATACATACTGCTCCAACCGACGAGTCGGCGGCAAAAAGCGCCTCGGCAGATTTAAGCGCCGTAAAGCCGTCGGCGGCGTTTATTTCAATAAATAGCTCAGCTCCGTTTTTCCTTGCAGTATCAGACATAAGACCTATAAGCTTTTTCAAAGCGTCCGCACGAGCCTTTTCGTCAAAGAAGTGAGCGTCAAGAATCGTCTTATCAAAATCAAGGAAATCGGGGAAAATCGTATTTCTGAGAACGACCTTTTTGATTCCCGCTGAGGTTATTTCGTCAATAAGCTCGCAGAAGTAGTCGGCAGTTTCTGACTTAAACGGGTCAACCCAACGCTTTCCGCCCTTATCGGCGGCGGCGTCAAGCCAAGTATAGCTATCGTCCGCCCAGCGGTAAGCCGTTCCCTCAATAACGCCCGGCGTCATATTGTCAAGAAGCGTGTTTATTACCGCAACAGGCGTAACGCCCTCAGCCTTCGCACGACCGACAATTTCGTTAAGCGACACGGAGCCTTTTATAAGGTCGGTGCCCTTTGCCGAGCCTTGAGACGAATAAAGAAGATAGCCGTCGGTATCTTTAAGAAGAAGATAGGCTTCCGACGCGCCGCTTTTCTTTGCCTCCAAGAGCGCCGAGCCGTAGGAAGCGGAAGAAAGCAAAGCCGAATCGGAAAGATAAACGCTCGTACCGCTTTTTTCTTCAACAGGGGCGGTAGTTTCTTCGGTTAAGGGAGGGGTTGTCGTTATTTCGGCGGGAGTAGTGTCAGCAGGCTCCCAAGGGGTTATCTCAGGCTCAGCCGAGGAGTTTGTAAAGTAGTTCACAAGCGGCTCAGCCACGCAATAGCCAAGAAAACCCAAGCCCCCGATAACAACTATCATAAGAATAGTCTCGGCAACCTTTCGTCCCGTTGTTTTCTTCTTTTTATAAAGACGGTGACGGGTGCGTTTTATTTTCCGTCTTCTGTATCTGCTGTATTTATTTTTTGACATATTTTTCTCCGAAATCACACAGTTCCTGTATATCCTAAAAATGCGCTTAACGCAAGCGAGAGAACGCCGACGTAGATTATCATAATCGGGAAGCCTCTGAACGCCGCAGGCACAAGGTCAGAGTTGAGACGCTCGTTAGCAAGATAAAGCAGAGTCGCCGCAAGCAAGAAGCCAAGCCCTGTTCCAAGACCGTAGCCTATGTATGCGCCAAGCGATTCTCCCTTGACGCTCTGAAGAAAGAGCGCACCGAGAACGGCACAATTGAAAACGGCAAGGTGAATGTATTTTTTTATGTATCTGAAAAAGCGAGGGAAAAAGCGCCATACGATTACGAGGCTTATGATATAAATAACTGAAATCACCAGCACGTAAATCAAAGGTGACAGTATATTATAATATTCAAAGGCGGAAAAATTCACGTCGATGAAATAAATCGGGATACTTGAAACGGTTGTAATGTAGATAATTCCGATAAAAAGTCCGATAAGATTTCCCTTTTTTCTTGCGGCGTAAAGAAGAATATTGGCTCCCAATGCCCTTTCAAGAACGAGATTCTGGAGGAATATGGCAATAAGCGCCGCGTTTGTCACGCTTAAAAAAAGCTCCATATCAGTTTTTTCTCACCTTTCTTTTATTTTTCGACCTGTTATAAAGTCCACGAACTATTCCCGCAAGAAGCCCCACAAGGATAAAGCCGCCAAAGCAGGTGCTAAGCGCAGGCATTGTAAACGGCAGGCTCACGCGGAAGTTTCCTATGCTGTTATTTACGAGAATATCACGAATTATGCCGACTAAAAGACAGGCAAGGTCAAACCCTAAAATAAACCCGATAAGATCCTTGAGCATATACTTGAAGGGACGGAGCGAAAAACGGCTCTCGGTTTTTGAAAGAATCAGAGGGTTTGTTATGATAATGGGGAGGTAAATTCCTACGGCGGCGATAGTATCGACGGTAAAAATCGAGTTCATAAGAAGCATTACGGGAATATAGATCACAGAGGAGATTATAGCGTAAAGAGCGATTTTTACGGCAAAGACAATCTTCCGTGGAAGGTAGCAGCATATTGCCGCAGAAAACAGAGTAATAAGGGAAAAGGCGGCGCAGATTGCAGCGGCGTTTATGGTTGACGTTGACGCCGCAACAACGGGAGCAGTAAACAAGCCACTCATCAGAACGACATTCTGCTTTATTATTCCGTCCTTGAGACTAACTTTTCTTGTCGGGTTTTTCATCAGTCTGCTCCTTTCTTATTTTTTTCCGTTTTTGTTGTGCTTTTGCTCAGAGCGTTTTTTCGGGCGGAAAATCGTGTGGGATTTCTTTTCGGCTCTTTTTTCGTTGGGCAGTCCCTCGTCGATATATTCTTCGTCGTTTTCAAAGCTCTTTCTGAGCGCTGAGAAGAAGGTTCCTCTCGTGTCCTTTGTTTTTAAGATTTTCTTAGGCTTACTCTTTTTCGCCTTAATAACCTTATTATCAATCGCAGGCATATTATAGTTCATAAGAGGCACAATAATTTCCTGGGTGTCGTTGAGGCTTCTTTCTTCTTCGTTTGTATTCTGTGCGCTTTTTTTCACACGCTCAAAGTCGGTCATCGTCTTTTTAAGATAGCGAAGAAGATTTTTTGTCACAACTATCGTTCTGTCGGCAAAAAGGTCGATATGAACGGATACGGCGTTTGCAAGCAGGAGAACGAAAACGAAGGAGGTTTCAACCTTTGCAAAATGGCGGAACGCCATCGCAAGAAGCCCTATAAGAAGCCCGTAGTAGAATTTTCCGAGAACGGACTTGGGAAGCGTCTGTGGGTCGTTTGCGATAAACACAAGCCCAAAAAGAAGGTTTCCGCTTATAAGCTCGATGATAATTGCCATTGAGATATTATCATAAGTCGGGAAAAGGAACGAAGCGGCAAGGAACGAGCCAAAAGCCGCAAGGGTAACAATCGGGGAAAGCGAGCGCCTGAGCATCATACAAAGTCCGCATACGCTGATTACAAGAACGTGAACCGTTCCAATCGGGCCGATAAAGTTTCCTATAAGCACGTCAAGGCTTGAAATAGCCTGTGGCGTTCCGATTTTAAGCAGGTAGCTTTCCATTCCCGAATTAAGAGCGTAGCCCGATAGGTCGCCAAAAACGGGGAGGTATTCGCCAACCGCCGGATAAACAAGCATAAAGGACGGGTAGCATATTACCAAAAACGCAAAGCTCAGGCAGGCAGGGTTAAAGATATAGTTATCCTTTCCGCCAAAAACGTGCTTGATGCCCATTGCAAGAGCAGAGCCAAAGATAACCAGCCAGTAGCTTACCGCCGCCGACATCATCAGCGCAAAGCAAAGTCCGCTTACGACAGTGGAAAGGTCCTTCGGGTTATAGGTCTTTTTTGACATTTTGCAGCCGATTGCGTCGGTTATCATCGCCGTAATCACAGACACAAGGCAGATTACGAGCGCACGGGGGCCGCTACGCCACACGGCCATTCCCACAAGCGCACAAAGGCACACGAGCTGGTCGGCGTATATTGATTTATTTTTTCTGAAAAAGCGACTTTTCTTTGCGGGCGCTGAGCCTGATATATCAGGAGCGATCTTTACGCCCTCGCTGTCGGTCAGAATGTTTGTTTTAGTTTCCAAGTTTAATTCCTTTCGTGGAGTTAGCTTATCCCATTTTGGAAAGGACAGTGCTATGAAAATTGATTATCTGTCAAAAACCACGCTCAAGCTTACGCTTACAGCGGAGGATATGAACGATTATGAGCTTGACTATGCTGAGCTTTCAACACGCTCGCTCAAAAGCAGACGGTGTCTTTGCAGGCTTTTGAAGGAGCTGTGTGATGAAGGGACGCTGTGTAACAGCGACGAGCTTTTTCTTGACGACAAGAGATTTTTCGTCGAGGTATTTCCGAGAATTGACGGAGGGTGTCTTCTTTACGTTTCGACGCTCCCCGACAGAGACGGACGGCAAAGCGATTTTGTTTCAGAGCTTAAATCTGCCTGTGCGTTCATCTGTGAGCTTGAGGACAGCGAGCTTCTGAGAAGACTTTGCGTAGAGCTTGAAAGCGAGCGTGAGCGAAACAGAGTGGATTTTTCAAGCGTGCTTTATTCAGACGGAAGGCGTTGGCGAATTGCCCTTACGCCACGAAACGCCTGTGTAAGACAGCTTGAGGCGGCGCTGAGCCGTTTTGGGCGGCTTATAAAGGGCGAGCTTAACGCCGCTTTTACCGCTGAGCATTTTAAGACGGTGATTTCTGAAAACGCTTCGGGGAAAATCAGCCGATTCCTTTAAGCGAATTTACCGCTTCAGCAGGCCAAGGGGCGTTTGAAAGGTAGCTTCCGCTTACAAGGACGTTAGCTCCCGCTTCAATCGCAAGAGGCGCAGTTTTATCGTTTATTCCGCCGTCAACCTGAATCAGCAGATTGGGGTTTATCTTTTCGGCACGGCGCTTTACGGTCTGAACCTTTGTCAGCATATCGGGAAGGAAGCCCTGACCGCCGTAGCCCGGCTCAACAGTCATTATAAGAACCATATCCGCATATTCAAGATAAGGGAAAACGAAGTCTACGGGCGTTGTGGGCTTTATTGCTACGCCGGCACGACAGCCCGCCTTATGAATTTTTTCAATCGTCAGAGCAGCGCTTCGGTCGCTTTCAAAGTGGAAGGTTATCATATCTGAGCCAGCCTCAGCGAAATAGGCGATCTGGCGGTCGGGGTTATTTACCATCAGGTGAGTGTCGATAAAAACGCCCTTTGAAATCCACTTCTGAACAACTGCCCCATAAGAAATCTGTTCAACGAACTGACCGTCCATTACGTCAATGTGAATCCAGTCAGCGCCTGCGTTTTTGAGCTTTCCGATTTCGGAATTGAGGTCAGAGAAATCACAGCTCAGAATCGACGCAGAAACCAAAATTTTGTTATTCATAGCAAAACCTGCTTTCCATAGGTTATTTACATAGTCATACATATTACATTTTATCGCTTTTTTCCGCAATAGTCAAGCCGTTTTGACGGATTTCAGGAAATTATTGCAATATTATCTTGACTTTTTGCTCGTCTTCAATGTATAATATATGTATTGTCAAAACGAAAGGATACTTAATAATGGAAGCATTAAACATTTTAACAGCAGTTACTACTGCCGCAGGGCAGAATAAAAATCAGGGAGCAGATACAGTTACAATGCTCCTCACAACAGTTCTCCCCATCGTTCTTATGGTTGTAATTTTCTACTTCCTTCTTATCAGACCTGAAAAGAAGCGTTCAAAGAAGATGAAGCAGATGCTCGATAATCTCCAGGTTGCAGACGAGGTTGTTACAACAGGCGGTATCGTGGGAAGAGTTCTTTCTGTAAAGGAAGACACAGTTCTTATCGAAACAGGCTCTGACCGCACAAGACTCCGTGTTCTCAGAAGCTCTATTGCAGAAAACAGAACTATTCACGACGACGTGTAATAAAAAACACAAAGCCCCCTCAGACGAGGGGGTATTTTTTTGCATAAAAATAAGGTAAGGCGAATAGAATTTCCTGAGAAACTTCGGGAGGTGCGCCTATGGGCAGAAAAAGACGGACAAGACAGCTGAAAAGGTACGAGGCGTACGCAACGGGGACGCTTGTCGGTGCGGCGGCGGGGGTTGCTCTTGCGCTTTTATCGTCGCTTGTAATGACGGGACTTTCGATTACGGCGGAGTGGGCGGCGGCTTTTGCAATAACAAGTCTCATCGCTTCGGCGTTCGTTTCGGGCTACGTGACGGGTAGGCTAAAGCGCAGAAAAGGCATCGCAACAGGAGCAAAATGCGCCTTGATTCTGTTTTCGCTGTGCTTTATCGGGGCGCTCATCGGAGGCAGACTCGAAGGGAGTCTGGTTTTCCCAAGGCTTCTTATGATGCTGACGGGAGGGATTCTGGGGGCGGTTCTTGGCGTTAACAGGCGCACGAAGGTATAAAGGGGGGGGGGGGAGCTCTCCTTTTTACAAGTGGAGGGGGGAGCAGCCCAGTGGCGCCGCAGGAGGGGGGAGGGG
>JAZNST010000069.1:0-3941 GCA_045591405.1 Ruminiclostridium sp.
GCTAAGTTCAAGCTCGTTTACGACGAGGATCAGCTCCAGGTTTCTGACGACCTTTTAAGAAGCGCTGACAAATTCAGCTTCCTTCAGAGCGAACAACAGGGCTTTGGTCAGGATATGATGCTCCTCTTTGAGCAGGGCGCACAGGAAACTCTGTTTGATACTCCTTACAGACACGGCGGCTCGTATACTCAGATAGTAGAATCGAACTACGAAGCGGTTGAATCCTATCTTGAGCCTTATCGTAAGGCGATCGCTGAAGCTAACGCCGCACAGTAAACACCAAATAACAAACACCTATCGCTTTTTGCGGTAGGTGTTTTTTGTTTTAAGAGAGTTTTGGGTGTATGCGGTTTAAGAGGGGAGAGGCGGCTTTGGAGGAGGGGCGTTCGAAGCGTAGGTACCAAGCATCGCCGAGCTCGGCGTACCCCGAAGCGAGGCGGCGACTTGTCGCGGAGCGACGAGGAGCCGCCTGGCTGAGTGGGTGCCAAGAGTGAGGCGACTCAATTTCGGCACGGATATAAAAAGGAGATGTGTGGGAAAGGGCGGCTGTTGGTTTTCGGCTTGCTTCGGAAGGAGAACGGGTTTGCCTCTTGCTTATCCGTCGCCAAACAAAAGCGCAAACCCTCGTGGCACCCATTCGGGCTCACGCTCGCCGCCGCTTCGCACCGCCTCGCTTCGCCCTCAGGGTACGCTGAGGTTTTGCGTTCTCTCACCCCAGCATCGTACACAAATACACAAAAATATGAACAACCGCTTTTCTCGTCGCAAAGCACATAAATCCACTACAATCCGTCAAAAAACAAGAAAAATATACAGAAAGTTGACTGATATCAGTGCGTTTTCTTGTTCACAAAGGTTGACTTGAGCTTGTCGTAAACGATAATCTGACTCTTGTAAAGGCTGAAATATCCCGAAAGCGTGTACGAAAGAGCGCAGACGATTGCAAAATAGGGAAGCCCTTCGGCACCGAAAAGCTCAACGCTCAGAATAAGCGAGGCAATAGGCGAATTGGTAACGCCGCAGAATAGCCCCACAAGCCCCAATGCCGCCGCGAAGGACGGGTTAAGCCCGATAAGTCCGCCGAATACACAGCCAAATGTTGCTCCCACAAAGAATGTCGGGACGATTTCGCCGCCTCTGAAGCCTACTGCAAGGGTAATTGCGGTAAAAAGAAGCTTGAGTGCAAAGGCTTCGGGGTTGGCTTGACCGTCGGAGATAGCTTTGTTGATTACGTGGGAGCCAACGCCGTTATAATCGGTTGTGCCTACTGCAATAGTCAAAAGGAGAATCAGCGTTCCTCCTACTGCGGCACGAAGATAATCGTTTTTGATGAGTCTTTTTGCTCCCTCATGGGTTTTTTCGATCAAAAGGCAAAAGCCGATACTCAGCACCGCACACGCAACGCCCATTACAAGCGAGAGTAAAAGCGGCGGCCAGTCGAGCGCGGGAATCTCCTGAAGAATAAATTTTTCAGGCTCAAGCCCGATAAGGCTTGTGAGATAATAGCTTGCAACAGAAGCTACGATACACGGAACGAGCGCAGAATAGTGGATAATTCCAACGCTTATGACCTCAAGAACGAAAACGACAGCAGTAAGCGGCGTCCCGAAAAGAGCCGAAAACACAGCGCCCATCCCGGCAAGGACCATAACCTGTCTGTCCTTTGAGTCGAGACGAAACAGCTTTCCGAGAGTTGAGCCTAAGCTTCCACCGAGCTGAAGCGCCGCGCCCTCACGGCCCGCCGAGCCGCCGAGAAAATGAGTGGCAACCGTTCCGAACATAATCGCAGGAGCCATTCTGAACGGAACCTCGCCGTCCTTTCTTATTGAGCTTATGACGAAATTGGTTCCGTCGATGTTGTCCTGCTTGAGCAATCGGTAAATAAGAGTTATTGCAAGTGCGCCCAGCGGCAAAAAGAAGATTATCCCATAGTTATTTAGTCTGAATTCAGTTACAGCTTCAATAGCGTATCTGAACGCCGCCCCTGCTGAACCGCAGACAGCCCCCACAACAAGAGCGAGCGAAAACCATTTGAGCGAGCCTAAAATATAGCTTGGCGCACGCTTCAGATCATATTTAATATCGTGTTCGGAATATTCGTTAGTTTCGGGCTTTTCCATAATGCCTCCTGCAATTTTCAGAAAAAGGCTTGACAAACCTTCTCTGATTGTGTATAATATATAAGTGCTAAATCACAAGTTGTATTTTACCACATTTTACACAATTTGTAAATATGCGCCAATAGCTCAGCTGGATAGAGTATTTGGCTACGAACCAAAGGGTCGGGGGTTCGAATCCCTCTTGGCGTGCCAAAAAAGCGTTACACGGTTATGTGTGACGCTTTTTTGTTTTATTGCTTCTAAAATGGCAAATAAATGCTAATAAGGTACTTGAAATTTTTAGCGTTTTGAAGTAAAATATAGTTACAGTTATCGTTGGAAACGATAAATAAAAGGTAAATTATGAAAGGAGATGTTTTCTAAATGAAAATGCCAAAGAAGCTTTTCTCGGCTTTGCTTGCGTCGGCACTCATTATGGGTATGACAGGCTGTGGGCAAACAGGCACAAGCGGCGGTAATGAAGCGCCGAGCGTTACAACCGAGGACCCCGACAAGCAGTATGATATTACTTCTGACTATAAGGAGATTGCAGGCTCGCTCGACGAGGTTGAATCAAAGAACGAGCAGGGCGCAGGCGACCTTTACGAATCCGGAAAGAAGGCAGGGGAGATTAACGTCCTTTGCTACTATGAATTTGATAAAATAGGACCCGAATGCGAAATTCTCGACGTGTTCGCTGAACGCTTCGGCGGAACTGTTGTTCAGGAAAACCTTTGCTCGTCTATGGAATACGTTGAGCGACTCGGAACGCTTATGGCGTCAGGTCAGGCTCCTGATATTGTAAGATACGAGGCTACGATGCTTCCGTCGTTTATGATTAACAACAGACTTACTCCGCTTGACGGCTGGCTTGACCCCGAATCACCTCTTTGGGCTGATATGAAGGCGTCGATTGACTATTATTCTCTTGCAGGAAAGCACTATTATTTCCCACAGGAAAGACAGACAGGCTACGGAATTATCTATAACGACGCCAATATCGAAGCAATGGGCGCAAAGGATCCGTTAGATCTTTATCTCAGTAACGAGTGGACTTGGGATACCTTTAAGGATCTTCTCATTCAGTGGCAGGACTTTAAGGAAGACGCAATCGGTATTACCTCAGGCTCAGGCGCTCCGATTCACTTTGCGGCAACAACAGGCGCTGTTCCTATTCAGTACACAGGCGACGACGTTAAGAACAACCTCAGAGACGCAAACATTATGAGAGCAATGCAGTTCCTCCAGGATCTTTATAAGGAAGGCCTTGTATACGAGGATTATATGGGACCTGATAACTCCGAAGGCTGGACGTCAGGAAACGTTCTTTTCTTCAACTTCGGTTGTGAATGGGCTGTTCAGTGTGGACAGGAAACTCTTTTCAGAAATGATAAGGAGGGAACGGTAAAATACGTTCCTATGCCAAGAGACCCACAGGCTGACAAATACTACCAGCTCGCTACTACATACGGCTATCTTATCCCCGCAGGTGCAACCAACATCCAAGGCGCAGTTTCGTGGATTCTTGCAGGTAGAATTTACAGAACTGACCCCGAAATCATTGAAGAAAACCGTCAGCTCCTCTTATACGACGGCGGTTACTACTACCCCAAGTGTGTAAACAAGGAATGTGGTCACGTGTTTGACGGCAACGAGGACGAGGTTGGCGCTGTATGTCCCGAATGTGGAACAGCAAGAAAGGCTAAGTTCAAGCTCGTTTACGACGAGGATCAGCTCCAGGTTTCTGACGACCTTTTAAGAAGCGCTGACAAATTCAGCTTCCTTCAGAGCGAACAACAGGGCTTTGGTCAGGATATGATGCTCCTCTTTGAGCAGGGCGCA
>JAZNST010000070.1:0-4409 GCA_045591405.1 Ruminiclostridium sp.
GACTTGCATGTGTTAGGCGCGCCGCCAGCGTTCGTCCTGAGCCAGGATCAAACTCTTTAAAGTTTGTATTAAAACATCCTTTCGGATGGTTTAACCTGCTCTGTCTTTGAACGCTAACTTTTCGCATTTCTGCTAAAGAATCTTTGTTCATCCAGAATTATTAATTAAAATTTCAAGGGTTTGTTAATTCTTTTTGCTGTTCAATTTTCAAAGAGCTTCACCGCTGTCATTTCGTGACAGCTTTAACAGTATATCACAGTATTTTTCCTTTGTCAACACTTTTTTTCAAATTTTTTCTTTTTCCTCATTCTATGTATAATAATCCATTTTTTGCAGACAATTCTAGTGAAATTGACCTAAAAAGGAGATAGTTATGAACTCATTTTTCAAAATCGGGGCAGGCGTAATTGCCTCTCTTATAATACTTTCAGCCGCAAACTCAAGCCTCTCTACCCTCCCCGTTTACTCCGCCCAAGGCTCAAGGGGAACTGAGGTTGAAGAAATTCAGCGTGTTCTTAAAGAATGGGGGCTTTTCAAGGGAGAAATCACAGGCTATTTCGGGAGCGTGACCGAAAAGGCGCTTATTGCCTATCAGAGAACCAACGGTCTTGCTCAGACGGGAGTAGCGGACAAGGCAACCCTTACCCACATGGGAATCACTATCGGTGAGCGTCCTAGTGCAACCGACGCCAACGTATATCTTCTTGCACGAATTATATCGGCAGAAGGACGGGGCGAAAGCTACACAGGTCAGGTCGCAATCGGCGCAGTCGTTCTCAACAGAATCGAACACCCCTCCTTCCCCGACACGCTTCAGGGGGTAATTTACCAGGACGGAGCATTTACGGCGCTTGTGGACGGTCAGTTCAACGAGCCGATTTCTGATAGTTCCTACTCTGCGGCAAGAGACGCGCTTGCGGGCTGGGACCCAAGCGGCGGAGCAATCTACTATTATAACCCCGACAAAACCGACAATGCCTTTATAAGATCACGGGAGATCATAAGGGTTATCGGCAGACACAGATTCTGCGTCTGAGGGTGCAACGGAAAACCGCCCGATAAGTCATCGGACGGCTTTTTCTTTTAGCTTTTTTGGTTGGCAAGATATTCCGCAATCACAAGATCCACAACTCTGCCGTAGCTTTTTTCGCCGTCGGTCTGGTCCTGAACCTTGAGATAAGTATCGTTGACGGCGGAGGAAACCTGAGAAATGACCGTTTTCTGATACGGCTTCCAGTATTCTCGCCTATGGGCAAGCTCTGTTATCACCTGCTCGCTCATCATATAATAAACCTCGGCGTATTCTTCGTCTGTTGCAACAGGACTGTACGCATTGAGCATATACACAAGGATTCCGAGATAGCCGCAATAATTCAGATAGTCGTTGCCGCTTGAACGGCAGGCAAGGTAGGATATGTAATTCGCCTCGTCCTCCCTCATAAAGCCCGAAAGGTGAGAAAGCTCGTGGCAAACGGTAAAGCCCACGCTCGAATCGGGCATATTTGCGTTATAGTTCGCTTCGACGGTAAAGGGGAAATATACGCCGCAAAGGTTACAATAGCTCATAAGCTCCGACATTATCATCGGCTTTGGCTGTGGATAATGAACGGCAAGAACAGGATACGCTTTTGCAAGCTCGTTCATCGCCCCGATAGAAATTTCCGCTATATTTTCGGGCGCAACGCAGGCGCCTTTTTCGTCCGTTTCGATTTTCTCCGAATAAAAGTTCACCCTGTCAATCACGTAAAGCGTCGCTTCCTTCAGCTGTGACTTTGAATAAGGCGTAATCTCAAGTCCGCTGTATTGGGAGAAGGGCTTTCTGTTATAATGAATAGAGCAGTTGAGAGTCAGAAGAAGAAAAATAAGCGAAACGAAAAGCGCCGCCCACGACAAAAACCGAAAGACTACCTGTTTGCGACTGCCCTTTTTTCTTATCGTGAAAAACACAAACAAGAAAATCCACGCAAGACAAGCCAGTATAAAAAGCCCTATGAGAATTTCTCCGAACGAAAAAGGAAGAAGACCGAAGCCCCACGAGAACGGGAGAGAAATTACAGGATAAACGTTCGTGCCGTACCACGTGGCAAAGTCAACCGACAAGCGTCCTATTATAAGTATAATCAGCGAAAAGCCGGTTACTGCCGCTGAAAAGATATATCTTTTTTTCATTGCTTCCTCCAAAAAAACCGCCGTAGACTTTCTGCGGCGGTTTTAGCTTATGCTTTTTTACAGATATAAGTTCCATCGGCAGAAACGAGCGTAAGAGTATCGCCCGAAACCGTGAAGCTATCAAAGCCTTCAGTCATCTGAGAGCCGTCCTGTGCAGTAGCTGTACCCGTTATTTTTCCGTCCTCTGAAACGGTGTAGTCAAACGAGTCGGTAAGCCCTGCGATTCCCATTATCATATCGTCCTCGGTAAATTCGATTGTAGCCTTGAGGGAAGTCCAGTCTGTGTCTCTGTATGTGATGATGTTCCACTTACCGATAAGGGCAGACTTGTCTGAGCTTGCCCCCGAACAAGCGGAAAAAGTAAACAGCATTGCCATTGTGAGTAAAATTGAGATAATCTTTTTCATAAATGCCTCCGAATAGGGTTATCCGTGCAGTCATAAACCGCACCTACAAACACATTATATCACCATAAACCGCTTTCGTCAACAGATGCAAGGTGAAATTTACATAACAGGCTCATTTTCACAAGCGTGACGGTTTGGGACGTTTTTGGCGGAATCGGGAGGAGAGAGGCGTGGCGGTTTTGGCGGTTTTGGTGATGAACGTGGAAAATATATTGAAAAGTTGCTGTTGCAGGCGAAAAAAGAAGGTCAAAAACAAAAAACCGCCCTTTCGGACGGTAGGAACTTCATCTGTAAGCCGAGTTCTGTCGTGTACGAACATTTATCTAGGCTTGCGGTCGCCCGCAAGCTCAAGCCGCTTAATATGAGGTGCGACGAGCCGCCGCTTTATCCCCCACTCCAATCAGCGTTGCACCGGATAGAGTTTACATGGCAGCGCAGTCTCCTGCGCCCCGGTGAGCTTTTACCTCGCCTTTCCACCCTTACCGAAAAATCGGCGGTATATTTCTGTTGCACTTGTCCTGAGGTCGCCCTCGGCTGCTGTTAGCAGCTATCCTGCCCTGTGGTGCTCGGACTTTCCTCGTGGATTTCTCCCCGCGTTCGCACAATGAAGTTCTGTTAAAACATTCTAGCACGGTTTTGCCCGAATGTCAACAAAAGATTATTATAGCCGCCGTTGCCGCCGCCATCAAAGCAACCGACGCCAAAACCACAATCAGCGGCGCAAGCCTTCTTCTCTTTTGCCCCGCCTCAACGCAGTCAAGAAGCCGTCGGGCACCCTGTGAAAGCTCGCTCTGAGCGCAATCAGCCTTATCCGGTCTTACAAACAGGATAGCCTTTTCAAAATATTCGTCCTCTGTGCTGTTGATTTCAAGCACCAGCTTGTTCACACCTCTCATACTTTTCCTCCGTATAAAATAAACACATTGTATTATTGGAGAAAAAAGGGGGATTATTCAACACTTTCAACAGCAGTTCTGTGGAAAAGGTTGAAAACTTGGTGTAATTTCGGTTTCTGTGACTCAAAATCGTGGAAAACTTTGTGGAAAGAGTTTATAAATCACTAAAAATAAGCGTTTTTTCTTTTCCTCGAATTTTCCCGCCAATGTAACGGAGGAAAAAGTTGTTACAAATCAAGTCGAAAAACGACTAAATTTTGCCGTAAGATTTTAGAAGATTTTTTCATTTTCGGTTACAGTTTCGGTTTTCGTGTCCTTTGTAAATTCTACAAGCTGTATTTTGTTGTGAGTTTTCTACTTTGAGACAACACATTTGATTTTACAGGCTGTAAAAACGCTCGTTTTCAACAGGTTTTCCCGTTGAAATTGTGGAAAAGTGCTTTTTTTCGTAGTGGATTAGATTTTTTCCGTGGAAAACTCTGTGGAAAAAGTTGAAATGGGGCTATTTTAAGCCATAAAAAACTCACCCGACGTTTTGCTGAGAAATTTCAGCAATGCGAATATTTTTATACTCGTCATTTTTCTGTCAAGAAATTACTGCTCTCAGAGACGTCTCAAGGTCGTACAAGCCATATCTGCAAACTCCCTTGTGAAGCCGTTTTACAGACCTCGCGTTCACAAAAGCGCATGGGAAAAGCGTTTGCCGCCTGTTCGCGTTTCAGCCAAGTGTGAAAGCGCATATTTCACCATTTTTTTAATAATCGAGGGTTTCCCCGACCAAGCGGCTTTAAGCGTTAGTTGTCCTTTTTCTCGCCTTCGTCTTATCCGTAGCCAAATCCACGCGCAAAACCTCGTGGCACCCACTCAGCCTCGCTCCGCTCGGCTTCGGGGTACGCTGAGGTTTTGCGTCCTCTCGTGCTTTTTATAGGTGCCTTTC
>JAZNST010000071.1:0-6320 GCA_045591405.1 Ruminiclostridium sp.
TCGGGAGGGCAACAGCAAAGGGTCGCTATTGCAAGAGCGCTTGCGGCGGACAACCCTGTGCTTTTGGCGGACGAGCCGTGCGGAAATCTTGACAGCAAGTCGGGAGCTATGGTAATGGATATGATTTGTAAGCTTCACCGTGACGGGAGAACGGTAGTTCTCATTACCCACGACGATAAGGCGGCGCTCAGAGCCGAGCGAAGAATCAGAATCTCTGACGGGAGAGTAGCGACGGTCTGATTTTTTCTATTGAAAAATCGGCACGGTTGAGGTATTATATAAGAAAGGAGTGATAAAATGATAGCACTTATTACAGGAGCAAGCTCAGGAATCGGTCGTGCAATGGCACTTAACCTCGCTTCAAGGGGGATTGATCTGATTCTCGTTGCAAGAAGCTATGATAAGCTTATCGAGGTTAAGCGTGAAATCAGAAGCTTCAGTAGCGTGAGAGTAAAGCTTATTACAAAGGACCTTTCAATAAACGAAGAATGTATCGAGCTTCATGAGGAGGTTTCTGCGGTCAGAGTTGATATTCTTATCAATAACGCAGGCTTCGGTCTTTTCGGAAAGTTCGACGAAACCGACCTTAACACAGAGCTTAATATGATTGATCTTAATATTAAATCGCTTCATACGATTACAAAGCTCTTCCTGCCCGACTTTAAGAAGCGTGACAGAGGCTATATCCTTAACGTCGCTTCGATTGCAGGCTTTCTCGCAGGGCCGTATATGTCAACCTATTATGCAACAAAGAACTATGTTCTTCAGCTAACTAAGGCTATCCACGAGGAGCTTCGCCTTGACGGCTCAAATGTTTATATAGGAGCATTCTGCCCCGGTCCTGTTGATACGAACTTCAATAACGTGGCTCAGGTTAGCTTCTCAGCCTCACAGATTTCAGCACAGGAAGCGGCAGATTACGCAATCGAAAAAATGTTCTCGCGAAAGCTTGTCATAGTCCCAACGCTTCCCATTAAGGCGCTCTCGGTAGTTTCAAGGCTCGTCCCTACTCAGATGATGCTCTATTTTACCTCGCTCGTCCAGAAAGCCCGCCTCGATTCAGGCGAAAAGAAATAATCCCCATAGCTTTCTGACGGTAAAGGCTCTCAAGATATGCGTTTATTGAGGGGAACCTTTCTGAAGAAAGTTTCCCCTCAAACTCCCCTTCAAAGACTTTTAATTCAAAAGCCCGCCTCACAGGGTTTCACCCTGTGGGGGTGGGCTTTTGTACTAAAAGTTTTCGGAAAGGAGTCTGAGGAAAACCCTTTTTCAAAAGGGTTTTCTTCAGTAGCTCATATAATCTTTGAGAGCCTTTACCGTCAGGAAGCTATGGGGATTTATTTGCTTTATAAAAAAAGGAGGGGGGAGGGGGGCGAGATTTTATATAATTTACCGCTTGACCGATTAAGTAGTGGGTTGTATAATGAAAAGGTTGAATAAAAAGGAGATAAAAGATGGAAAAAGAAATAAAACAGAACAAAATGGCGACGATGCCTGTTGGCAAGATGCTTTTTTCGATTTCGGTGCCGATTGTGATTTCTATGCTTGTTCAGGCGCTTTATAATATCGTTGACAGTATTTTCGTGTCGCAGATTAATGATATGGCATTTACTGCCGTTTCGCTTGCGTTCCCCTATCAGAACTTACAAATTTCGTTTGGCGTGGGAACGGGCGTTGGCGTCAACGCTTTTCTTTCGAGAAGTCTTGGCGAGGGCAACAGGAAAAACGCAAACTTTGCCGCAGGAAACGCTTTTTTCCTTGTATTTCTGACTTACGTTATGTTTGCGCTTGTCGGAGCGATTTTCGCAAGACCGATAATCGCCGCACAGACCTCGGTTGAACAGATTATCGACTACGGCGAAAGCTACATCAGAGTAATCTCGCTTGGTAGTATTTTCTGCCTTATGCAGATAATGGCGGAGCGACTTCTTCAGTCAACGGGACGCTCGGTGCTTTCTATGATAACTCAGGGCGTGGGCGCTATTATCAACATTATCCTTGACCCGATTCTTATTTTCGGCTACTTCGGCTTCCCTGAAATGGGAATTGTGGGAGCGGCTGTTGCAACGGTTATCGGACAGGGAATTGCCGTAATAATCGGCATTATCCTCAACATAAAGCTCAATAAGGACATAGAGTTTTCGTTCAAGTATATAAAGCCTGTAAAGCACATTATAAAATCCATCTACCGTGTTGCCGTGCCGTCGATACTTCTTTCGTCGGTTGGTTCTGTAATGTGTACGGGAATGAATATGATTCTCGATAAATTTACTTACGTTGCTTCGACTGCATTCGGAAGCTATTTCAGACTTCAGAGCTTCTTCTTTATGCCTGTGTTCGGTCTTACAAACGGAATGGTCCCTATCGTTTCGTTCAACTTCGGTATGGGAAGCCGTGAGCGCATTATGAAGACGATGAAGCTGGGACTTATCTGGGCGATTATCATAATGGTAGTGGGAACGTCGGTAATGTGGCTTATTCCTCAGACGCTCCTGGGAATGTTCAATCCCACTCAGGAGCTTCTTGATATAGCCGTTCCTGCGCTCAGGTTCATAAGTCTGAGCTTTCCTATTGCCGCTTTTTGTATCGTGTTTATCACGATGTTCCAATCACTCGGAACGAGCCGTTACAGCGTGGTTGTTTCGGTGTGCCGTCAGCTCGTGGTGCTTTTACCTGTGGCGTTTCTTATGTCGTTTACGGGAAAGCTTGAGCTTGTATGGCTCTCGTTCCCCATCGCTGAGCTTGTGGCGCTTCCGATGTGTGCGTTCTTCCTCAGACGCACCTTTAAGCACATGGACGCTGAGCTTGAAATGAGAAATAAAAAACAAGACCAATAAAAAAATCGCCTGTCATACAAAAGCGTGTGACAGGCGTTGTTTTTTTACTTTTTACTTTAAGATAAGGCTTTTGAACGAGCTTCCTTTTATATCGGCGTTGACTTCGAAAATATCGCAGACGGTTTTTCCTATATCGGAAAACTGAGGTCTTGTTCCGAGGTTTACGCCGTTTTTTACCTCTTTTCCGTAAACCATAAGCGGTATATATTCACGGGAGTGGTCGGTGCTTGGCGTAGAAGGATCACAGCCGTGGTCGGCGGTTATCATAAGAAGGTCGTCGTCGCTGAGAAGCGGCATAAAATCTTCGAGCCACCGGTCAAATTCGTTAAGAGCGTCAGTGTAGCCCTTGACGTCGTTTCTGTGACCGTAGAGCATATCAAAATCAACCAGGTTAATAAAGCACAGCCCGTTAAAATCACGGCTCAGGAGCTCTCTTGTCTTTTCCATTCCGTCCTTGTTGGAAACGGTACGCATATAGTCCGTTATACCCTCGCCTGCGAATATATCTACGATTTTTCCTACTGAAATTACGTCAAAGCCGTTGCCTTTAAGCTCGGTTAGCATAGTTCTTGAGGGAGGCTTGAGAGAAAAATCGTGTCGCCTTGGTGTTCGGGCAAAGGGATGGATCCCTGTAAACGGTCTTGCGATAACTCTTCCGACTCCGTGCTTTCCCGTGAGAATTTCCCTTGCAATCTCGCAATAGCGATAAAGCTCCTCGACGGGAACCTTGTCCTCGTGTGCGGCAATCTGAAACACGCTGTCGGCGGAGGTATAGACGATAAGAGAATCTGTTTTCAGATGCTCCTCGCCATAATCGGCGATAACCGCCGTGCCGCTGTACGGCTTATTGCACAGGACTTTTTTACCCGTTCTTTTTTCAAACTCCGAGATAATTTCATCGGGGAAGCCGTCGGGGTAGGTTGGAAGGGGCGTGGGCGAAATTATACCTGAAATTTCCCAATGCCCGATAGTCGTATCCTTTCCGCCCGACTTTTCCTGCAAACGACCGAAGGAACCCTGAGGCTTACTCTCCTCTTTTTCGTAGGAGTTTCCGTCGATATTGAAAAGACCGAGCTTCGCCATATTCGGAACGACGAGCCTTCCCGTATCAAAGCAAGCCTTGAGCGTATTTGAGCCTACGTCGCCGTATTGCTCGGCGTCAGGCTCGGCGCCGATTCCCACGCTGTCGAGAACGATTAAAAAGATTCGTTTTATCATCAGTATTCTCCGTTCGCATTGCCCGCGGTAAGAATTTTTATCGCAGAGCTTGTTCCTATTCTTTCACAGCCCGCATTTATGAACATTTCAAGATCCTGTTTCGTTTTTACGCCGCCTGCCGCTTTCATTCTGACATTTTTGCCGATGTGCTTTTTGAAAAGCTCTATGTCTTCAATAGTCGCTCCGCCTGTTCCGAAGCCTGTTGAGGTCTTGATAAAATCGGCTCCGCTTTCGGTCACTACCTCGCAAAGCTTTATTTTTTCTTCCTCGTTAAGATAACAGGTTTCGATTATGACTTTGAGAACGTGTCCTTGGGTTACGGCTCTGAGCGCGGTAAGCTCGGCGAAAATCCGTTCAAAGCGTCCTGATTTTGCGTCGCCGATATTTATAACCGTGTCGATTTCGTCTGCGCCGTTCTTGATTGCGTCAACAGCTTCGAGAACCTTTGCCTCAGAGGTGTTATAGCCGTTAGGGAAGCCTATGACGGTACAGATATTAAGCTTTTCGTATTTTTGACGGACAGGCTTTATAAAACTTGGCGGTATGCACACGCTTGCTGTCCCGTATTTTATTGCCTCATCGCAAAGAGCAACGATTTCTTCAAAAGTGCAGTACGGCTTCAAAAGCGTATGGTCGATATATTTATAAATCTGAGCGTTTTCCATTGTTTTCTCCTTTTAGTTGATAACTAAATTGTATCATTCGCAAAGTCTGATGTCAAGGCTTGCATAAGTTCTTTTTTTGTGCTAAAATGTACTGAGAAAAACTGAAAGGAAGTTATTGTTATGAGCAGTGAAATCCGTGATATAAACCTTTGGGAAAGCGGCAAGAGAAAAATCGACTGGGTAATTGCAAATATGCCCATTCTCAATAGCATTGAAGAAGAATTCAAAAGAGAAAAGCCCTTTGAGGGGATAAAAATTGCGCTTTCGGTTCACCTTGAGGCAAAGACGGCGTATCTTTGTAAGGTTCTCGCCGCAGGCGGAGCGCAGATGTACGTTACGGGAAGTAACCCTCTTTCAACACAGGACGACGTTGCGGCGGCACTCGTACACGACGGACTCAACGTTTTTGCGTGGTATGACGCTACACAGGACGAATATCTCAAGCACATCAGTAAGGTAATTGAAGCGGCTCCCAATATCATTATCGATGATGGCGGCGACCTTGTAAACTATATCCACAGCGAGCGCCCTGACCTTATTCCAAATGTAATCGGCGGCTGTGAGGAAACCACTACGGGAATCCTTCGCCTTATTGCAATGGACAGGGAAGAAAGGCTGAAGTTCCCGATGGTTCTTGTAAACGACGCTGACTCAAAGCATCTTTTTGATAACCGCTACGGAACAGGTCAATCGGTCTGGAACGGAATCAACAGAACCACTAACCTCATAGTTGCAGGAAAGAACGTGGTCGTAGCAGGCTACGGCTGGTGCGGTAAGGGCGTTGCTATGCGTGCAAAGGGACTCGGAGCGTCGGTTATCGTGACGGAAATTGATCCGATAAAGGCTATGGAAGCGGTTATGGACGGCTTTAAGGTTATGAAGATGACACAAGCCGCAAAAATCGGCGACATTTTCGTAACCGTGACAGGCTGTTGCGACGTTATCTGCGAGGACAGCTTCATGAATATGAAGGACGGCGCCATCTGCTGTAACGCAGGTCACTTTGACGTTGAGGTTGACGTTGCAGGACTCAAGGAGATAGCGGTTGAAAGCCACGTTGCCCGTGACAATATTATGACCTACACTCTCAAAAACGGAAACAGGATAAATATTCTTGCACAGGGACGACTCGTAAATCTTGCGGCAGGCGACGGACATCCTGCTGAAATTATGGATATGAGCTTCGCAATTCAGGCGCTAAGCGCGCTCTACCTCGTAAAGAACAAGGACAGCCTTACAAAGAAGATTATAAACGTACCAAAGGAAATCGACAACGAGGTTGCCCTCAGAAAGCTCAGATTCTGGGGAATTGAGCTTGATAAGCTCACCAGGAAGCAAGAGGACTACCTTGGAATGTAAAAGGAGCGAGAGGCGTTTGCCACAGCGCTCGGAATAAAAAGCACAGGGCCGTGAAAGCGGCTCTGTTTTTTTGCGTAGGCGAGGGAGCGTATTAAGGGCGACAGCTCATCACAGGCGCACGGGGCGCAGCCCCCCCTGTGCCTGCGGCACAGGCGCGCGGGCGGCGGGGGGGGCCGCGGGCCGGGGTTTTTGGCCCCGAGGGGCAAAAAAGCGGGCTGCGCCCCGTGCGGCGTAAGCGGAT
>JAZNST010000072.1:0-1659 GCA_045591405.1 Ruminiclostridium sp.
CGCCCGCAGAGTCTCCCTCTACGATATAGATTTCAGTCTTTGTTCTGTCTTTTCCGTAGCAATCGGCAAGCTTTCCCGGAAGTCCTGCTCCGTCTGACGCTGTTTTTCTCTTTTCTTCCATTGCCTTTTTAGCGGCGTCACGGGCAGCCTGAGCGTTGATTGCCTTTTTAACTATAATCTGAGCTGTCTGAGGGTGCTCTTCAAAGTAATATGTGAGCTGTTCGGTTACGATTTTATAGACAGCGGGGCTTACCTCAGGATTTCCGAGCTTTCCCTTCGTCTGTCCCTCAAACTCACATTCGGGGAGCTTTACGCTGATAACGGCGTTGATTGCCTCACGGATAGCTTCGCCGCTTATTGCAACAAACTCCTTCTTCTCGTCCTCGTCCTTCTTTTTCTTCTTAGCGGATTTTGTTGGCTTCTTCTGAGCCTCCTCCTGCTCCTTATAAGCCTTTACGAAGTCGTTAACAACCTTATTAAGGGCTTTTTTGAAGGCAGTTTCGTGAGTTCCGCCGTCAACTGTGTGAATATTATTTGCAAAAGAACGGAAGGCTTCGCTATTAAAGTCCGTGTTATACTGGAACGCAACCTCAACCATTATTTCGTCGATTGTGTCTTTAAGATATACAACGTCCTCGTGGAGCTTTTCAGCGCCTCTCATCTTCTGAAGATATTCAACGTACTCAATAAGACCGCCATTATACTGCATTTCCTTTCCGACGATATTATTCTCGTCTCTCAGGTCAAACAGATTAATTTTAAGTCCGCCGTTAAGGAACGCCTGTTCTCTGAGTCTGTCAAGAATTATGTTATAATCGTAGACAGTTTCGTGGAAGATAGTCGGGTCAGGCTTAAAGGTAACCTGTGTTCCTGTTTTGTCCGTTTTTCCGATAACCTTGAGCTGTTCTTTATATTCGCCTCGCTCAAAATGCTGAAAATGGATATTTTCTCCGTCAAATACCTTTATTTCAAGCCACTCGGAAAGAGCGTTTACTACGCTTGCACCAACGCCGTGAAGTCCGCCCGAAACCTTATATCCGCCGCCGCCGAATTTTCCGCCTGCGTGAAGCACGGTATAAACAACGGTAGCCGCAGAAATTCCCTCAACAGGGTGGATTCCCGTAGGGATTCCTCGTCCGTTATCCGTAACCTCAATTATATTATCAGGGAGAATCTTCACGTCAATCTGTGTGCAATATCCCGCAAGAGCTTCGTCTATTGCATTATCGACGATTTCATATACAAGGTGGTGAAGTCCGCCGGGGCCTGTTGAGCCTATATACATTCCCGGACGCTTTCTTACCGCTTCAAGTCCTTTAAGTATCTGAATATCGTCTGCGCCGTAATCGTGTTCTTTTACCTTTGTATTTTCTTCCATTTTTAATCCTTTCTGGGATCTGTCTTTCATTGGACATATATTATATAATAGTACAGTCATAATTATACCATAATTTTCACAAATTATCAAGCAAAAAATTGCAATTTAATGGCGAAAATATGAGGTTTTTGGAGCCTTAAAACAAGAAAAATCACTAGATTTTTTCAGCTTCGTGTGGGTGGGGGGGGGGGCTATGAGGGGGAGTGAGAGGGCCTTTACACGAGCACGGGGCGCAGCCCCCTTTATCGCTCCGAAGGAGCGATAAAGCCACAGCCGGAGGC
>JAZNST010000073.1:0-19648 GCA_045591405.1 Ruminiclostridium sp.
CAACGTCTCTTCTGAGGTCGCCTTCAACGATGTAATTCTGGTCGATTACTTCACGAATCTTTGCTTCTTCTTCGTCGGTTAAATCCTTAACTCTTGTGTCAGGATTTACGCCTGCAGCTGCCAGAATATCATTTGATGTCTTTCTGCCGATTCCGTAAACGTATGTGAGACCGATCTCAACACGCTTTTCCTTTGGCAAATCGACGCCAGCAATTCTTGCCATATTATTTCCTCCTGTTAAATTAGGTTTAGCCCTGTCTCTGTTTGTGCTTTGGATCCTTGCAGATTACCATAACCTTGCCCTTGCGCTTGATAACCTTGCACTTATCGCACATTGGTTTTACTGAAGGTCTTACTTTCATTGTTTGTCCCTCCTTAAAGGTTAGACTGTTTGTTGTTTACTTTGCGCGCCATGTTATTCTGCCCTTTGTCAGGTCGTAAGGCGACATTTCAACAGTAACCTTGTCGCCGGGCAGTATGCGAATGAAATTCATACGCAGCTTGCCGCTGACATGAGCCAATATCACATGACCGTTTGAGAGCTTGACGTTAAAGGTTGCATTTGGTAATGCTTCCAGAATTTCGCCCTCTACTTCAATTACATCTTCTTTAGACAAGCTTAATCACTCTCCTCGGCGATGTTGTGCTTTGAGATTTCTCTCAGAGCAATTCTTAATTTCTTATCCGTAAGCTGCTCAAAATCAATTTTATAATTGGTTTTTTGCAGATGCTTTGGGTTTTTCTTTTTGGGAGCGTCGAGCTTTCGCTCTTTTCCGTCTGCCACATAAACAAAACCGTTTTCGCTTTTCACAGCAAGCATCAGGCTTTTTTGATCTCGTCCCGCTTTACTTATAACAACTGTTCCCGTAATAATTTCCATAACTACCTCAGTGAGAAGTAAGCGTCATAATAAGCGGTTTACCCTCAGTAATGAGGACTGTGTGCTCAAAATGTGCGCTCATATTTCCGTTCGCTTCAACGACCGTCCAGCCGTCGGAGAGAACGTTCACCTTTTCGGTGGTCTGATTTATCATAGGTTCGATACAGATTGTCATACCCGGAACGAGTCTTGGACCTCTGCCCGGTTTTCCGAAATTGGGAACCTCAGGGTCCTCGTGCATTTCAGTTCCTATTCCGTGTCCGATATATTTTCTTACCACGAAGTAGCCATTGCTTTCGCAATGCGTCTGAACTGCATTTGAAATATCGCCTATTCTGTTGCCCGGAATCGCCTGCTCAATTCCTTTATAAAGAGCCTCCTCAGTTATTCTGAGTAAGCGCTTTGTCTCATCGCTGACCTCTCCGACCGTGAAGGTTCTTGCGTTATCGCCCTGAAATCCATCATAAGCGGTTGTCACGTCGATGGTCACAATGTCGCCGTCCTTGATTATTTTTTTCTTGGACGGGATACCGTGAATAAGCTCTGAATTGATTGAAATGCAAGCGCTTCCTGTGAAGCCGCAATAACCCAGCGAGGAAGGAACTGCGCCTTTTGAGATGATAAAATCGTGAATGAGCTTATCAAGCTCAAAGGTGCTCATACCTGCCTTTATCTGACTGCCGCCGTATTCAAGCGCCTGTGCGGCGATTTCGGTGGCTTTTATCATACGCTGAATATCGCTTTGGGATTTAATGTGTATCATCGGAAATCAGCCCTCAATTGCCTTGAGTGTAAGGGCAGCGGTTTCGCTGATTTCGCTCTGTCCCTTAACGGAAACGAGCTTACCCTTAGCTTCGTAATAGCCCTTGAGCGGAGCTGTTTTCTCGTGGTAAGTTTCGAGTCTTGAAAGCACTGTTTCGGGCTTATCATCAACTCTCTGAACTACCTTTGCGCCGCAAGCGTCGCACACGCCTTCAGCCTTTGTAGGCTTGAATTCAATGTGGTAAGAAGCGCCGCAGCCCTCACAGACACGTCTTCCTGAAAGTCTTGAGCAGATTACTTCATCAGCAACGTCAATCTCAACTACCTTGTCAATTCTGACATTCATAGCTTCGAGAGCTTCTGCCTGAGCAACTGTTCTTGGGAAGCCGTCGAGGATAAAGCCGTTCTTGGCGTCGTCCTCGGCGATTCTGTCCTTGAGGATTCCGATTACAACCTCGTCGGGAACGAGGTCGCCCCTGTCCATATATTCCTTAGCGGCAAGACCTGCGGGAGTCTGGTTTTTAACAGCCTCACGAAGCATATTACCTGTGGAAATAGCGGGGATTCCGAGCTTTTCACAGACGATTTCTGCCTGTGTGCCCTTTCCTGCGCCGGGGGCGCCTAAAAATATCAGATTCATAAAACTACCTTTCTCATTAAAGGGAATAGCGGTTTATTATTCCAAGAAGCCCTTATGGTGACGCATCATCATCTGGCTTTCGAGTGAACGGACTGTTTCAAGCGCAACACCTACGAGAATGAGGAGTGTTGTACCGCCAAGTGAGAGTCCTGCAATTCCTGAAACGTTCTGGAAAACGATCGGGAAAATTGCGATGAAGCCAAGGAAGATAGCGCCGATGAGAGAAACCTTGGAAAGTGAATTTTTGATAAAGTCTGCTGTTGGCTGACCGGGACGGTAACCCGGAATTGCACCGTTGTTCTTCTTGAGGTTATTGGCAATTTCAACAGGATTATACTGGATTGCTACGTAGAAGTAGTTGAATGCAATAATGAGTAAGAAGTAAATTACTGCATAAAGCCAGCTATCGGATCTGAATACATTTACAAATCCGTCCCAGAAGGAATTACCCTGACCGTTGATACCAAAGAAGTAGCAGATTGTAGACGGAAGGCTCATAATCGACATAGCGAAGATGATTGGCATAACGCCTGCCATTGCAACCTTAATCGGAATGTGGGTTGACTGACCGCCGTACATTTTTCTTCCCACAACTCTCTTAGCGTACTGAACGGGGATTCTTCTTTCAGCGTTTGTCATAAGTACGACAAGTGCAATCATAGCGATATAGATAAGAAGAATAATCGGTACTAAGATGTAGTTCTGAGTTTTTCCTGCCTGCATCTGGTTGAAGAGGTTAATGATATCGCTCGGTGTTCTTGCAACGATACCTGCGAAGAGGATCATTGAAATACCGTTTCCGATACCTCTTTCTGTGATCTGGTCGCCCAGCCAGATGATAAGCGAAGCACCTGCAACGAAGCAGGAAACAATTGTGATTGCGATAAGAATTTCGCTGAAGCCCTCAGCGCTCTGAACTGCGCCCTTACCTTTAAGAGCGATATAGAATGCAACTGCTTGGAAAATTGCAAGTCCGAGTGCGACGAGCTTCTGGATTTTGTTGATTTTCTTTCGTCCCTCTTCGCCTTCCTTAGACAGCCTTTCAAGTGGCTTGATTGCAACTGTAAGAAGCTGAATAATAATGGAAGCGTTGATATAAGGAGTGATTGACATTGCAAAAAGTGTACCGTTGCTCAGCGAGCCGCCCGTCATCGTATCCCAGTAATTGAGAAGATCAACTTCACCTATCATGCCTCTGACGGCATTGATGTCAAGGAACGGAACGAAAATGCTTGCGCCGAAGCGGAAGATAAGAATGATGAGAAGTGTGTATAAAATCTTCTTACGCAGCTCGGCGATTTTCCAGGCATTACGGAAGACTTGTAACATCAGACCACCTCAGCCTTTCCGCCTGCACTTTCAATCTTTGTCTTAGCTGTTTCAGAGAACTTAGCAGCCTGAACTGTGAAAGACTTAGTGATTTCACCTCTGCCAAGAACCTTAATGCCATCAAGAGTTTTCTTAATAAGACCGCACTCTACGAGAGCTGCCTGGTCGATAACTGCGCCGCTTTCAAACTTAGCTTCAAGATCAGAAACGTTTACTATTGCATAAACAGTAGCAAAATTCTTGTTATTGAAACCGCGCTTAGGAATACGCATTGCAAGTTTTGTCTGACCACCTTCAAAGCCCGGCTTTACACCGCCGCCAGAACGTGCCCACTGACCCTTATGACCTTTACCTGCTGTCTTACCCTGACCGGAACCGTGTCCACGACCGATACGCTTAACTTCCTTTGTAGAGCCGATTGCAGGAGATAATTCGTGTAGCTTCATTGGTTACACCTCCTATAAGATTAGTCTGAAATTACTCTTCAGTAACTTCGATAAGATAAATGATTTCCTTAATTTTACCGTTGGTAGCGGCATTGTCCGGCTGAACAGTTACATCGCCGATCTTACGAAGACCGAGTGAATTTGCAGTAGCGATGTGGCTCTTTTTGCGTCCTGACAATGATTTAACCAATGTGATTTTCTTTGCCATAATGGTTCATCCTTTCTGTTTTCGCAATCAGCCGAAAATTTCCTTAACTGTCTTGCCTCTGAGGGCAGCAACCTCTTCTGCATTTCTGAGAGATGTAAGACCAGCCATAGTAGCTCTTACAACGTTGCAGGGGTTGTTAGAACGCAGGGACTTTGTTCTGATATTCTTGATACCTGCCATTTCAACAACGGCACGAACAGGACCGCCTGCGATAACACCGGTACCTTCCGGAGCCGGCTTGAGAAGAACTGCGCCTGCGCCGAACTTACCGATGATCTCGTGAGGAATTGTGTTACCCTTGAGAGAAATCTTTACGATGTTCTTCTTAGCGTCGTCAATACCCTTACGGATTGCGTCAGGAACTTCGTTTGCCTTACCCATGCCAAAGCCAACGATGCCATTGCCGTCGCCGACTACAACAAGTGCGCTGAACTTCATAATGCGTCCGCCCTTAACTGTCTTAGAAACACGGTTAATGGCTACGACTCTTTCAGAGAGTTCATATTTTGATGCATCTAAAAGTGCCAAAGTTTTATCCTCCTATTTGTTTCTTAGAAATTCAGTCCGCCTTCACGGGCGCCGTCAGCGAGAGCTGCAACTCTTCCGTGATAAACATAGCCTGAACGGTCGAATACTACGTCGTTAATACCCTTAGCCTTTGCTCTTTCAGCAAGAGTAAGACCAACCTTCTTAGCAGCCTCTGCGTTTCCGCCGTATCCTGCAAAGTCCTTTTCAACTGTTGAAGCGGAGCAAAGTGTTGCACCTGCTACGTCGTCGATGAGCTGAGCATAGATGTGCTTAGCGGAACGGAAAACGTTAAGACGGGGACATTCAGCAGTACCGGAGATCTTACCGCGTACTCTGATATGACGCTTGATTCTGTTTGCGTTTTTATCAATATTTTTTACCATCTGATTTCACCCCTTACGTTTTACTTCTTGCCCTTAGCAGCCTTACCCTCTTTACGACGGATAACTTCATCGACATACTTGATACCCTTGCCCTTATAAGGTTCGGGAGGACGAATGCCTCTTACTTCTGCTGCGAACTGGCCAACCTTCTGCTTGTCAATACCCTTGATGATAATCTGGTTGGGCTGAGGAGATTCGATTGTGATATCTTCGTTGTCAGAAACTATAACAGGATGGGAGAAGCCGAGTGTAAGGTTAAGGTCCTTACCCTGCTTAGCGCATCTGTAACCGACACCGTTGATTTCGAGAACCTTCTGGTAGCCGTTTGTAACACCCTCGATCATATTGCTGATGAGTGTTCTTGTAAGACCGTGAAGAGAACGGTTTGTTGCCTCGTCGTCAGGGCGAGCAACCTTAACCTGACCGTCTTCAAGAGTAATCTTCATAGAAGGCTTGAAGGTCTTTGTGAGTGTTCCCTTGGGGCCCTTTACTGTAACTGTGGAGCCGTCGATTTTTACGTCAACGCCAGCAGGAACAGTTATGGGGTTTTTACCTATTCTTGACATATCCTGTTCCTCCTTACCATACAAATGCGAGGACTTCGCCGCCAACGTGCTGAGCGCGAGCCTGACGGTCTGTCATAATACCCTTAGATGTGGATACTATTGCGATACCGAGGCCCTTCATTACCTTGGGCATATCCTGCGAGTTAGAATAAATTCTCAGGCCGGGCTTGCTGACTCTGCGAAGACCTGTGATAACCTGCTGCTTATTCTCTGTGTACTTGAGTGTGATTCTGATTACACCCTGCTTGTTGTCTTCAATGACTCTGAAGTTCTTGATATAGCCTTCATCAACGAGAATCTGAGCTATCTGCTTCTTCATGTTAGAGCAAGGAACATCAACAGATGGGTGCTTAGCTGCGCTTGCGTTACGAATTCTCGTAAGCATATCTGCGATTGTATCTGTTATCTGCATTGCTGCATCCTCCTTAAAGCTTTTGAGATAAATTGTCGGTAGTAAACAGCGAATCTGTTCTTGCCGACAGCGGTTTAATTTTTACCAGCTTGCTTTCTTTACGCCGGGAATCTGTCCCTTATAAGCAAGCTCTCTGAAGCAAATTCTGCAAATACCGTACTTGCGAATATACGCATGAGGTCTGCCGCATATTTTGCATCTGTTGTAAGAACGGGTGGAAAACTTTGCAGGACGCTGTTGCTTTGCAATCATAGATTTTTTTGCCATATTTATTTCCTTAACCTTTCTTATTTAGAGAACGGAGCGCCCATAAGTGTAAGCAGCTCTCTTGCTTCTTCATCGGTCTTTGCTGTTGTTACGAAGTTGATGTCCATACCACGAATTTTGTCGATCTTTTCATAGTCGATTTCGGGGAATATGAGCTGTTCCTTAATACCAACACTGTAACTTGCTCTTCCGTCGAAGGAAATGGGGTTGATACCTCTGAAGTCACGAACACGGGGGAGGGCTACGTTAAAGAATCTGTCGAGGAATTCATACATTGTATCGCCTCTGAGTGTAACCTTTACGCCGATGATGTTGCCTTCACGAAGCTTAAAGTTTGCAATTGCCTTCTTAGCCTTACAAACGATGGGCTTCTGACCTGTAATAGCGGTAATATCAGCTAAAATAGCCTCAACCTTCTTGTGGTCTTCCTTTGCCTCGCCGCAGCCTACGTTAACGACAATCTTGTCGAGCTTAGGAATCTGCATTACGCTCTTGTAACCAAATTTCTTAAAGAGTGCGGGAGCAACGGTTTCCTTGTAATAAGTCTTCATTCTAGACATAATTTATTTACTCCTTACTGGCACCCAAGCCGGAAGTTACCTTATCCGACCGGCTACCCAGTTTACTTGAGTTCTGCACCGCAATGCTTGCAAACTCTGACTTTCTTATCGCCGTCAATCTTGTTGCCGACACGAGTGGGCTTGTTGCACTTAGGGCAAATAGGCATAACCTTATCTGCGTACATAGCGCCTTCAGCCTTAACGATTCCGCCTGCCTGGCCCTGCTTTGTGGGCTTGACATGCTTTGTAACCATATTTCTGCCTTCAACGATTACTTTTCTCTCAGAAACGGACACCTGAAGAACCTTACCGCTCTTGCCCTTGTCCTTACCTGAAATAATCATTACTTCGTCGCCTGTTTTAACATGTAAATTTTTCATTTGCGCTCCTCCTTAAAGTACTTCAGGAGCGAGTGATAAAATCTTCATATAGTCCTTATCACGAAGCTCTCTAGCAACTGGTCCAAAGATACGAGTTCCTCTGGGGTTCTTATCTTCCTTAATAATTACTGCTGCATTTTCATCAAAACGAATGTAAGTTCCGTCGTCACGTCTTACACCTGCTGCACTACGAACGATAACGCACTTAACTACGTCACCCTTCTTAACTGTGCCGCCCGGAGCTGCTTTCTTAACGGAAGCTACGATTACATCGCCGATATTTGCGTACTTTCTGCGTGTGCCGCCGAGTACTCTGATGCACATAAGCTCTTTTGCGCCTGTGTTATCAGCTACTTTAAGGCGTGTCTGCGTTTGTATCATGGTGTTTTCTCCTTCCGTTTATTACTTGGTTCTTTCGATTACACTTACAAGACGCCATCTCTTATCCTTGGAAAGAGGTCTTGTTTCCATAATCTTAACCTTGTCACCGATATTGCAAGTGTTTTCCTCATCATGCGCCTTGAGCTTGATTGTGCGCTTGATGATCTTCTTGTAAAGAGGATGACGAACATTGTCTTCAATAGCAACAACGATTGTCTTATCCATCTTGTTGCTTACTACCTTACCAACACGGGTTTTTCTTAAGCTTCTTTCTTCATTCATTGTTCGTGCCTCCTTTCTCACTTGTTAGCAGCGAGCTTACGCTCTGTCTGAATTGTCTTGATAATTGCAATTTCCTTCTTAACAGCCTTAATTCTTGTAGGGTTGTCAAGCTGGTTTACGGCGAGCTGAAAACGGAGGTTAAATAACTCCTGCTTGAGTTCAGCTTCACGGTTTGTAAGCTCGATTTCGCTAAGCTCTCTGATTTCCTTGGTAACCTTCATTACTGCTCACCTCCCTGTTCCTTCATTACAAACTTGCACTTGATGGGGAGCTTGTGCATAGCAAGACGGATTGCTTCGCGTGCTGTTTCTTCGGGAACGCCTGCAATCTCGAACATTACTCTGCCGGGCTTAACCACTGCTACCCAATATTCAGGAGAACCTTTACCGGAACCCATACGAACGCCGGCGGGCTTCTTTGTTACAGGGGTATCAGGGAAAATCTTGATCCAAACCTGACCGCCACGCTTGATGTAACGAGTCATAGCGATACGGGCTGCTTCAATCTGGTTTGAAGTAATCCAAGCGGGTTCAAGTGCCTGAAGACCGTATTCGCCGTAGCACACTACGTTGCCGCGTGTTGCCTTACCGGTCATACGACCTCTCTGCTGTCTTCTGTATTTTACTCTCTTTGGAAGTAACATTATTCATTACCCCCTTCTCTTTTTTCTGCTCTGGGCTTGAAATTTTTTCTTTCGCCGTTATCTCTTCTCTTGCGTGCGGGTCTTTCGGGCTTTTCAGCGCCAACCTCGCCCTTGAGAACTTCGCCCTTATAGAGCCAAACCTTAACGCCGATAATTCCGTAGGTTGTAGCTGCTCTTGCTACACCGTATTCGATGTCAGCACGGAGAGTCTGAAGGGGAATTGTACCCTCGTGATAGCTCTCTGTTCTTGCAATTTCAGCACCGCCAAGACGGCCTGCAACCTGAGTCTTGATACCCTTAGCGCCGCACTTCATTGTTCTGCCGATGCAGCTCTTCATAGCTCTTCTGAAGGAAACACGACCTTCAAGCTGGGAAGCGATGTTTTCAGCGATAAGCTGTGCGTTAAGATCAGGGTTCTTAACTTCAATGATATTTACGTTAACGGGCTTGCCGTTTGTAATCTTTTCAAGCTCTGTGCGGAGCTTTTCGATTTCTGCACCCTTCTGACCGATAACCATACCGGGCTTAGCGCAGTGAATGTGAACCTTTACCTTAGCAGCGTCACGCTCGATTTCAATGTCAGGAATTCCTGCCTTGTAGAGCTTCTTCTTAAGGTATTCACGAATCTTATAGTCTTCAACGAGTGTGTCACCGAAGGTTGCCTTGCTAGCAAACCAACGAGAATCCCAATCCTTGATAACACCAACACGGAGACCATGTGGATTAACCTTTTGTCCCATTGTTATCCTCCTTACTCTGCTTCTTTAACAACCAAAACGATGTTGGAAGTTCTCTTCAAAATTCTGTGAGCACTGCCCTTTGCAGCAGGTCTGATGCGCTTCAGTGTAACGCCTGCACCGCAGTAGCACTGTGATACATAGCAGTTGCTGAGGTCCATATTGTGGTTATTCTCAGCGTTAGCCATAGCGGACTTGAGAAGCTTCATAAGCGGCTCGCTTGCAGCTTTGGGTGTGAGTTTAAGTGTAGCCATTGCGATATCGCAGGGCTTATTTCTGATCAGGTCAAGTACAACGCTTACTTTACGAGGGCTGATACGTACCTGATTGAGTTCTGCTCTTGCCTCCATACGTTACTCCTCCTTACTTCTTAGTAGTCTTGCTTCCTACGTGGCCCTTAAAGGTTCTTGTAGGAGCAAATTCACCGAGCTTATGTCCAACCATATCTTCTGTTACATAAACCGGAACGTGCTTTCTGCCGTCGTGAACTGCAAATGTGTGTCCAACGAAATCAGGGAAAATCGTGCTTGAACGGCTCCAGGTCTTGAGAACCTTCTTCTCGCCTGCTTCGTTCATTGCAAGAACTCTCTTCATAAGAGCTTCCTGGACGAATGGTCCCTTCTTGATACTTCTGCTCATATAAAATTATTCCTTTCAATTGCAAGTTAATGCGTTGAGACTTATAGATGGCTCAATGCTTATTAACAATTGCCGATTATTACTTGTCGTTTCTTCTCTTAACGATGAACTTGTTGGAAGCCTTCTTAGCACTACGAGTCTTATAACCCATTGCAGGCTTGCCCCAAGGTGTAACAGGGCCGGGACGACCAACAGGAGACTTACCTTCACCACCACCGTGAGGGTGATCGTTCGGGTTCATTACGGAACCGCGTACAGTAGGTCTGATACCGAAGTGGCGTGTCTTACCTGCCTTACCGATATTTACGTTAGCGTGGTCAGCGTTGGAAACAACACCGATTGTAGCCATGCAAAGCTCGGAAACGTTACGAAGCTCGCCGCTTGGGAGTCTGATAAGTGCGTAGCCGTTTTCCTTAGCCATGAGCTGAGCCATGTTACCTGCGGAACGAACGAGCTGTGCGCCCTTACCGGGATAAAGCTCAACGTTGTGAATAATTGTACCAACAGGGATACTTGCAAGCTTGAGGGCGTTACCGGGCTTGATGTCGGCGCCGTCGCCTGCCATAATCTTATCGCCAACCTTAAGTCCTTCGGGGCAGAGAATGTATCTCTTTTCGCCGTCAGTGTACTGAACGAGAGCGATGAATGCTGTTCTGTTGGGGTCGTATTCAAGTGTAAGAACTTCAGCTTCCATATCAAGCTTATTTCTCTTGAAGTCGATAACTCTGTACTTACGTCTGTTACCGCCGCCGTGATGTCTTACAGTGATTCTGCCGTAGCTGTTGCGGCCTGCGTTCTTCTTGAGGGATTCGAGAAGACTCTTTTCAGGAGCAACCTTAGATAAACCGCTGTAATCAATAACAGTCATACCTCTGCGACCAGGGGTGACCGGTTTGTATGCCTTAATAGCCATTTATTTCACTCCTTACTTAAATCATACCGTCGAAGAATTCGATTGTCTTGGAATCCTTTTCGAGAGTTACGATTGCCTTCTTCCAAGAAGATGTGTAACCTTCGTTGCGACCCATTCTTTTCTTTCTTCCTCTAACGTTCATTGTGTTGACCTTAGCAACCTTAACTCCCTTAAAGAGAGCTTCGACAGCTGCCTTGATTTCAATCTTGTTAGCAGACTTTGCAACCTCAAATGTGTACTTCTTATCCTGAAGTGCTTCCATTGAGTTCTCTGTGATAATCGGGCGTACGATAATGTCCTGATATGTCTTTTCCATTATGCATATACCTCCTCAATCTTAGCAACTGCGTCCTTTACTACAACGAACTTTGTGTAGTTGAGGATATCGTAAACGTTGAGTGTATTCACCTGAGTTGTCTTAACGCCGGGAATGTTTGCTGCACTCTTGATTACGTTCTTATCAACTGTATCAAGAACGATGAGAGCCTTTTCGTTTACGTTGAGTGCCTTGAGCATATTAACGATGGTCTTTGTCTTGAACTCGTCCATCTTGATTGCATCAACAACCACGATTTCGTTTTCTGCTGCCTTAGAAGAAAGAGCAGAAAGCAGAGCAAGTCTCTTAACCTTCTTATTAAGTGTGTAAGTGTAGCTTCTGGGCTTAGGACCAAGAGCAACACCGCCGTGTCTCCACTGAGGAGCTCTTGTTGAACCCTGTCTAGCGTGACCTGTACCCTTCTGTCTCCAGGGCTTCTTACCGCCTCCGCTTACTTCTGTTCTTGTAAGTGTGGACTGAGTACCCTGACGCTGATTAGCGAGGTAGTTTACAACTGCTGCGTGCATAACTGCAGTGTTTGGTGTGATGCCGAAAACTGCGTCGTTGAGCTCGAGGTCGGAAACAACTTTACCTGTCATATCATAAACTGATACCTTTGCCATAACAAAATCCTCCTCCCTTAAGCCTTAACCGCATCAGTGATGGTTACGATTCCGCCCTTAGGACCGGGAATAGCACCCTTGATTGCGATAAGATTGTTTTCTGCGTCAATTTTTACGATTGTGAGATTCTGAACTGTAGAAGTTTCAGCACCCATATGACCTGCCATACCCTTACCCTTGAAGATTCTTGAAGGATCCGAGATAGCTCCCATGGAACCGGGCTGTCTTACAACAGGACCTGTGCCGTGAGTTTCCTTGAGTCTGTGCTGATTGTGACGCTTGATTGCGCCCTGGAAGCCCTTACCCTTGCTTGTACCCTGAACGTCAACAACGTCGCCGTTTTCGAATACGTCAGCCTTGAGGATATCTCCTACGTTTACAGAGCTTACGTCGTCGAGTCTGAACTCTCTGAGTGTTCTCTTGAATGCAACGTCATTCTTCTTGAAGTGACCCTGCATGGGCTTATTAACGCCCTTGGGGGAAATGTCGCCGAAACCGAGCTGAACAGCCTCGTAGCCGTCGTTGTCAGCTGTCTTCTTCTGAACAACAACGCAAGGGCCTGCTTCTACAACGGTTACAGGAACAACCTTTCCGTTCTCGTCGAAAATCTGTGTCATACCGATTTTCTTTGCGATTAAACCTTTCTTCATGGTTTCCTCCTAATTGGTTATTGGTTGCCTTATGCAACATGACCAAGTGCAGCGTATCTGCCTTGGTTAGCGGTAGACTACTTAACGTAATCTACATAACTCTGAAATTTCTGTTCGCCTAATCGGTAAATTAGATGTCCATTGAAATTTCAACGCCTGCCGGTAAATCGATGCTCTGGAGAGCTTCAATCGTCTTATTTGTAGGACGAATGATGTCGATGAGGCGCTTGTGTGTTCTCTGCTCGAACTGTTCACGGGAATCCTTGTACTTATGAACAGCGCGGAGAATTGTGATTACTTCTCTGTCTGTCGGAAGCGGAACAGGACCTGCAACTCTAGAACCTGAACGCTTAGCTGTTTCTACAATCTTTGCAGCAGCAGCGTCAACGACAGCGTGGTCGTAACCCTTGACCTTGACTCTTACCTTTTCCTTGATAGCCATTGTCTTTTTTACCCCTTTCTTAGATTTAGGGCACTTGCGCGAATGCTCTGATAGTAATACACACTTTGCCGGGCGTTTCGCAACCTCCAATAAAAGCTCGTCCGAGGAAGCTCAATGAGGGGGTATCTGCTTTGCAGGTCCTTCCCTGTTCCATAACGGACGCAAAACCTTTTATAAAGGCAATCGGCACCGCGTGTCACTTTTCCGCCCGATTTCAAATCGGACATACTCCGTCGAAATTACCGTCCGCCCATTGCATAAGCAATCAACGGGCGCAACCTCCGACTTCAACGCATATCTTCGCAGCGTGCAGGTATTATTATACTATAAAAGCTCCCCGATTTCAACACTTTTTGAAAATTTTACAATTTTTAAGTGTAGAAATTTTGGGGAGCTTTACTCTTATTTTTTGTCTATTTTGACAACGAATATCTGAGAAATTTTCGGGGACTCTATACTATTAATATATAGCTCACTTTTCCCAACAAGCCTTGGGCAGTTCAACCTTCTCAACCTTGTTCATTTCGTCAATAGTCATCGTGTAATCAACACTCGTCTGTTTTCCGTCAACCTCAAGGATTGCGAGCTGAGAAAGCTCTGTGCAATAGCCGTCGGGGTTTATACAAAGCGTCGTTGTAAATTCAACGAGCGTTCCTACCGTTGAGAGCGACGAAGCGTAGCTGTTGAGCTGGGCGGCGTCATAGTGATAGGTGATGAGCTTGCTTCCGTCGGGGTTGTCTGCAACTACCCCGTCAACGATACTGTCGGCGTTGATGGAAATTGCCGTCTGAGAAGCCATCGGATGAGGTTGAGAGCGTGAATATGAGTAAAACTCAGGAGCCGACATATCGTAGAAATTCCACTGAGTCATCGTGCTGTCGGTATAGTTCAGCTCGCTTCCGTTGTTATATTCGTAATAGGTTTTCTCTCCGTCCGTTCCGATATAGCAGTAAACGAGCGTATCGCCGTTATATTTATAAAGGAAGTCCTGGGTGATGAGGTTTGCGTTATTGTCCTTGATTTTCACGTGAGCGCTGTTAAGCGAGGCGTAGAGCTGTTTTGCCTTTGAAACATCGTCATAGCCTGCGATATGATCATAGCTTTTCGAGCAGCCGCAGACTGCAATCACAATCGCGGCAAGGGCAGCCCCTATCTTTACTAACTTTTTCAATTTTTATCCCTTTCCACAAAAAAAGAAAACTGCCGCTTCGACAGCGGCAGCCAATAAAATTTTGCGATTATTCTGCAAATCCGCTTTCAACGAGCTTAACAAGTCCGTCAACAGCAAGCTGTTCGTCAGAACCGTCAGCAATGATGCGAATCTGTGTACCACCTACGATACCGAGTGAAAGGATACCGAGAAGGCTCTTTGCGTTTACTCTGCGTTCTTCCTTTTCAACCCAGATCGAAGACTTAAATTCGTTTGCCTTCTGGATAAAGAAGGTTGCAGGTCTTGCGTGTAATCCTACCTGATTCTTTACTTCTACTTCTTTTACAAACATAATTGTTTCCTCCGTCGCCAATAGAGCGTTTTGTTCTTGTTCACGATATTAGTATATAACTATTTTTTTATTTCGTCAACCAAAAATAATGACTTTTTTCAAAGTTATAGAAAGATTCTCATAATTTGCATACAAAACCCCAAAAGAAAATATCTCGTTTGGTAATTTATCACAAATACCGTTGAAAGATTTATCACATCAGACAGGTTTTTTCAACATCAACGGTCGTTACACAGGATTTTTACCTCAGATTTCGGTAAAATCTAGGTTATTATTCCACAAAAAACTCCGTTATAACCTAAATCATTTCTCTTTTATTAAGTCGGGACGCTTTTCAAGAGTAACCTCGTGCGATTTTTCCTCCTGCCATTTACGGATATTAAGGTGATGCCCCGACAAAAGAACCTCAGGAACTCTCCTGTCTCTCCACACCTCAGGCCGTGTATACTGAGGATATTCGAGTGCGCCGTCGTAGTGGCTTTCGATTGAATAAGCGTCTTCGTTGGGAAGAACGCCCTCCTGAAGCCTTGAAACAGCGTCGGCAATTATCAGCGCAGGAAGCTCTCCGCCTGTAACAACATAGTCTCCGACTGAAATCTCCTCCGCCTCAAGCTCGTCGAGAACACGCTGGTCAACGCCCTCATAATGCCCACAAAGAAGAACGAGGCTTTCCTCCTGTGCAAGCTCCTTGACAAGCGCTTGCGTGAGCGTTTTCCCTTGAGGAGACATATAGATAAGTCGTGGCTTTTTCTCGGTCTTTCCTATTTCTTCATAAATGTGCATTATGCAGTCGTAAATCGGCTGAGCCTGCATCACCATTCCTGTTCCGCCGCCAAAGGGCTTATCGTCAACTCTGCGGTGCTTGTCCTGGGTATAGTCTCTGATGTTATGGCATTTTATTTCAATAAATCCGTTCTTTCTGCCTCTGCCCACAACGCTTTCGCTCAGCACAGCCTCACACATCTGCGGAAACAGGGTTGCAATATCAATTCTCATCGTTTTCCTCGTCAATTTCGTCCTCAAGCTCAAAAAGATTGGGCAACGGACGAATCGTAATTATATCCTTATCCGTATCAATATCAAGAAGAACGTCGGGAATTGCAGGGAAAAGAAGCTCTTTTCCGTTCGGTGTCTTTATTGAATAGACATCGGTAGCGCCGTTCTGGAGGATTTCATTCACCTTTCCGTAAACACGACCGTCGTCAGCGTCAACTACGCTCATTCCTATAAGGTCGTCGATAAAATACGTCCCTTCAGGAAGCTCGGCGTCGTTTCTGTCAAGATAAATCATCTTTCCGCAAAGCTTTTGTGCCTGTTCAACAGCTTCAATTCCCGAAAGCTTTATCGCCGCCATATTGTTTTTCTGCGCTCTTACCGAAATAACGCTTACAGGCGTCTTTTCCTTTCCGAGATAAAGCGTGTCAAAATCAAGGAGCATCTGCTCGCTGTCGCAGTAAATCTGCGCTCTTATTTCGCCCTTTAGTCCGATTGTTTTGGTGAGCTTTGCCATTTCAAGATATTGCTTCTTCACTTTTTCCTCCTCAGCCTTCAGCTTCAACCCCAAGGCGTTCTCTGAGCGTCGCCACAGAATTGTCCGCAACCACGAACAAGCCGTTAGCGTCGTATTCGCCGTAAGGAATGTAATACTGTGCGGGATTGAGCGAGCTTTCACTTGTAAAGAGAATCGCTTGCTGACGTTTTCTGTATTCTTCAAGAGTAAAGTTGGTGTCGGTTGTGTTTATAATCTTTGTTGCAAGACTTTGGAAAACGGTTGCACTCAGATTCTTGAGGCTTGAGTTAAAAAACGCCGTTTCAATCGAGCCTACAACCACGCTCTTATAGTCGTTATCGGGCGTTGTCTTCTGAAGGTAAAGATATTCAAAAAGCTCAGTACCGTCAAGCGAATGAGAGCCTGACTTAAAGAGCAGCTCGCCCTTTTCATCCGGAATATCATAGGGAATATTTATCGTAATCGTTCCCGTTTCGTCAACAAGGTCGATAAAGGACGATTTATCAAACTTTACGTAAAAATCGCACTTGACTCCAAGAGTCGCTTCGATTGCGTATGTAACGCCTGCGATTCCATTGTGGATATAAACGGAAGAAAGCGAGCTTGTCGATGAACCGAGCTTCATCGCAGTTTCGTTTTTAAGCGGCACACACATAATGATTTCTTCGCCCGGACGGTAGTTTACGATTGAAAAATGCTCAGGCGCTCCGCCCTTATATTCTGAGAGCATAACAAGTGCTGTCATATTATTGGTTGCGTCGGGAAGCGACGTGGTAACTCCGCCTGAATAAACGGTTTCCGCCTTTTCGGGAAAAAACGTGTCCCAAAGCGCCGAAACCGTGAGTGCGGCAATAAACGACGCCACGATAAAGGTCACAACGTATATATACCAGTTTCTTTTCCACTTCTGCCTAGCCATACTGCCTCCGAAAAAACTTATTGTATTTTAACCTCGTTGGGTGTATAATGTAAAAAGTAATCTTATTCAATCATATCATATATTCCACGAAAATTCAAGACAAAACGTATAAAGATTGCCGCAAAAGCCGCCACAATCTTTATCCGCGCCGTCAGTTTCCCCCGAAAGGAGCTTTGCTATGGAATTTTTAAGGCGTGCGTGGGCTGAAATCGACCTTGACGCGCTTGAGTTCAACCTCGGACAAATCAGAAAAACCGCCCCCGAAAAAGAAGTAATTGCAGTTGTTAAGGCTAATGCCTACGGTCATAGCGATAAAATCGTCTGCAAGGAATATTACAGGCTCGGCGTGCGCTTTTTCGCCGTTTCAAACGTCCGTGAGGCTCAGACGGTAAGAGAGCTTTTACCCTATGAGGACGTGAAAATTCTTGTTTTCGGCTATATTATGCCGCCATATTTCGACCTTATTCTCAGTCTTGATCTTATTGCAACGGCAGGAAGCGTTTCATACGCACGGGAGCTGAGCGATTTTGCTCTGAAAAATAACACGAAAATAAAGGTTCATATAAATTACGATACGGGAATGTCAAGAGTTGGCGTCGAGACAGAGGCGGAGGTTGACGAGATCCTTTCGCTAAAAGGGCTTGAGGTTCTTGCAGGCTATTCTCATTTCGCCGTTTCCGACTGCCTTGGGGAAAAAGAAATCGAGTTTACCGACGAGCAGGAAAGAAAACTCAGCGCTATGTTTGTCAGAAGAAAGCTCCCCTTTCACTCTCAGGCAAGCGGCGGAATAACCTTTCACAGCGATTATCCGGGAAGCTATCTGCGTCCGGGGCTTATCCTTTACGGCTGTTCGCCAAACACAAGCGTGAAAAATCCGATTGAGCTAAGACAGGTTATGACGCTCAAAAGCGAAATAAATCAGCTCAAGCTCGTAAAAAAAGGCATAAGCATCGGCTACGGAAGAACCTATACGCCCGACTCCGACCAGCTTATTGCGCTTATCCCTATCGGCTACGCCGACGGCTATTCAAGGCTTTTGTCAAATAAGGGGCTTGTCGCCGTCAACGAAACGCTCTGCCCCATAAGAGGCCGTGTTTGTATGGATCAGCTGATGATCGACGTTTCAGACGTCCCTGACGTAAAGGTAGGCGACGAGGTGCTGCTTTATTCGGATAAATTCCGTGAAACAAGCCTCGACTATATCGCAGACGTCACGGGAACAATCTCAAACGAAACCATCTGCGCCGTGAGCGCAAGAGTTCCCCGTGTTGCAATCAGAGACGGAAAGATCGTCGAGGTTGTGGTTGAAAGATAAAAAATATAAAAAGCGCTAGCTTCTCTTAAAGCACGGCGCTTCTTTTTTGAGGGAAAACCGCTTTTTCGCACAGGCTAAGGCTTCTGGAAGCTTTTTCAAAAAAATAACGCTTATATTTTACAAAATCTCCAAAAAATTTCCTAAAAACACTAGCATTTTCAAAAGAATTCTGTTATAATATATCCGTCAGGTATTCGTATGCCCTTTTTTGCATACGGTGCCGAATCTCAAATAATTTTTAGGAGGACAATCCAATGGCAAAGAAATATTGCTACCTTTTCTCCGAAGGTAACGCAGACATGCGTGAAATCCTCGGCGGTAAGGGTGCAAACTTAGCTGAAATGACCAACATGGGTCTGCCCGTTCCACAGGGCTTCACAATTTCCACAGAGGCGTGCACACAGTACTATGAGGACGGTCGTCAGATCAACCCCTCTATCATGGCTGAAATTACTGAGTACATCGCTAAGATGGAAGAAGTTACAGGCAAGAAGTTCGGCGACAAGGCTAATCCGCTTCTCGTTTCCGTTCGTTCTGGTGCTCGTGCATCAATGCCCGGTATGATGGACACAATCCTCAACCTCGGTCTTAACGAAGACGTAGTTAACTACATGGCAGAAGCTTCGGGCAACGCTCGTTGGGCTTGGGACTGCTACAGAAGATTTATCCAGATGTACTCTGACGTAGTTATGGAAGTTGGTAAGAAGTACTTTGAAGAGCTTATCGACGAAATGAAGGAAAAGAAGGGCGTTAAGCTTGACGTTGAGCTTACTGCTGACGACCTCAAGACCCTCGCAGGCCAGTTCAAGGCTGAATATAAGAGCAAGATCGGTAAGGATTTCCCCACCGATCCTAAGGAACAGCTTATGGGCGCAGTTAAGGCAGTATTCCGTTCTTGGGACAACCCCAGAGCTAACGTTTACCGTCGTGACAACGATATCCCTTATTCTTGGGGTACAGCTGTTAACGTACAGATGATGGCTTTCGGTAACATGGGCGACGACTGCGGTACAGGTGTTGCATTTACTCGTGACCCTGCAACAGGCGAAAAGAAGCTCATGGGTGAATTCTTAACAAACGCACAGGGCGAAGACGTTGTTGCCGGCGTTCGTACACCAATGCCTATCGCTCAGATGGAAGAAAAGTTCCCTGAAGCATTCGCTCAGTTCGTAGAGGTTTGCAAGACTCTTGAAAACCACTACAGAGATATGCAGGATATGGAATTTACAGTAGAACACGGTAAGCTCTATATGCTCCAGACACGTAACGGTAAGAGAACAGCTCAGGCTGCCCTCAAGATCGCTTGCGACCTCGTTGACGAAGGTATGAGAACTGAACAGGAAGCTGTTCTTATGATCGACCCTCGTAACCTTGACACACTCCTTCACCCTCAGTTCGACGCTAAGGCACTCAAG
>JAZNST010000074.1:0-4637 GCA_045591405.1 Ruminiclostridium sp.
TCGCCGCCCTTTTCCTTGCTGATAACGGAATCTTCAAGAGGCATTCCGCAGCACTGACAGATAAGCTCTCTGGGAGAGCCGAGCAGTGTGTTGATAGAAACGTTAAAAAGCGCCGAGAGGAGCTTGAGCGTTTCTGTGTTGGGGATTGTTTCTCCGTTTTCCCAGCGTGAAACTGCTTGTCTTGTTACAAAAATTCTTTCAGCGAGTTCGTCCTGGGATAATCCTTTTTCTGTACGGAGCTTGTAAATAATTTCTTTTGTTTCCATTTTTATCACCTCAATGAGAGTATAGCACACGCTCAGCGTTCAATCAAGCAACCTGCTGTTGCTATCGGGAGGGGAGAATCACTCGCCTTGCGGTACGTTTTTATCAAGGCTCTTGTTACGGTAGTTGAGATTTGTACGAAGCGTATAGCCCTCTGACTCCCAAAATGCGTTTGCTCCGTCGTTATCCTTAAAGACAAGCCCGAAGATTTTTGATATTCCTTCCTTGCGTAAAGCTTCTTCTGCCTTTTGCACAAGAAGACGGGCTATTCCTTGGCGGCGATAGTCGGGGTGAACGCACAGATGATGCACAATTGCACGGCGACCGTCGTGACCTGTAAGAATAACTCCCGCTATTTTTTCTTGATTTTCCTCATACGCAAGAAAACAGGTTGTGGGATTACGCTTTAAGTATTTTTCAATCCCTTGCTTGCTGTCGTCAACGGGATTCATAGCACGACGGGATTGCTCCGTGCTGTTCCACAGGGCAAAAATTTTATCGTAATCCTCAATCACGACAGGTCTTATTAAAATATCCATAGCCACGTCTTCCTTTATCTATAAATTTTTATACCACATTATATCACGCCTGTGCTCAAATTGCAACGGTGTTTTATTAGTCTTCTTTAACAAAAAGCTCTTGCAATTCGTGCCAACTTTTGCTATAATTATCAGTAGGGTGTAATCGTTTTAGTAAGCCTTCAGAACGGGAGGAAGCTATGAAAAAAGAAATACTTAACTATCTTTCTTTTCTCGAAAAAGAGCTTGAAAACCCCGATTGCAACAGGGAAAGGCTCAGACAAACGCTCGAAAAGCGTATCCTTTTTTATCAGCACGAAAGACTTGTTCACCTTATTGTGACGATGACCTTTGCGCTGATGACGGTGATTTCCTTTGCGGCGGCTTATTTCAATATCGCCTTTATTGCCGTGGCGGTTCTTTTTCTCGCCCTCGAAATCCCTTATGTAATGCACTATTATCTGCTTGAAAACAGTGTTCAGAAAATGCAGAGAATATATTTTAAGTTAAACGAAAACTAAGGAGGAACAATCAATGCTTGCAAAAATCGGAATCAGACCCGTTATCGACGGTCGCCAGTTTGGAATCAGAGAAAGCCTTGAAGAACAGACAATGAATATGGCTAAGGCTGCGGCTGAGCTTATTTCATCAAAGGTGCGCCACGCAAGCGGCGAGCCTGTTGAATGTGTTATCGCTGATTCAACTATCGGCGGAATCGCTGAGAGTGCCGCTTGTAACGACAAATTCAGCAGAGAAAATGTTATCGCAACGCTCACAGTTACGCCTTGCTGGTGCTACGTTACGACTGTAATCGACGAAAACCCCAACACAATAAAGGCGGTATGGGGCTTTAACGGAACCGAGCGCCCCGGTGCTGTTTTCCTTGCAGCCGCAATGAGCGCCTACGCTCAGATTGGTATGCCTTGCTTCTCAATTTACGGTCACGACGTAAAGGACGCAGACGATAAGACAATCCCCGCTGACGTTGAGGAAAAAATCCTTCGCTTTGCCCGTTGCGCTGTTGCAGTAGGCGATATAAAGAATAAGAGCTACGTTAATATCGGCGGTATGGCAATGGGAATCGCAGGCTCTTACTGCAACGAGGACTTCTTCAGAGACTATCTCGGAATGCACCCCGAATGGGTAGATATGAGCGAAATTATCCGTCGTGAAAAGCTCGGAATTTACGATAAGGACGAATACGAAAAGGCTCTTGCGTGGATAAAATCCAAGTGCAAGGAGGGTATTGATATTAACCCGACTGACGGAATGTTCTATCAGCGTACGGTTCTTTCTGATAAGGAAAAGGAAGAAAACTGGGAATTTATCGCAAAGATGACCTGCATCATTATGGACATTCTTCACGGCAACAAGAAGCTTGAAGAAATGGGCTGGCTTGAGGAGGCAAAGGGCAGAAATGCTATTCTCGGCGGCTTCCAGGGACAGCGTAACTGGACTGACTTTATGCCTAACGCCGACTTCACAGAGGCAATTCTCAACTCAACCTTCGACTGGAACGGAAAGCGTGAGCCGATTCCTTTTGCAACAGAAAACGACACGCTTAACGGAGTAACTCTCCTGTTCCTCCACGAGCTTACCTCAAAGGCGGCGGTTTTTGCTGACGTAAGAACCTACTGGTCGCCCGACGCCGTCGAAAGAGTAACAGGATGGAAGCCGGACGGCTACGCTCAGAATGGCTTTATACACATGATTAATAGCGGTGCCGCCGCACTTGACGGAACAGGCGCTTGCCTTAACGAAAAGGGCGAGAACTGTATGAAGAACTGGTGGGATATGACGGATAAGGACATCGACGCTTGTCTTGAGGCTACGACTTGGCCTTGCGCTAACCTTGGCTATTTCAGAGGCGGCGGCTTCTCGTCGAGCTTCTCTACTAAGGGCGTAATGCCGTGTACCTTCGCAAGAGTAAATCTTGTCAAGGGACTTGGCCCGACTATTCAGATTGTCGAGGGTTATACGGTTGAGCTTCCCGAAGCTGTCAATAAAACTCTCCTTGACCGTACCGACAAGACCTGGCCTTCAACCTGGTTTGCTCCTATTCTTAACGACACAGACGCCTTTAAGGACGTTTACAGCGTTATGGCTAACTGGGGCGCAAATCATGGCGCTTTCGTTTACGGACACATCGGAGAAGACCTTATCACCCTTGCTTCTATGCTCCGTATTCCCGTTTCGGTCCACAACGTCCCCGACGAAAAGATTTACAGACCTCACGCTTGGTCTGCTTTTGGTACAAAGGACCTTGAGGGCGCTGATTACAGAGCTTGTGCAAACTACGGAAGCCTTTACTGAAAATAATATAACGATAATCTGTGCCGTCTGTTTCGGGCGGCACTTGTCTTTTGGAGGTACAATGGAAAAATGGGACGCTTATGATTCGTCGCTTGAAAAAATCGACGGAATGATACTTATAAGAGGCGAGGAGAAGTCGATTCCAAGCGGAATATATCACCTCGTCTGCGAAATTTTAGTCCAACACACCGACTCAAGTATTCTTCTTATGCAGCGTGATTTCAAAAAGCACTACGGCGGAATGTGGGAGGCAAGCGCAGGCGGAAGTGCGCTTATGGGCGAAACTCCGCTTGAATGTGCAAAAAGAGAGCTTTTTGAAGAAACGGGAATAACTGCTTCGACGCTTACGGAGCTTGGAAGGGTTGTCAGCGACGAAACTCACTGCGTTTACGTCGAATTTCTTTGCGTTACTGATTGCAACAAGAACAGCGTAATTCTTCAGCAGGGCGAGACTGTCAATTACAGATGGATAAGCAGGCACGAGCTTTTTTCTATGAGCAAAAACGAGCTTGTAACCAAGCGTATGTTGAAATTTGTCGATAACGGGTGTTTTCACTAAAATTTCACTTGTATTTTTGGGCTGGCGGTGCTAAAATATAGTTATAATAAAGTGAAAGGAAATGATAACTTGAAAATCTTTGACTTCCATGTGCATATTTACCCTGATAAAATTGCACAGAAAGCATCAGAAACAGTCGGTAAATTCTACGAAATCAAGATGGGCTTTGATGGGAGTGTAAAGGCGCTACTAAAACTTATCAGGGAAAACAACGTTGCTAAATCACTCGTCCACTCGGTTGCAACAACTTGTCACCAAGTCACAAGCATTAACAACTTTATTTCCCAGAGCGTCAAAGAAAATCCCGATAAGCTTGTCGGCTTCGCTACGCTTCATCCTGAAATGGAAAAAGCGGAAATAGAAGCTGAAATTGAAAGGGCAGAGGGATTGGGACTAAAGGGAATAAAGCTTCATCCCGATTTTCAGGATTTTAATATTGACGATAAAAAGGCGTGCGATATTTACGAAGCGGCAGAAGGCAGACTCCCCATTCTTTTCCATACGGGAGATTACCGCTATGACCGTTCGTCGCCAAAGCGCCTTGCTAAAATACTAAGTATCTTCCCTAAGCTTACAGTAATCGCAGCTCATTTCGGTGGCTGGGGCGAGTGGAATAAAGGCTCGCTTTGCCTTGCGGATAACCCTAACGTCTATATCGACACGAGTAGCTCTCTTTTCGCTATTCCGCCTAAACGTGCGTTGGAATTTATCCGTGCCTTTACTGCTGATAGAGTGCTTTTTGGTACGGATTACCCTATGTGGGGAATCAATGAAGAAATCCAGCGATTTAATAAGCTTGACCTCACAGATGGCGAGCGTGAAAAAATACTCTGGAAAAACGCAGGTAACCTCCTCGCCGTTTCTGTCTAAACGCTTAGCAATACGCATACAGGTTATGCGTGTACTACTGAGGAAAACCCTTTTGAAAAAGGTTTTTCCTCAGACTCCTTTCCGAAAACTTTTAGTACAAAAGCCCGTCCCAC
>JAZNST010000075.1:0-7591 GCA_045591405.1 Ruminiclostridium sp.
TCCTACTATATTCGTAAGCGGCGGACCTATGCTTGCAGGCAGAGTCGAGGGCAAGAAAACAAGCCTTTCTTCTATGTTTGAAGCAGTCGGCGCTTATAATGCAGGAAAAATAGACGACGAAAAGCTTTACGAATACGAGTGCAGAACCTGTCCTACCTGTGGCTCGTGCAGTGGAATGTATACGGCTAACTCAATGAACTGTCTTACCGAAGCGCTCGGTATGGGACTTCGTGGTAACGGAACGATCCCCGCCGTTTACTCTGCCCGAATTGAGCTTGCAAAGCACGCAGGAATGGCGGTTATGGAGCTTTTGAAGAAAAATATACGCCCTCGTGATATTATGACGAAGGAGGCTCTTATGAACGCTCTGACCGTTGATATGGCGCTTGGCTGTTCAACAAACAGTATGCTTCATCTTCCTGCAATCGCTCACGAATGCAAAGTGGAGCTGAGTCTTGATATTGCAAACGAAATCAGCGCAAAAACACCTAATCTTTGTCATCTTGCTCCGGCGGGAAGAACGTATATGGAAGACCTTAACGAAGCGGGCGGCGTTTATGCCGTAATGAACGAGCTTAGGAAAAAATCTCTCATTAATACCGATTGTATGACCGTTACGGGAAAAACCGTCGGCGAAAGCATTGAAGGCTGTGTCAATCTCAATCCCGATATTATACGCCCGATTGAAAATCCATACAGTGAAACGGGCGGTATTGCGGTACTCAAGGGAAATCTCGCCCCCGAAGGAAGCGTTGTAAAGCGCTCTGCTGTTCTTCCCGAAATGCTCGTGCACGAAGGTCCTGCAAAGGTTTTTGATTGTGAGGAGGACGCGCAGGCGGCAATCAACGGCGGAAAAATCGTCACAGGCGACGTGGTCGTTATCCGCTATGAAGGGCCAAAAGGCGGTCCCGGTATGCGTGAAATGCTCAATCCGACCTCTGCGATTATGGGAATGGGGCTTGGTAACAGCGTAGCGCTTATTACCGACGGTCGCTTCAGCGGCGCAACGAGAGGCGCGTGCGTCGGTCACGTTACTCCCGAAGCAGCTTCGGGCGGTATGATCGGCATTGTTGAAGACGGCGATATTATCAGCATCAATATCCCCGAAAACAAGATTGAGCTGAAAGTGAACGAGGCTGTGCTTTTTGAGCGTATGAAAAATTTCACGCCCAAGAAAAAAGAGCTTTCGGGTTACCTCAAACGCTATGCGGCTTTGGTTTCGGGCGGCGCTACGGGGGCGATTCTGAGCTGACTTAAAAAGCAAAAGCCCAAAAAGAAATCAGAACCGCCTTTGCTCAAAACAACAAAAACAGGAGTCGGACGCTTTGTCTGATTCCTGTTTTTTAAGTTCAATTTGAAAATTCCTGCTCTTTTACGTAGTCGATAAACGTCTTCATACTTTTGGAGAGCCACTTGTTTTTATGATAAATAAGCTGTTTCCAAATATCAACTTGTATATCGCACACGTCAAGATAGCACAACACTCCCGAATCAACCAAATCCTTGGTGACAAAATCAGGCAGGAAAGAAATCATATTGTTCTGAGCAATCATTGTCTTGATTATATCCGTGCGCCCGATTTCAAGAACGGGGGTTATCTTCAGAAGCATTTTTGAAAGCTCACGGTCGAGTACCCGTCTGTACCCCTGACCGTATTCGGTCAGAATAAACGGCTCGTTTATAATATTCTTGACCGATAGCCTTTTCTTTTTTGCAAACGCTGAATTTACGCTTGCAACAAAATGCATAGAAAGAGGCTGTTCCTTTGCGATTATATAGTCCTTATTGTATAAGCGGCTGTCAAGCGTTATGATAAAGTCCGCCTCGTTGTGGTCAAGCATATTGAGCATCAGCGCCGAGTCTCCCGTTGTGAAGCGAATGGAAATCGACGGATATTTTTTATGAAAGTCGATGTAGCGGGAATTTATCATATCATCGCATATAGAATCGGGCGTAACGATATGAATTGACCCCGAAAGCTCCTCTTTCGTCAGGCTTTCCTTATATTCTTCCATAAGCGCACGGATCCTATGGGCATAAGAGACCAGCTCGTGCCCACGCTCAGTAAGGGTAATTGTATGGTTGATTCTTTCAAATAAAAGGCAATCAAGCTCTTCTTCCAGCTGCTTTATCTGAAAGGAAACGGTAGATTGAGAATAGCCAAGCTGTTCTGCCGCCCTTGTAAAGCTCCCAAGCTCAGCAACGTGGATAAACGTGATTAAATTTCTAAGCTCCATAACGCACCTCGTTGTATCAAAAGATTCGATAGCAAAATCATAAACCATCTGTTTATCTGATATACAAGAGTATTATATAATATACACGATAAAATTGCAACTGCCAAGCGCAGTCTGATGGAAATTACCCATAGCCTTTTGATTTCAAAAAGCAAATTCCACAGTATAAATCCCCTTGTTTTACAGATACTAACAACACAAATTTGTAAAGCAAGGAGATTTTGTATATATGAAAGCAACAGGGGCGCAAGGCAATACCTTGCGAGTGAATAGTGAATAATGAATAGTTTCGGTGTGCCTTCGGCACGATATATATAATGTCGGCAAAGCCGACACATTAATTATTCAATATTCATCATTCATTTTTCATTATTCACTAATTTAACGAAAAAGGAGTTAATATATTATGAAAGCAACAGGTATCGTTAGAAGAATAGACGACCTTGGTCGTGTGGTTATCCCAAAGGAAATCAGAAGGACTCTGCGTATCAGAGAGGGCGACCCCTTGGAGATATTCACAAACGTTGACGGCGAGGTTATTTTTAAGAAATATTCGCCTATCGGTGAGATTTCTGAGACCGCTTCCCAGTACGCTGACGTTCTTGCAAAAATCGGAGGCTGTCCTGCGGCAATCTGTGACCGTGACCATATAATTGCGATTTCGGGAATGCAGAAGAAGGAGGTTCTTGAAAGGAGAGTTTCAAGCTCGCTCGAAGACCTCATAGAACAGCGTAAATCCCACGTTTATCGCTCGTTTGAGGACAACAGGCTCGTGCCCATCGAGGGCGTCGATAAATATGCAATCGCTTGCTCGCCTATTATAACTCAGGGCGACGTCAGCGGAGCTGTTATGATGCTTGATGGGGAGGGTGCAGAGTACGCAACACCCGAAAAGGCGGCTCTTGTTGAAGCTGCCGCAATGTATTTTTCAAAGCAGATGGAAGAATAAGCTGTCCGCATTGTCAAGCTTTTTTGGCAATGCGGTTTTCTCTTGCCCAAAAGAAAAGACGGCTTTCGCCCCGACGTAAAGCAGGACGAAAATCCGTCGTTATCAGATTCCCTCAAGGTCAAAGACAGGCGTCATTTCAGCTGTTGCAGAGGATTTTTCCTGAGAAAAGCCGTCAAGCCCAAGCTCCTGACAGGTAAAAAGCACCTTTTCATATTCAAAGGTAGTAAGCCTTCGTGAAAGCTCGCTGAAATCGCCTCGGAGAAATTCGGGTGTGTACTGCCTCATAAGGCTCACCAGCGGCTTTATCGGCAAACGGGCTATCGCCCTCATAACCTCACAGCTGTCCTTATAAGCGTTTGGGAGCACGAGGTGCCGCACGATAACGCCACGCCTCATCACACCGTTTTCTATCACCGCTTCTCCCGTTTGTCTGAGCATTTCGCGCAGCGCCTTGGTTGCTTTTTCAAAATAATCGGGCGCTCCGCTGTATTTTTTTGAAAGCTCCGGGCTGAAATATTTGAAATCGGGCAGGTAAATATCAACAAGCCCCTCAAGCATTCTGAGCGTCTCTACGCTCTCGTATCCGCCGCAGTTATAGACAACGGGGATATTGAGCCTTTTCTTTGAAAGTCTGAGCGCTGAGGCAATCTGAGGGGCAAAATGAGTAGCGGTAACGAGATTTATATTTTCAGCGCCCTTTTCCTCAAGCTCATAAAAAATTTCACAGAGTCGCTCGACAGTTATTTCCCTGCCGATTTTTCCTGTGCTTATGGGGGCGTTCTGGCAAAAAACGCATCTTAAATTACAGCCGCAAAAAAAGATTGCGCCCGAACCTCCCTTTCCCGTTATCACAGGCTCCTCGCCAAAATGAAGCATAGCCTTCCCGACTCTTATTTTTTCGCTCTCGCCGCAATAGCCCCTCTCAACGCTTCGGTCAACGCCGCATTGTCTTGGGCAGAGATTGCACACGCTCATCAGAATTTTACCTCGCTCATATCGTTGGCGTAGCCGATTCTGTTCTGAAGTGCAACCGCCTCCCCGTAGCCCTCAAGCTCGCTTATTTCAAAGTTCTTGTCCTTTTCAAGAAGCGCCACACAGTTACAAAGAGAAACGACCTTATCATAGCCCGAAAGCTCCTCTGCGGCTCGCATTACTCTGTCAAAATCAGCGCCGAGCCGCTTTGAAAGCATATGTAGCGTTATGCTTTCGTTTTTGGTTATTGCAATAAAAGCGGCGCTTATATTTGAAATTCCCGCATAAAGAGTGTAGTTATCCGCAAGCGCCTTTACTCTTGATAAATCTATCTGAGGAAGCTTTATCTTTAAGAGCGCAAGCCCCATCTGCGAAAGCATTGAGATGATTGCGTCAAAGTCGGCGGAGCGAAGGATTGAAACAAATTCGTTTGCCGCTTCGATTTTGAGGTTGTCCTTGCCTCTTATGTGCCAAGCACCCTCTTGCGTGGGAAAAATCTTTTCTACCGAATAGATGTCGCTCAGCTCAAGATTCTTGGTTGCGATTGAGTAAAGGGCAATAGCCGCAATCTGCACGGGCTTACTCTTTATGTTAATATACTGATTTGCGCCCTCGCCGCTAAAAAAGAGGAAGACGTCTGACGCCGCAAGCCGCCTCGTTCCCACAAGAATATTCTTAAAGAAAATTTCCTCGTTAAAACGGGCAATAAACCTACGGTCGCTCTGAGCCGACTTCATTGCATCAACAAGAAGCTTGAGCCTTATATTCACAAGCTTTTTCGCCGCAAGGATTCTGAACAGCGTCATTTTCTTTTCGGGGATTATTCTCCCGTTATTTTTTTCAAGCTTTTTTCTGAATTTAAGAGGAGCCTCGCCCTCAAGAATAAAGCGTATCTGCTCAGGCTCGCCAAGTGAAGCTATACCGTTTTTCTTTTCAATCGCACAGTAAAAAAGCAGGCTTCCCTTTACCGCCTCGCTTAAAAAAACACAGCGCTCCAGCATCGGAAGAAGTGCGTGGTGCTTACTTCCATAAGCCTTTTTCGTAAGCTCGCTGATCGTATTCTTGCCCGAAAAAATAACCTCAAATACGTCGATTTTATATTCCTTGAAAGCTTCAAGCGTCTGCTCGCTGAAAATTTCCGAGCAAAGCTTTGCCGTATAATCAAAAAGTCCGTTGGCAGACTCCTCGCTGCCCTTTCCAAGCGGATGGGAGCACGAAAGCAGAAAGTCGCTGTATTCAATTTTAACGTCCATAAGCCTGCGCCTCCGTTCATAGTCTGTCTATATTATAAAGCATAAGAAGGAAAAATTCAAGTGAAATACCAAAACGCCAGCAACGGCAAAAATTTACCAAAATTGGCCCTTTTTTCCTTTAATTATTTGACACTTTTTTTAAGAAAAGCTATTGAAAAAACAGCTCTTTTGTGCTATATTATTTGTATGTTTTTTTGAAGTAGTTGCATTATGTCATGGAAAAAGATAAGGAGAAAGATTATGAACAACAAAAGACCGGATTCAATGCAAAGAATCACAACCCCTGAGCTTGCACAGAAATTTATCGACGAACAGGTTGCACAGGTCAGACAGCAGGTTGGAGATAAAAAGGTACTGCTCGCACTTTCAGGAGGCGTTGACAGCTCTGTTGTAGCGGCGCTTTTAATTAAGGCAGTAGGAAAACAGCTCGTTTGCGTTCACGTTAATCACGGACTTATGCGTAAGGGCGAGAGCGAACAGGTTATAGAAGTTTTCAAGAATCAGCTCGACGCCAACCTTATCTACATTGACGCAACCGACAGATTCCTCGGACTTCTTGAGGGCGTTGCTGAGCCTGAAAAGAAGCGTAAAATTATCGGCGGCGAATTTATAAAGGTCTTTGACGAGCAGGCAGGAAAGCTCGAAGGGATTTCCTTCCTTGCACAAGGCACAATCTACCCCGACATTCTCGAAAGCGACGGCGTAAAGGCTCACCACAATGTAGGCGGTCTTCCCGAAGATATGCAGATGGAGCTTGTTGAGCCCGTAAAGCTTCTTTATAAGGACGAGGTACGAGTTGTGGGCGAGGCGCTCGGCCTTCCTCACAATATGGTTTACCGTCAGCCGTTTCCGGGTCCCGGTCTTGGCGTGCGTTGCCTTGGGGCAATCACAAGAGACAGACTCCACGCGCTTCGTGAAGCTGACGCAATCCTCAGAGAAGAATTTGATATTGCAGGACTCAATAAGACGGTTTGGCAGTACTTTATCGCAGTTCCCGACACAAAGAGCGTCGGCGTAAAGGACGGTAAGCGCTACGAGGGCTGGCCCGCAATCATTCGTGCAGTAAACACAACCGACGCAATGAGCGCAACAATCGAAGAAATCCCCTACCCAATCCTCCACAAAATCACCGCCCGAATCACAGCCGAAGTCGATGGCATCAACAGAGTGCTGTACGACCTCACCCCAAAGCCAATCGGAACGATTGAGTGGGAATAATAACACGCCCCACACAAACGGCTTAACTACGCTGTTTCCTGTTATCATAACAGAAAAATGGCAACGTTTTGGCAACAAAATTTCATTATTCATAAGTAAAGAGCTAACTGATTTAGATTAAGTCAGTTAGCTCTTTTTGTTTTATATGTCGTATATGTAGTTTTTACTAATCAATTCCCTCAGCCAAATTATTTCTTCGGTTAATTCAATGCACTCTATTTTCACCAAGGAATCGATTATCATATTATATTTCAAGCTTGTAATTTCTGGCTCTCCATATTGATCAAACAAATTATTGGTAGCAATGAATCCATCATCAAGTGAAATTTTGTGGTTGGAATTACAATTTTTCCATAAAGCCACAATTACAAATGCTTGCTCTTTAGAAATATTGATGGTAGCAATGTCTCTAAGCTTGAGCCACAAGCTGAGTGCGCCACATACTGTAACTATATGATTATCAGAAACCATGCCAGCTCCAATAGAGACAACTTCAGGAATCGCTTCAATCAATTTCCGGATATTCAGCAAAATATTTCCCGGTTTAATAGAGCTACCATCTTTATAGTTTCGTAACGAATCCATGGTTAAAAGCTGCATCATCGGAGGTTCTTCGAGAGGTGGAGATATGGAGACAAATCTACTTCTCACTAAGTTATTATAAATCAGCGATACATCGTTACTCTGGTTGGAAAAAACATTTGATAGAGTTTCTGCAATTGTAGTCTTTAGCTGTTGTGTTACATTATTCTGTAAATCAGTGCGTTGCTTCATTTCCATATGACTATCTTCCTTTTTAGTTATTTGTAATCTGTAAACAGATCGCTGAGTTCCTGTGAAAGCACCTTCGTCCAACGCTGGGTGTTGTCAAATTCAGGATAGCGATAACGCCAAGCGTCATACTCCTCTTTTGTGATTTCTTCATTTCGGAACTTATCAGCTTCTTTCTGCCACGCTGTAAA
>JAZNST010000076.1:0-4991 GCA_045591405.1 Ruminiclostridium sp.
TATATTGCTGAAACATACAAGGAATACAAGGTAAACCGTGAAGAACTCGGCCGCGGCAACAAGCCTGTATGCCTTATGGATATTGCTACACTTGCAGCAAAGAAGCTCAAGGCTGACGGTCTTATGCCTGACCTTGACGAAAGCGAAGAAATCAATGCCTGCTCCGTTAAGATTACCGTTGACGTTGACGGTAAGGACGAGCAGTGGCTCCTTATGTTCAAGAACGAAACCCATAACCATCCTACTGAAATCGAGCCTTTCGGCGGCGCGGCTACCTGTCTTGGCGGCGCAATCCGAGATCCTCTTTCGGGACGCTCCTTCGTTTATCAGGCGATGCGTGTAACAGGCGCTTCTGATCCGCTTCTTCCCGTTGATAAGACGATTGAAGGAAAGCTTCCTCCCAGAAAGATTACGACGACTGCGGCGGCAGGCTATTCCTCCTACGGAAACCAGATAGGCCTTGCAACAGGTCACGTCGCTGAAATCTACCACGACGGCTATATGGCAAAGCGTATGGAAATCGGTGCGGTAATCGGTGCGGCTCCGATTGAGAACGTGCGCCGTGAAAGACCGGCTCCGGGCGATATTATCGTTCTTCTTGGCGGAAGAACGGGCCGTGACGGTTGCGGCGGGGCAACAGGCTCCTCAAAATCTCATAGCGTAGAATCGCTTGAAAGCTGTGGCGCAGAGGTTCAGAAGGGTAACGCTCCCGTTGAAAGAAAGCTTCAGCGTCTTTTCAGAGATAAGAACGCAACACGCCTTGTAAAGCGTTGTAACGACTTTGGCGCGGGCGGCGTATCGGTTGCAATCGGCGAGCTTGCGGACGGTCTTGAAATTGACCTTAACGCTGTGCCTAAAAAATACGACGGTCTTGACGGAACTGAGCTTGCAATTTCAGAATCTCAGGAAAGAATGGCGGTTGTTGTTGATAAGAACGACGTTGAAAAGTTTATCGCTCTTGCCTCCAAGGAAAACCTTGAAGCGACTCCTGTTGCAGTAGTAAAGGCTGAGCCAAGACTCAGAATGAACTGGAACGGAAACACAATCTGCGATATTTCCCGTGAGTTCCTTAACTCAAACGGCGCAGAAAAGCACACGGAAATTTCTGTTCTTGCACCTGACGTTTCTTACTCGACAGGCTTCACAAACACGGCGCAGAGCTGGGAAAAGCTCGTTTCCGACCTCAACGTGTGCTCTCAAAGAGGCCTTGTTCAGCGCTTTGACAGTACAATCGGCGCCGCTACGGTTCTTATGCCCTTTAGCGGTAAGACTCAGCAGACTCCCGTTCAGGCAATGTCTGCGAAAATCCCCGTACTTAACGCTTCTACAAATACAGCGTCAGTTATGGCTTGGGGCTTTAACCCCAAGGTTTCCGAGCAGTCTCCTTATCACGGAGCAATGCTTGCGGTAATCGAATCTATCGCAAAGGTTGTTGCTGCGGGCGGTTCTTCAAAGAAGTGCTGGCTGACCTTCCAGGAATATTTTGAAAGAACACAGGGAAATCCTGAACGCTGGGGAAAACCCTTTGCGGCTCTTATGGGCGCTTATAAGGCTCAGCTTGAGCTTTCGTGCGGCGCAATCGGCGGCAAGGACTCAATGTCGGGAACGTTTGAAGATATTGACGTTCCTCCTACGCTCGTTTCCTTCGCTGTTTCTACTGCAAAGGCAGACAAGGTAATTTCCGCTGAGTTTAAGCTCCCTTACAGCAAGATTTTCTTCATCGCTCCCAAGTACGACGAAAATAAGCTTCCCGACTTTGATAGCGTAAAGGCTGTCTTTGAAAAGGTAGAGGCTGAAATTCAGAGAGGAAACGCTCTTTCCGTATGGTCTGTTGCCAACGGCGGCGTTGCTGAGGGTATCTTTAAGATGTCTCTTGGTAACAGGATCGGCGCAAAGCTCGCAAAGCTTGACGACAAGACGCTTTTCGACCTGCACTACGGCGGATTCGTTATCGAAGCCAAGGACGATATTGACGGCGCTGAGCTTATCGGTGAGACGATTGAAGATTATAAGATTATAAGCGGCGACGTTGAGCTTGATATTGCTTCTCTTGAGGCAAAGTGGGCTTCGACTCTCGAACCTATCTTCAAGAACACCACAAAGGATAAATCAAAGGTTGAGGCTATTGCCTATAACGAGGGCTGTACGATTTCGTGCGCTCCTTCGAATAAGATAGCAAAGCCAAAGGTTCTTATCCCCGTGTTCCCCGGTACAAACGGCGAATACGATATGGCTGACGCATTCAGACGCTACGGCGGCGAGGCTGAGATTTTCGTAATCAGAAACCTTGACGCTCTTGCAATGGAAGAATCCGTAGAGCAGTTTGCAAAGCTCATTTCGGGAAGTCAGATGATTGCCGTTCCCGGCGGCTTCAGCGGCGGCGACGAGCCTGAGGGTTCAGGTAAGTTCATCAACGCCTTCTTCCGTAACCCACGAGTTAAGGAAGCGGTAAACGATATGCTTTATAAGCGCGACGGACTTATGCTCGGTATCTGTAACGGCTTCCAGGCGCTCATTAAGCTCGGTCTTGTTCCGTTTGGCGAAATAAAGCCCCTTGAGGACAACAGCCCCACGCTTACCTTCAACACAATCGGCAGACACCAGTCTCAGCTTGTTTATACAAAAATCTGCACTGATAAGACTCCTTGGCTTATGCACTGCAAGGTAGGAGAAACACACGCTATCCCGATTTCTCACGGTGAAGGAAGATTTGTTGCAAGCGAGGAGGTAATCGCAAAGCTTATCGCCAACGGTCAGGTTGCAACTCAGTACGTTGACCTCGACGGAAATCCGACGATGGACGTTGCGTTCAACCCCAACGGCTCAATGCACGCAATCGAAGGCATTATAAGCCCCGACGGCCGTGTGTTCGGTAAGATGGGACACAGCGAAAGAATCAGCGACAACTGTTGCACGAACATTGACGGAAATAAGGTTCAGCTTATGTTCAAGGGCGGCGTTGATTACTTCAAGCTTTAATTCCAAATGAATATGGAGAAGCTCGCAATAGTGGGCTTCTCTTTTTGTTTGCCATTGCCCAATAAATTACAATTTTGATTATTTTGCTCAATTACTAACCAACCTCTTGTACATAATATCTAAATTACAGTCAAATGGTCAAAAACACTTGTATATTTAGTACGAATATGCTATAATTAAAGTACAAAATAACAGGGAAACGCCCTGAACAGGAGGAACAAAGTATGAAAATGCAAATTGCAGCAAAGAAGCTCACTATCAACCAGACCTTCACAGATTACGCAGAGAAGAAAATCAGCTCCAAGCTTGACCGCTTCTTCGGCGAAGGTGCAGACGCAAAAATTGTTCTTTCGGCTATCCGTGACAATGTGATTGTCGAGCTTACGGTTAAATATGATAACTTTATCTTCAGAGCAGAGCAGTCTGCGGCTGATAAAAACGACGCACTCGACGCTTGCATTGATAAAATAATCAGACAAATCAGAAAAAATAAGACAAAAATCGAAAAGCGCCTCAGAGACACAGCCTTTACCGAGGCTTACTCAGACGAGGTTGAAGAACAGACTCAGTTCGAAGTCATCAAGCACAAGCAGTTTGAACTGAGACCTATGAGCGTTGACGAAGCGATTCTTCAGATGAATATGCTCGGACACACGTTCTTTATGTTCAAAAACGGCGACACAGGCGACACAAACGTTGTTTATAAGCGTGACGACGGAAACTACGCCGTTCTTGAACCAAGACACAGCTAAAAATCAGAGCAGTATCGTTTTACGATACTGCTCTTTTTTTGTGCAACGCCCACGCTCAAGGCGGGACTGAATAAGGCTGTTTACCTCCGTCTGGGTAAAGGTCTTTTCCGCGTCTTTGGTCGCGTCTGCATTCTGCTGCGGTTCTGTATTGGTAGCAGCAGTCTGCGCCTGCGGTTCTGCCGCAGTGGTGTTTACTGTTGTTTCTTCTGCCATAATAAAATCCTCCGTTTATAGCCTGTCGGCTTTATTCCATGCGGCTTTTAACGCCGTTCAGCACGTTTCGGGCATTTTGGGTATAAAAACAGCGCATACCATGTGGCATACGCTGAAATTATTGAGTTTTGGATAATAAAAGAGCACCCGTTTCCGAGTGCTTGAAGGCGAAAGCACATAAAATGTTACTTAAGCCGAGTAGCTGTATTTAATTTGAGTGTTTACTTGACCGATAGTTGATTGAAAACTTATTCGACTATAATATTTTTCTGCATATGAACGTATCCCTTACAATCAGGATTTTCACAATGGAAATAGTTCGAATGCTCTCTATCTGGAGAAGAATTATCATAATAATCCTTCTTGCAAATATCACAAACAACTTTTTCTCCCTTACGAAGTTTATCAATGACTCTTTCTTCTTCCATTTATAAGACCGCCCTTTCTCCAATTAAATTTTTTATAATCGCTGTCTCCTTTTACCGCTTTGATTATCATTCTTTTTTCGGCAACCGTTAAATAATCTCTGTTTCTTGCGTGCTTTAATTCCTGTGCTATACATACACATTCAGACCATTGACTATTCCCTATTCCATATCGATAATGTGTATATTCGTGAATTATAGTTCGAGCAACCCATTGCACATTTTTACAGTTGTTGACATAAATATAAATTTTGCCCCCAATTTCCTCGCCTCTTACATCAGGATTTCCACCTTGTGTAAGAATAATTCCTTCAGGTAATTCTGAAATCAATTCCGAAATTCCTCTGCCAATAGAAGAATTTGAAAGCTCTGTAACAATATCTTCAACTGTTGGGTCGCCAACTTTTAGATCATTATCGTTAAAAACATCAATTACTTTAGCCTTATTTGTATTTATTATACCGCTTTCCCCCGAAATGTCAACACTTTCAACGAAATCAACAGGCTTTTTCTTTCTCTTAGGGTCTGAATATCCGTAAATCTGCGTCCTGTCCTGTCGGTATGTAAGCCCCTCCTGCTCACAATACGCACGGAGAGACTTATTTTCGGCGGCAATTTTAGC
>JAZNST010000077.1:0-6666 GCA_045591405.1 Ruminiclostridium sp.
TCTTCACAGCCTCTCGCTTGCGCCAACCCTCGTGGCACCCACTCAGCCTCACGCTCGCCGCCAAAGCTCCGCTTTGCCGCCTCGCCCTCGGCTTCGGGGCACGCTGAGGCTTTGCGTTCGCCTCCCAACGCCCCTTAAACCGCTTCCGCCCCACTTTTTCACAGCCTCTCGCTTGCGCAAACCCTCGTGGCACCCACTCAGCCTCAGCCTCGCCTCCGCTACGCTCCGCCTCGCCCTCGGCTTCGGGGCACGCTGAGGCTTTGCGTTCGCCTCCCAACGCCCCTTAAACCGCTTCCGCCCCAAGCCCTTACAGCCTCTCGCTTGCGCAAACCCTCGTGGCACCCACTCAGCCTCCCCCCACACAACCAAAACAAAAAACGCACCCCGTTTAAGCAAGAGGTGCGTTTATTATTTTAGATTTCGTCTTTTTCGCTTGTTCTGAACGGAGCAACAGGCAGACCGTTCTTTCCGTAAAGGGTAACCTCGGAGTAGTTCGTCCAAAGATAACGAGCGTACATTGGCTCGCTGACGGTTTTTTCGCTTATGAAAATCTTGTTTTCACGGATCTGAGCGTTGGCTGTGACGAATTTTTTGTCAGCGCCTGCGATTTCAAAGCCCGAAAGCTCGCCCTTGACCTCAAAGCCGTCGCAATGCTCAAAGCTCAGGAGAATACCTTCGTCGGTAATTTCCATCTCCTTATAAAGAGGGGAGAAGGCTTCCTTTTCAACCGACTTATCGCCGTAGACGTTGTAAAGCGCCTGAAGACACATTCTGTTGCCTACGGGGAGCTTGTCCTTAGGGTGAATTTCGTTGAATTCGCCGCAGTCGATAATTACAGCCATAGCGGTGTTTCTGACTGTTTTTGCAGTTTTAGCCTGAGCCTCACGGATAATGCACCAGTGCTTGTGGTCGGGGTCGGCGGCGTATCTGTGCATAGGAAGCTGAGCGAATACGAACGCAAGCTCGTCGTCTTCGTAATCGTCACGCCAGAGCTGAATCATATTCTTGAAAAGCTTGAAATACGTTCTTGGCTTGCAGTCGTCAGTCTCACCCTGATACCAGATAACGCCCTTTATTGTGTAAGGGCAAACTCTTTTGAACATAGAGTCGTAAAGCGCGGTAGCGTGGAACGGGTTAAGCGGAGAGTGAGGGCCGGGATAGAGATTTTTTCCGCAAACACGCTGACAATCCTCCCAATCGGGATTAGGAGTTTCTGCGTAGTATTTTGCAGATTTTTCGTTCCAGATTCTGTCGTATTCGACGTATTCCTCGTAAGCCTTTTTAAGTTCCTCAAAGCTTTTGCCTTCGATTGCAGTATCGTATTCGTCAAGATAGGTCTTTGTGTCAATATCTCTTTCAAGGCTTTCACGGCTCATCCAGTAAGAAGCGGAGGTTCCGCCCCAGTTACAGCCGATAACGCCGACGATAACGCCAAGTCTTTTTGCAAGCTCCTTAGCGAAATAATAGCCCACAGCCGACCAACAACGAGCGCTCTCGCTGTTAAATTCGCTCCAGCAGGTGTTTTTCTCGCTTTGGAAAAATTCCTCGTCCATATAGCATTTTTTTTGTGTGTAGTAAAAGCGGACGTTGGGGTTTTTGTCGTTTTCGAGCGAATCCTTGCCTGTCTTACAGTTCTGAAGCTCAAGCTCCATATTCGATTGTCCCCCTGCAAGCCACACCTCGCCTACTGCGACGTTGGCAAAGGTTTTTTCAAACGCTCCGCATTTTACGCTCAGAGTGTAATTTTCACCCGCTTCGTGCTTGGGGAGCTTCACAAGCCACTTTTCGTCAACTATTCTTGTGCTCGCAGTTGCCCCGTCGAAGCTCACGGTAACAAGCTCGCCGTTATTGCCCTCGCCGAAAACGGAAATAAAGGCGTCACGCTGAAGCACCATATTATCGCTGAAAACAGCCGCAATTCTGAAATCTGCCATTGTTTTCCTCCTGTTTTTGTTCGTTTGAATTAATTATAGAGGAAAGATTTAGAAAAGTCAACACAAAACACTTGACAAATCAAAAAAAAGGTGTATAATAGTATAGTAATCAATCGGGGTGTGGCGCAGATTGGTAGCGCGCTACCTTGGGGTGGTAGAGGTCGTCGGTTCAAGTCCGGTCACTCCGACCAAATAAGCACGGTTATTCTTTCAAATAACCGTGCTTGTTTTTTGCTTTTTTGAGGCATTCCCTGCCTTTTTTCTTTGTAAAAGCGATAAATACCGCCGTTTTGGAACGAATCCGGGACGGCGGTTGATTTTTTCTTTGAGTAATGGTGTCATTAACCGCAAATCGTGTGATTTGCCTCTTTATCCTATCAGGAAGCGGAACTTGTTTTCACGGTAATTAATACAAAATGTAAGTGATTTTTATAAAAATGTAAGAGTCAGCAAACGAGGTTTTTGTGTTATAATATAATGGCAAGATGGCTATTGAAAAAAAGGCGAAAATATGTTATAATAAGTCATAAATAATTTAGTAAATAATTTAGTCAAAAGGAGCCGCCGTTATGGCAGAAAAGAAATACGTAATTGACAATGCCGAACTGATGGCAGAGTGGGATTGGGAAAAGAACAAAGAATTAGGCATCGATCCTAAAAAAATCACTCTTGGTTCAGATAAACGCGTTTTTTGGAAATGTAAAAAAGGACATAGTTGGCAAACCAACGTTAGACCGAGAGCTGTTGATGGCACAAGATGTCCTTATTGTTCCGGTAAAAAGCCCATTTTAGGAGTTAATGACTTATCCACTACCCATCCAGAACTATGTTTAGAATGGCATTACGAGAAAAATATAGATATTTCTCCTGCCGAAGTATCCAAAGTGTCTACCAAAAAGGTTTGGTGGAAAGGCAAATGTGGTCACGAATGGCAGGCTACTGTTGGTAGTAGAACCGCAGGAAATGGTTGCCCTTATTGTAGTAATGTTAAAGTTTTGGTTGGCTATAATGACTTGCTTACCATCAATCCACAAATTGCGAGCGAATGGCATCCAACAAAAAATGGCGAACGCCGACCCCAAGACTTCATAATCGGTTCGGGCAAAAAGGTTTGGTGGAAATGTAGCAGTTGCGGACACGAATGGCAAACAAGCATTGCTAACAGAACGAAGAACAATGGCACAGGATGTCCTAAATGTAAAAATGAACTTATAGCAATCAAAAACTCCACACCAAATCCAGGAGAAAGCCTTTTTGATATAAACCCCGAATTAGCCAAAGAATGGCATCCGACAAGAAACGGAGACTTAACGCCCAAAGATGTCTTTCCAAGCTCAGATAAAATTGTTTGGTGGAAGTGTATTGTAGGTCACGAGTGGGAAGCTACAATTAGCGTTAGAAATAGAGGGATTGGTTGCATTCAGTGTAGCAAAGAAAAGCGAACCTCTTACCCGGAGCAAGCAGTTTGTTATTATATCAGCAAATTGTTTCATGATACAATCAATCGCTATATTGAGGACAATAAAGAGCTTGATATTTATATTCCTTCTTTGAAAATAGGTATTGAATATGATGGTATGTTTTTTCATACTTCTGAAAAAGCAGAAAAAGAACGCAACAAAGATCATTACTTTGCCCAAAAAGGCATTCGAGTTATACGCATAAAGGAGAAACAGGGGTTAACTTCCGATATATCTATCGAGAACGATACCATCTTTTATTCACCTAATAGACACTATATCAGTCTGTCAACTGTCATTGCGACGATAGTCAAAATGATATATGAAGCCAAAAATGAGAACGTTCCTGAACTTGATATTTCAATAGAACGGGATAACACACAGATTCTGCAAGCTTATTTATCATCTTTGAAGGAAAACTCCGTTTTCACAAACAAAACTTTAGCTAAAGAGTGGAATTATGAGAAGAACGGACTGTTGAACCCCCAATATATTCCTCAAAACTCCGGTCGCAAAGTGTGGTGGAAATGCGAAAAGTGTCATGAGTGGCAAGCAGTTATTGCAAGCAGAAATCAAGGTCTTGGCTGTCCATATTGTAGCAATAAAAAAGTTTTAGCTGGGTATAACGACTTACTCACACTTAATCCACAAATTGCAAGCGAATGGCACCCTACCAAAAACGGAGAGCTTAAACCCCAAGATTTTATAATTGGTTCAAGAAAAAAGGTTTGGTGGAAATGTAAAGATTGTGGCTACGAATGGGAAACTTCAATCGTAAACCGAACCAAGGAGAATGGCACAGGTTGTCCGTGTTGTGCGAATAAAATTATTGTTGTTGGTAAAAATGACTTAGCAACTGCGTACCCATTATTAGCCAAACAATGGCATTATCAAAAAAATGGCACGCTTACCCCTTTTATGGTTTCGAGTGGATCTTCTCAATCAGTATGGTGGAAATGCGAAAAAGGTCACGAATGGAAAGCTGTTATTGCCAGTAGAAACAAAGGTGTAGGTTGCCCGTATTGCGCAGGGAAAAAAGTTTCAAAAGGCTTTAACGATTTGCAAACGGTTAATCCCGATTTAGCAAAGGAATGGAACTATGAAAAAAATGATGGATTAGCACCTAGTGATGTATTGCCTAATAGCCATAAGAAAGTATGGTGGAGATGTAAAAATGGTCATGAATGGCAAGCGATAATAGGCAATAGGCACAGAGGAAAAGGATGCCCCGAATGCTACAAAGCAAGCTTCAAAAAATAAAATCGTATTTAATACAAAGGAGATCAAAAAGAAAAGTGCTACAAATAGGTGCGCTTATAAAAAAGTCCAATTTATAGCCGTCCTCACTCAAAAAACTCGCTTGCACCCCCTTGTTTCCGGTTGGTTTTCGGCATTTTCTGCACTTTTGTATTTCTATTATTATCTACGCCTAAACCCAAATAAGCACGGTTATTTGAAAGAATAACCGTGCTTGTTTTTTGTTTGAAGGGCTTAGAGCGGTTCCGCTCTTTTTTCGGCGTTGCGGCTGTTGCCCGAAACGAAAGGGCAAGGGCAAGGACGACAGGCGTTTGGGTGACTTTGGTTTTATGACTTGATTTTTTCTTCGACAGATGATACAATAAACTTATAATCCACATCTGACAAGAGAGGAATATGATATGAAAAAAATAACAGCATTACTTATTGCTTGTGCCATCGTTCTTTCAGTTTCAGGCTGTAGCCAGAGCAATAACGAAGCGCCTGCACCGTGTACTACTACGACAGCCGCTTCTGCGACTACTCCTGTTGAGTCTGAAAAGACAACCGACACTGAGGCGACTCAGACAATAGTTGAAGACGAAACCGAGCCTGTCGAAGACTCAACCGAAGAATCTACCGAGCCTACTACTGAGGCTACGACGACGGTTGCAACAACGGAAGCTACGACGACTACTGCCGCAACAACGGAAGCTACTACGGCAAAGCCTGTTGAGACTACTGTTGCAACCACGAAAAAGCCTGTTGAAACTACCGCTGCAACCACGACAAAGCCCGTTGTAACAACAACGACGGAGGCTGTCACAGAGGCTCCCGAAGAAACAGAGGCTCAGAACAAAATCCCAAGCGGTAGCGCTTCGGGCGTAAGCATTGTTGACGACTACACGAAAAAATACGCTTACAGCACGCTCTCAAGCGTTCAGAAGGAGCTTTACGCCGTTCTCTTTGAAGGAATCAGCTCACACACAAAAAGCATTGACGTAAGCTCTGTCGGCGCAAATAACGACGACCTTCAGAAGGCGTTCTACTCGCTCGCTTACGACAACCATCAGTTCTTCTGGCTTGGCGGCGGTTACACGAATACGTATAACTCCGGAATAGGCACTATTCTCACGGTTGACCCCATTTACACAAGAACAAAGGCTCAGTCCGAGGATATTCAGAAGAAGCTCGACTCTGTTGTAGCCAAGGTCACAGCTGAGGCGATGAAAAAGCCCACGCTCTTTGAGCAGGTGCTTTATCTTCACGACTACATTGTAAACAACACGACCTACACAACCAGCGGCGACGCACACATCAGTGAAGCCGACGGTCCTCTGCTCAAGGGATATGCGCTTTGTGAGGGTTATGCAAACGCATTTGGCTATCTTTGTCAGTCAATCGGCGTTCTGACCGTTGACATCACGGGAACAGCCAACGGCGGCGACCACATGTGGAGCCTCGTTAAGCTCGGCGGCAACTGGTACCAGTTTGACGTTACCTTCGACGACCCCACAGCAAGCACCCCTGTTCTCAGCCACGACTATTTTGCAATCACAACCGCAAAGATGAAGCAGGACCACAACATTAACTGTCCATTCTACACTATCCCCAACTGCACGGCGACAGAATACAACTACTATACAGCTATGAGCATTGTAGTTTACGACAACGCTGACGAAGCGTATAAGGCTGTTATTAAAGCCGCCGCCGCAAACTTTAAGAAGGGCGTTTATCAGACCTCTATCATCTGCACTGAGGATTGTATTACAGCAATCTGGACAGACAAGTATAAGACCAACATCTTTACAGACCTCGCTTCCTACGGCTGTAAGCCTTCAAGCTACAAGAGAAATTACAAGGGAACAACCTATACTCTGACGCTTACTCCGTAACGGCTACTTAAAACAAAAAACCGCACCAAAAGTGCGGTTTTTTCTTTTCCGTGCTTTGAGCGAGCCTTTGAAAAGCACAGGCACAGGGCGCAGCCCTCACCTTCACCCAAGGCGAAGGTGAGCAGGGCGGCGAAGCCGCCC
>JAZNST010000078.1:0-7241 GCA_045591405.1 Ruminiclostridium sp.
GAGCCGCCGCCCAAGCCTTCCGCCGAGGGCGGAAGGCTTGGGGCGTGCGGCGGGCTGCGCCCCGTGCCGTTGTAAGCAAAGAGCGCGACGAGGATTCAGCCGCCAAAAAGCGAGCACAGAAAATCAAAGAAAGCAAAACGAATTTCAACGCCCTGTCCCGATTCGATTTTCCTGCTCTGCTCTTGAGTAAAGCAGCTTTTTATATTCATAGGTAAATAAGGAGAGTCTGAGGGTTGAGAGCTTACGGCGGGAAGGCAAAGCGGAGGGAACATCACGCACCACCAATTTTTCCCCTGTCCTTCGCCAAGGACGATTCTGAGGCTTTCATATTCGCCTGCGGGGACGTTTATCCCGTCGTAGTTTCTTGTGTTGAAATAGGTCTTTTCTACGCTTGCCTTTACCGTCTGGTTAAAGCCGAGGGAGGCAACGTATTGCTCTGACTTTTCCACTATTTCGCCAAGAGACGATTTTGCGGCGGCAATAGCGGAGGGTAAGTCGTTGCAGTCGGAAAAAATCTCGGAAAACTCAGACATAAGATAATCTCTGAGCGAATATTTCAGGAGCTGATCTTCTTCGCTGTCGGAATTTGCAAGAATATGAAGGCGAAAAACGCTTTGGGGAATCGCCTCGCACTCTCTTGAAAAGGCAGTGAAGGACGAAACGAGAATAGACGTCGCCGCCCCGATAAGCATTGCCAGAGTAAGTATTTTTTCTTTTTTCAGAAGCTTGTTCATTTTATGTTCCTTTCGTCGATGTGCAATATCTGTCCTGTGCAAAGAGTATTGACAGAAAATGTAACCTTATTCGGCTTGACAAGGTGTTGTCCTTGGTGTAGAATTAACTCTTGAAAGAAATCTCACCACAGTTGAAACTTTTTTACCAAAATGTCCTACTACAATAGTGTAGGGGTGAATGCGAGGTGAACCCGATTGGGCAAAATCGTTCCCGACTCATATTTTAACGAGGTATATGATAAAACGGTTAAATCCGTGTCAAGATTTGTCGTAAGTAAGTGCGGAAACATTCTTGACGTTGAGGATATTCTCCAGAACATATATGCCAGATTCTACCAGCGAATTTCCCGAAAGGGTTATGATGATATAGAAAATCCCGAAGCTTTCCTTATTAATATCGCTAAGTTCGAGTGCAGGACTTATTTCGGGAAGAAAGCGAAGAATAATATCTCAGATTCCTTCTCAGACTTTACTGAGGAGAGAATGGTCGAAATCGAAGCGCAAATGTCGTCAAAGCAAAAAGGGCTTGAGGAGGTTTTGTGTAACGAGCTTCTCGCCCGTCAGATATTTGAGGATATTGCCAACGCAGACGACGTGACAGGTCAGATTTTCTATCTCCACTACGTTTGCGACTTAAAGCTTGACGAGGTTGCAAAAAGGCTTGATATGAACCTTTCAACCGTCAAGAATAAGCTTTACCGAACCCTTGAAAAACAAAGAATAAAATTTGATTTATAATAAGAAAGTACGCAGAAAGGAGGAAAAACACCGTGCCTATCGACAAGAACGAGTTTTATAAAGAGCTTTTTGAAAAATACACCTTCGATAGCGAAAAGGTTAAGTGTAACGCTAAGCGTCTTGGAAAAAGACGCCAGGTAACGCCCTTATATAAGGCGGCAGGCGTAGCCGGAGTCGCTGCGGTTGCTATTGTTGCAGGCTGTGTGCTGTTTTCCTCGTTAAAGGCGGACGTGCCCGTTGAGCTTATTCCGGGTACAAGTCCTGAAGCGGCTATTGCAAGAATGCGTGCAGCTGAGGATAATTTTATCACCAACAACTACGCCGCAAGCGATATGGTAGAAATGTTCGTAAGCTTTACCGAGCCTATTACTGTAAACTCAGCGTATATGACCTTCTCATCAGTCAACGACCTTGGAGAAATCGAATGTCTGATTTTTTACTGCGCTGACGGAACGGTTATCTACCGCGAAAGCTCCGAGCTTTCAAGCGATATTCTCGTAAGCGGCGCCAAGATTTCGGCTCCTGCGGAATATTTCACTGAGCTTAAAGAAAAAAGCGCAGTTTTCCTCGTTGAGCTTAAAACAGACGATATGAACGACGACGAGTTCGTTCCTATTAATAAAGCGGACGCTGAGGCGGCAGAAAATTCTACCGTTGCAACAGAGCCTACCCTCCCAAGCGAGATAGTTCTTCCGAGCGAAACGACAACCGTTCAGACTCAGGAGCCTGTTACCTCAGAAAGCGTTTCTGAAACAACGCCGTCAGAGTCAGAGTCAACAACTGAGGCTCAGACGGACACACAGACGGAAGAAACTACTACCGAGGAGCCTCTGCGGAGCGAGGTAATTCTTCCCGTTGACGCAACGGAAGCGTACTTTATTAATAATACCGAGCTTCTTGTGCTCACTCCGACAAGCGTTGAGCTTTATCACCTTAACGACCTTGAAAGTACCTCTGATAAAATCTACCTCAATAGCCCCAAGATAAGCTGGATTAATGCAGAATGCACAAGTATGTTTATAACAGGCTGTGACGGAACGACCAGAAACAGACTTATTTACGTTAACGGTGCTACTGCAGGCTTTACAGATATTTCTTCCATTGCAGGCGACGGCGAAATTACAGGCGTTACTTACAGTGAAAAGGAAAATACTGTGATTTTTAAGGTCACGGGTAAGCAGGAAACCAGACTCATTGTTTCTAACAGAAACGGCGGAAATCTCGAAAATAAGGTTGCAGTAACATCACAAAGCCCTGTTGCCGCCCTCGCTTACGCAGGAGGAGTCCTCTATTACAGCGTGACAGACGTTGTTGCGGACACGGTTTCGCTCAATAAAACCGACCTTGCAACCGGCGAAACAACAGCAATCGCTACCTATTCGGGAAAAGTCAAGTTCACAAAGAGCTACTCAAACGACTGCGTTGCAATTACCGCAACAAACGCAGAGGGAATATCTGAAACTCAGATATTCTACGCAGATACTCAGGAATTTGTTAAGGCGACGGCAAACGGAGCAATCCGCTTCAGCCATCTCAACAGCAGAATCTTCAGCGACGACACGGCAAGCTACTGCATCACAGCTCAGGGACAGGTCGAAATCTCCGCTGAGCAGGCACAGGCTTATAGCTCCTATCCTTCGGGAAGCGGACTTTACGGCTGTGAAATTACAGAAGACGGACTTGTGATAATCAAAAAGTAAAATCACGTTAAAGGCAAGGGAAACCTTGCCTTTTCTTTTGTTTAAGAAGCGCTGATTTTATCAAGAGCTTTTCTTCGGTAAAGGAAGGCTCTTCTTTTTATATCCGTACCAAAATCAAGTCGCCTCGCTCTTGGCACCCACTCAGCCTACGGCTTCGGGGTACGCAGAGCCGGGCTGCGCCCTGCGCCTGTGCGTGAAAGGCACCTATAAAAAGCACGAGAGGACGCAAAACCTCAGCGTACCCCGAAGCCGAGCGGAGCGAGGCTGAGTGGGTGCCACGAGGTTTTGCGCTTTGTGAGAGGCTTAAAAAAGCAGAGGAAGATAAAAAAACAACGCAGCCTTCGGGCGTACTCCTTTCACACGCCTTGTCTGTAAGGTATAGTGTGTTACACCTTTCAGGTGAACTGTCGGGCGGTAATGAGCCTCCCTTGTGTAAAGGGAGGTGGCTTGCGAAGCAAGACGGAGGGATTGTAAGAAAGTAAAATTTATTCTAAAACAATCCCTCAGTCGCCTTGGGTTTGGAAGTAAAAAAGGCCGCCGTACAGTCACGGCAACCTTTTAATTGCATATTATGAAGATGTGGATTAATATTCCTTGCTGTGAGATTTAACGTAATCAACCACGTCGTCAACTGTTGTGAACGCCATAGAAACACAGGTGTCAGCACAGCCGTAGTAGATAGTAAGTCTACCTGTGTCAGCGTCGCAAAGAGTTGCACAGGGGAAAGTAACGTTCTGAACGTCGCCAACGCATTCGTAGTATTCTCTTGGGCTGAGGAGGTATTCCTTGCAACGATATTTAACCTTCCAAGGCTCGTCGATGTCAAGGATGCAAGCGCCGAAGCTGTAAACGTAGCCGTTGCAGCTCTGAAGAACGCCGTGATAGATTACAAGCCAACCCTCGCTTGTTTCAATAGGAATAGGACCTGCACCGATTTTAAGGGATTCCCAGCCTCTGTCGGGAGCCATAACGTGTCTGTGTTCGCCCCAGTACTTCATATCGGGGGACTGAGAAAGGTACATATCGCCAAAGGGAGTATGACCGCTGTCAGAAGGACGGCTGAACATTACGTACTTTCCGTTGATCTTTCTTGGGAAGAGAACGCCGTTTCTGTTAAAGGGGAGGAATGCGTTTTCGCACTGATGGAATTCCTTGAAATCCTTTGTCCAGCCAATACCGATTGTAGGCTTCCAGCCATAAGCGTTGCACCACGTAATCCAGAATCTGTCTTCAATCCATACGCATCTGGGGTCGTAGCCGTACTGCCAGGGGTTAGCTTCCTTGGTAGCGGGATCGTCGTTTATCCATTCAACCTTATTTTCGTTGATGTCCCAGTTGATACCGTCCTTGGAGAAGCCGGCGTGAATTGCCATATTTCTTTCCTTGTCGTCAACTCTGAATACGCCTGCAAACTTGTAGTCGCCGCACTCGAAGGGAACTACTGCGCTGTTGAAGATAGAGTTACTTGTTGGGAGAAGGTCGCGGGGAATAACGGGGTTAGCGTCATAGCGCCAGATAACGTCCTTGCAGTTTGCGGGCTTTTCCTGCCAAGGCATATTGGGGAGAGATTTTTCGCCGAAGATTTTTACTTTCATAGTGGTTTCCTTTCTTTAATTTGATTTTTAATTAAAAATGCCTTCACAGGCATATCGTTTCTACCTCAATTATAGCAAGTGTTTTCGGCGTTGTCAATCGTGTATAAAGCACAAAAAAATAGTATTTTCTTAGTGATTTTTACTTAACAGCGGTTAAAATTTAAGTAAAAAGTTGAAATCTCCTCCCATTTTGCAACAATTTATCTCAGGACTTGCATTTTTTCTTCTTGTGTGATATAATCAACCCGTATACGATTAAATTTACATATAAAAAAGAACAAAAGAAAAGAAAACAGCCAACAGAAAGGAAAAACTATGGATATCAATGCACTTTATGAGCTTTGGCTTTCAAAGGCAACGGCAGACCCCGACCTTAAAACAGAGCTTGAGAGCGTCAAGGAAAAGGCAGAGGAAATTTCCGACCGCTTTTACCGTGAGCTTGAATTCGGAACAGGGGGTCTCAGAGGCGTAATCGGCGCAGGCACCAACAGAATGAACTACTATACCGTAAGAAAGGCTACTCAGGGCCTTGCTACCTATCTTAAAAGCATTAGCGATAATCCCTCGGTTGCAATTTCTTATGACAGCCGTATAAAGAGCGATTATTTCGCTCGTTCGGCAGCAGAGGTCTTCGCAGCAAACGGTATAAAGGTTTATATCTATGAAGAGCTTATGCCCACGCCAATGCTTTCTTATGCAGTAAGAGCGCATAAGTGCGACGCAGGCGTTATGGTAACTGCAAGCCACAACCCCGCAAAATATAACGGATATAAGGTTTACGGCGCTGACGGTTGCCAGGTGACGCTTGAGGCGGCTGAGCTTATCCTTGGTTATATCAATAAGACCGACGTCTTTGAGGGAGTAAGCTCCGAGGAATTTAACGGCGCTCTTTCTCAAGGAAAAATCGAATATATCAGACAGGACGTAATCGACGACTATATCGCTGAGGTTAAAAAGCAGTCAATTCACCCCGAACTCTGTAAAACTGCAGGGCTGAAGGTTGTTTATACTCCGCTTAACGGAACGGGAAATAAGCCCGTTCGCCGTATTCTCAGCGAAATCGGAATCGACGACGTCGTAATCGTTAAGGAACAGGAAAACCCGGACGGAACCTTCGCTACCTGCCCTTATCCCAACCCCGAAATAAGAGAGGCGCTTCAAAAGGGACTTGAGCTTTGTGAAAAGGAACAGCCTGACCTGCTTCTTGCAACTGACCCCGACTGTGACCGCGTTGGTATCGCCGTTCCCGACGCAAAGGGAGGCTATGCTCTCTTTACAGGTAACGAGGTTGGCGCAATGCTTCTTGAATATATCTGCGCTGAAAGAACAAAGCTCGGCACAATGCCCAAGAATCCTATTGCAATAAAGACAATCGTAACAACCGACCTCACAAGACCTATCGCTGAAAAGTACGGCGTTGAGCTTATCGAGGTACTCACAGGCTTTAAGTTTATCGGTGAACAGATCGGCTTCCTCGAAGAAAAGGGAGAAGAAGATCGCTACGTATTCGGCTTTGAGGAAAGCTACGGCTACCTCGCAGGAAGCTACGTAAGAGATAAGGACGCAGTTGTTGCTTCTATGCTCATTTGTGAGATGGCGGCGTTCTATCACGCTCAGGGCAAATCTATGATCGAAGTCAGAGAAAAGCTCTATAACGACTACGGCTTCTACTGCAACAAGCTCGAAACCTTCGCCTTTGAGGGCGAAAGCGGTATGGCAACTATGAAGAAGATTATGGATACAATGCGTACCGACTTCCCCACAGAAATCGCAGGAGATAAGGTTACGGCGGTTGCCGATTATGAGCTTTCTGTAAAAACTGACCTCAAAACAGGCGAAAAAACAGAAATCACGCTCCCTAAGTCAAACGTAATCACCCTTTACCTCGACGGCGGCGCAAGCCTCGTTATCAGACCATCGGGTACTGAGCCTAAAATCAAGATCTATTACACAACTGTCGGAAAGTCTACCGACCAAGCGGCTGAAATCCAGCAGAAATACGCAGAAGCCTTCACAAAGCTTATCAAGTAATTGCAAAAAAGTCTTGACAACGAAAAAAATATATGTTATCATATATTTCCGACGATAATACGCATTGGGTTGCTCCCCATTGCGCTGAATATGAAAGAAAAGGCGGTGACAACATGAGAGAGGGCATTCATCCCGATTACAAGCCTACAACAATCAAGTGTGCTTGCGGTAACGTGATTGAAACACGTTCTACTAAGGAAGATATCAAGGTGGAAATCTGCTCAAAGTGCCACCCATTCTTCACAGGTAAGCAGAAGCTCGTTGATACAGGCGGACGCGTTGACAAGTTCAACAAGAAGTTTGGTCTTAATAAGTAAGATTGAAATGCAAAAGGACGGTTTTGCCGTCCTTTTTTGTTTTGGGAGAAAAGTTGGGATAGGCGGAGCGCGCGCCGAGGCTGACCCGAAGCGAAACGCAGTGGAGAGGGAGGCGCAGACGAGGGG